>CAYLND010000011.1:0-45377 GCA_964384905.1 uncultured Acidobacteriota bacterium
CCTCACGGTAAGCCATCCGAGTCGAGCTGGGGTCCGAATGTCAAATTGACCCGAGCAATGTCCCTCGTCGTTTCGCCCATACCCCTCCCGTTCTTGGTCAGGTCCGTTAGCACGCCAGCGGTCCAGATGCAACCCCGCCGCACTCCTTGGGCCATGAGACGGCCGACATGATCGAGACCTGGGACGAACCATAGCGTTTCTGGAAGCCACGGGACGCGCACCCTAATGGCTCGACCTTGCCTTGAGAACTGCGCGAGTGTCAGATTCTCTATGTCCGTAACCGTTGTAACCGTTGTAACCGCTTTTTCGCCGATATGAGAGCCGGCGATAGAGTCGGGGGCAGGTTGTGTCCTCACCAGAGACAGGGGAAGCTGGGGGGTATAGGCCATCTCTCTTTACTCCGCAGAACCGGTTACAGCGGTTACAACGGTTACAGACGGGGCCGTGAACGACAGTTCCTGGCCGATCATTGCCTCGACCGCCATGTTACTGAGCCGCAGAACCCGATGTACCTCGCTCCCTATCCGCACCGTGGCCGTGGTCCTGTCCCCGTCGGGAACCGCAATCCCCTCGCGTACGAGGTCCTGGCGGATCCGCCTCTGGTTGACCGGGAAGGGCTCGTCGGCCTCGCGGGCGAACCGGGTGACCGCCTGCATCACCGCGTCGGGGATCAGGTACAGGTAGTCGCCGTCGTGCCAGCCGACGAGTGGGTCACGACGGTCGGGTACCCGATGCTGCTCCCGGTGCGGGACCAGGACGCGCTGCTGCTGGATCAGGGTGAATAGGATCGACAGGAAGCGCCGGGTGGGCCTCTCCTCCTCCAGGACCTGCTTCTGTGCGCCGGCCAGATCCTTCAGGGCGGCCCAGCAGCGCTCGCGGAGATCGCCGGCCTCTGTGGCGTCGCACGCACCTATCTCCTGCGCGTACCTCAGCCCACAGTCGACGCCGATATACATGTGCGCCAGCGCCTCCGGGAGCCGCAGATGCGGCACATCCTGGAGAGCCCTCACCCGCACCGACTCGAAGGTGGACCGGAGCGCTACCCCGATCGTGTCCATCTGGGGCGCGAGCCACGCGACGTACCCGGCCATGGCGTTGGGAAGGACGCCGGCGGACTTCTGCGCGGCAGAGAGCCGGGTCAGGTCGACGGTGCGCCGGTCGACGTCGATCACCAGCATGCGCGCCCGAACGCTCTGGCCCGGCGGCAACTGCTCTCCCGTCCCGACGACCAGCCCGCGGGGATGATGTCCCGGGCGCTCGGTCAGGTCGATCCGGAGTCGTCCCCTTCCGGCGAGGTTCCCCTGGGCGCGTAGCAAGCGCGCTGCCTTCACTTCCATCTCGCGCCGGTCCAGGGGCGACGGGGCGTAGTCGTCGATGACGAACATGACGTCCTGCAGTACGAAGGCCCGCCGCTCGAGCGAGTTCGCCGTCGAGCTCCACGCCCCTGGCAGCTTCGTCCGGTCGAAGATGCCCCAGTGCGACAAAAACATCGCGGCCAAGGTCGACTTCAGCGATCCGGTCACGCCCTCCATCCACAGGGACAGGTCGAGAGGGAGCGCGCTCGCGAGCGGCGCGCGGAAGACGCCGGCCCACAGCGGGGCGCTCACGGTGAGCGGGGCCACGTCCAGAAGGTTCAGGCTCATCCGCATGGCACCGGCAGGATTGTCAGCGACCCTCGGCAGGCTGTACCGCGAAAGTTCCTGCCCGAGGTCGACATCGTACCCCTCAGCTCCCACCGCCCCGGACGCGGTCAGGAATCGCCACACGCCGTCGACGTAGCGCCAGCCGGTGTGGGTATACACCTGCCGCACGGTCACGTTCGGCGACAAGACCTGCAGGGCCTCGCGGAGCCGATCCCGGGTCGCGAGGCCGGCACTCACCACCGCACCGAGCCCCCACGACGGCGTGACCCAAGCCATGCCGGCGAACTTGTCGGCGGCAATGCGGACGGCGGGAAGCGGCTTGCCGGATACCAGCGTCCCCTCGATGAGGAACGCGCGGTTCGTCTCAACACCATCGTCGAGGACGATCTCCTCCTTAACCTGGGCGGCGAAGTTGCACAGCGCCACCGAAACGGGGCCGTCTTTGGTCTGCTTCTCGAAGCAGATGGTGCCGTTCTCGATCCGGTACGGTCCCGCCTCGGGCGAAGCGCTCAGGGCAAATGTCGGCGTCTTCAACGTGGCGGTCGCCAGCTGCATCAGTTCGTCGACGGTATGGCCAGCGGCGAGATAGTCGTCCAGGCCGACCTTCGCGCCGCCCGGACCGGCGGGCAGGTAGATCAACGAGACCTTGGCGCTGCGGCTCTCAAGGAAGGCCTTCAGCCGGACGAGGGCGGCGTGCACCGCGTCCTTCTCCATGATGTCGGAGTCGAACGCGATGTAGACGCGCCGGTCGTTCAGGGCGATACGCTCCCAGTCCGGGAGCGCCACTTTGCCGCCCACATCGTTCGTGCCTCGCCAGCTCCAAACCCCGAGCAACGCGATGCAGCAGAGACCCAACGAGACGGCAGCGTCGGCCTTGCGTATACCCTCCGTGATCAAGAGCGGGCGCTCCGGGTCGCGGAGCCACTCCCTGATCGGCGGTGGGACATCCAGAGCCATTCGTGCACCAGCCGGCGTCTCGTACTTGACCGGCTTCCCCTTGATGATCCTGGGCTCATCGGGGCGGATCTGGTAAAGGGCGATCTCGCCGGCAGCGTTCCAGACGGGGATCAGCAGAGCAGGGACTCGAGTCTGGGTCTCGCCAAAGCCCAGGCGACGGAGTTCTGTCTTCGTCTCCACGGATCGGTAGCCCCGGGCCGCAGCAACGTCGGGGCTGATACCCGAATCGGTGATCAGACGATCGTGCTGCGGGAGAAGACTGAGTCCCTCTGTTCTGCCCTGATTCTCAGATCCGTTCACCATTCCCTTGCTCCACCGGGGCCGCGAGTCCGCTGAGGCGTTGGGTGATAAGTCGGTGCGTCTTCAGCACTGCCTCGTCCGGCATCGGCGCGTATCCGGCGAGCCAACCGGCGAGTGTGCTTCGCCGCACACCAAGTTCTCGGGCCACCTCGATCTGGCGGAGGCCCACCAGCTTCAAGAGGGCTGCAAACAAGCTAGGCGTCGCCGACAACGTCTGTTGCCTCCACCCGTATAATCGCGGGGTATGACACTCCCACCGGCATCAACGGCACCGAAGGCAATAGAGACGCTCGCGGAGTTGATACGGCGCGGGATCCGGGTCTACCGTTCAGAGCGGGCTGAAGAGTGTCGACGGCACCACACGGCGGAACTCAAGAGACTATTCGACGAAGAAGCGCCGCAGCCGATGCCTATGGGAGGCATGGAACCGGTGCTCATGAAGCCTCGCCATGAGATGAAGTGCCGATTCGCGGAAGCTCGGCAGCCCGACCTGCCTATCACGTGGGAGGCGGCGGTATTCGAGCAATACAAGTGGCCCCCTCCGGAAGTCGACCCCGATGAGCCAAGCCAGCCCTTCCGTCTCTACATGCGGATCCAGAGAGGCCCCTACAGGTTTCGTCTACCGATCCACGACCAGCGCGAGCGCTGGCTCGTGCCAAAGTTCAAGGTCCGCCTCGGCGTCCTGCGCTTCCCGATGCCGCCCGCTTTTCACATCGGCACGTACTTCGTTTATCAGGATGGTCTCAGGACCACCTCCATCTGCCAGTGGCTCACGATCATCCTCGCCCAGCGTGGCTTCCTGACGGAAGCAGAGGAGGGTGAAGCGATCAAGGCGTTCTTCGTCCCAGGAGACCAGCGAGGACTATCGGCCCGTTTGACGGCCTACGAGCGCTTGAAGCGCACCTTCGTTCAGCCCACCGGCGGGTGGATCAGTTTGCCGGCCCTGTATCAGAAGACCTGCAGACACCTCATCTGGGCCGACCTCACGCAAAGCGAGGGAAATCCTGAGGCCACGGACGCTGAAGGGGAGGTTACCTTGGGTCCCCTGAACCTCCGCGCGGCGCGCCCGCACCTGACTAACGTGCATCGAGACACGCCACTAGACCATCCCCCACTCTTTATTTCGCTGCGGCAGTTGAGATGCGAAGAACCCGCGCTGCATAGGGCCCTCCTGGATCGCATCCGACGGGGACTGCTCAAGACGTACGTGGTCAGGGGAGGGACTTCAGTCTCAACTCTTGATGCCGATCGTGTTGATGAGGAGCGCCGACGAAACGCGGAACGCAAGGTCCCGCTTCGATTCCCAGGCAGGAGGACTGCATGGGCCAGGCGGCTCTCTGCCCGCGGCATTAAGTTTAAGTCCGCGCAACGTCAGATCAAGCGTTGGATCAACCATCTGAGCCTCTCTGAAGCCGAGATTGAAGCGAGTGTCGCTAAGGGACGCGCCGTCCGGCTTCCGCCACAGAAGCTGTAGCCTTCCTTCAATTCGTGCATCTTCACCGAACTGTCATACCCCGCGATTAGCAGTTAGGGCGATTGCAACTGTTGCCGCCCGGATGACGACCGGTGACACGATCGCGGGAACCATTCCACTCAGGAGGGTCACCATACCTCACCTCGTTGGACCTGGAGGAGACCTCTGCGCCGGCGGCTCCACAAGGTACCGAAAGTGCCCTCCGCCTCCTCGCCCGCTGGTTGATCTCCGCAGCCCGGAAAGGCGCGCCCGTCGCGCAATCGACCCCGGATGGGGAGTCGCAGAATCCCCTTGATGTTGCTCGCGGAGCCAAGGTAGGGTCGGACGGTCGATGAGGTAGAACCGTGCAGGACAAGGCCTCTAGAGCAACAAGCATCGCGCTCAAGCCCGCCGTGGGCTATCTGCGCCGATCCACAGATCGTCAGGAGCAGAGCCTCGACGACCAGCGCCGCGTCATCGAGGCCTACGCCGACCGGCACGGCTACGACATCGTCCGCTGGTTCGAGGACGACGCCATCAGCGGGGCCTCGGTGGATGCCCGGGCCGCCTTCAAGCAGATGGTCGAGGCTGCCCGCTCCCCGGAGCGGGACTGGCGCTACGTGCTCGTCTTCGATGTCTCGCGCTTCTCCCGGGGTGACCTAGATGAGGCCGGCCACCTGCGCTACCAGTTCCGCCAGGCCGGTGTCGAGGTCGTTTACTGCAACGAGAACTTCAACGGTTCCGATTCCGACGAATTGGTCCTCGGAGTCAAGCAGTGGCAGGCCCGGCAGTACGTGAAGGACTTGAGCAAGGTCACGATCCGTGGTCTGGTGAGCCACACGAGCGCCGGATCCTGGGGCGGGGGAATGCCGCCCTACGGGTACGACCTAGAGTATGCCGACGGGACCGGCCACCCCTACCAACGTGTCCGGTTCATGCCGAACGGGGAGAAGCAGGTCTACTCCGTCGAAGGCGTTCTTCTCCGGACGGTGCCTCCCCGAGAGTGCCTTAGCACTGCCAAATCTGATCGAGCGAGGCTCGTCCCGAGCGCGGCAGAGCGTGTCTGTACGGTGCGGCGGATCTTCGAGATGTACGGCGACCTCGGCATGGGCCTGAGGGCGATCGCCTCCAGGCTGAACGAAGAGAAGATTCCCTCCCCCGGCTGCGCCAACCCGAGGGCGAACCGCACGTTCACGTGGTGCCTCTCTTCGGTGCGCGGCATCTTGCACAACGAGACCTACACCGGCACCCTGATCTGGAACCGGCGCACCCAGGGGAAATTTCACCGGATCGCCAATGGCCAGGCGGAGAAACGAGAGACGCTCCACCGCGCGGTCGAGAAGAACGGCAAACAGGACTGGATCGTGGTCCCCGACGCCCACGAGGCCCTCGTCCCTCACGATCTGTTCGAGCGGGCCCATGCCCGGCGGGCCGACGAGAAAAAGACGCGAGAGAATTTTAGACGTGGCCGGGGAAAGAACTCCCCCTTCCTCCTCACCAGCCTCCTGGTCTGCAAGCACTGCGGGTTCAAACTTCAGGGGTACACGCACTGCAACGGTGGGCACCACGACGATGGGTCGCCGACCGCCTCCTACAGCTACGTCTGCGGCGGATATCGGTCAAAGGGACGGTCGGTCTGCCGACGCTACTGGCTGCGCCGCGACCCCTTCGAAACCCTGATCCTGAAGCGCGTCGAGAAGCGCCTCCGGAAGTACCTCGCCCGGGGCGGCCAGGCGACCCTCCGCAGGTTCCTCGCCGAGGAGATCCTGGCCAAGACGCCGGACCCACGAGAGGAGATCGGGAAGGTCAAGGCGGAACTGGCGGCCCTGCAGGCGGAGGCGGACCGCCTCCTCGACATCGCCACGCCCGCCAACCGGGACTTCGTTGACGAGCGTCTCGGGAAGATCCGGATCCGCAAGCAAGACGTCGAGGCGCGGCTCGCAGACCTGGACCGCGTCGAGTACCAGCCCATCGACCTGGAGGCCGGAACGCGCGACGCGTTGGCCTACCTGGCGCGATTCCGCGAGGTCCTTGAGGAAGGCACCCTGGAGCAGCGTAAGGAGTTCCTGCGCGGCTTCGTGCACGAGATCAGCATCGATCCGGACGCCGCCCGTGGGACGATCACCTTCTACGAGCTGCCGGCAGGTTCTTTAATGATGGTGCCGGGGGTGGGAGTCGAACCCACATGGCCCAGAGGGCCAAGGGATTTTAAGGCCACGGGGGAGGGCGGCAAACAAAGGAGTTGGCAATTCGTTGCCTTCTTCCCGTGTCCGAGGAGTCCGAGGAGGGTCGTAGAGTCCGAGGATTATGGACACCCAGATGGACACCCGTTTTCACGGCCACCCAAGGGGTCTCCAACAGGTGCTGCTCTTCCACGCCCCGGTGGGACTCGCACCATCTTCTCAGTTCGCACCCCAGACCACTCGCGCCTCGCCCACACCCGTCGAGTTTTCCCCGCCCGCCCTCAAATACGAGTTGACGGAATCGTCACGGAACCCGCAGACCCCGGTTATACTTCCTATAAACTAATGTCACTCGCGGCCGGCACCCGCTTAGGTTCGTGCGAGATCAAGATGTACATCATCGAAGGTCTGAAATGACCCTCGCAGCCGGATCGAAGCTCGGCCCCTACGAGATTCTCGGCCAGATCGGGGCCGGGGGAATGGGCGAAGTCTACCGGGCGCGGGACCCCAGGCTCGGGCGAGAGGTCGCGATCAAGGTGCTGCCGGCCTCCTTCTCGGCGGACCGCGACCGTCTTCGACGGTTCGAGCAGGAGGCCAGAGCCGCGGGACTCCTCAACCACCCCAACATCACAGCCGTCTACGACATCGGGTCCTACGAGGCAGCTCCGTTTGTCGTCCAGGAGCTGCTCGAAGGCGTCACGCTGCGTTCGCTGCTCTCCTGCGGCAAACTTTCGCCCCGCAAGACGATCGGCTACGCGAAGCCGATCGCCGACGGCCTGGCCGCGGCACACGACAAGGGCATCATCCACCGGGACCTGAAGCCCGAGAACCTCTTCGTCACGAAGGACGAGCGAGTCAAAATCCTCGACTTCGGGCTCGCCAAGCTGACGCACCAGGAGGACGGCGGTCCGCTCAGCAGGCTCCCGACCGCGACCACCCCCACGACGGACTCGGGCATCGTGATGGGCACGGTGGGCTACATGTCGCCCGAGCAGGTGCGCGGCAAGCCCACCGACGCACGGTCGGACATCTTCTCCTTCGGCTTGATCCTCTATGAGATGCTTTCGGGCAGGCGCGCCTTCCAGGGCGAGTCGACTGCGGACACGATGTCGGCGATCCTCAAGGAGGATCCGCCTGACCTCTTGGCGACCAACCAGAACGTCTCGCCTGGCTTGGAGCGCATCGTGCGGCACTGCCTCGAGAAGACTCCCGAACGCCGCTTCCAGTCCGCGAGAGACCTCGCCTTCGACCTCGAAGCGCTCTCGGTAGACTCCGGAGGCGTGGCAGCCGGCACGCTTGCGCCTCAAGCCCGCCGCATACCGCATGCTTTCTGGTTGGGAATTGCGGGGCTTCTCGCGGGGGCGATCGCGGCGACCCTGCTCCCGATCCGGCATGGCTCTCCTCGGGCTGCGCCGGGGCGGCCGATCCGATTCGAGATCGCTGCGCCTCAGGACCGGCGCCTGGTTGGAACCATCGCGGTCGCGCGGGACGGCAGCCGCCTCGTCTTTGGGGCGCGGGAGCCGGGCGGTCCCGTGATGCTCTGGATGCGCGCGCTCGGGGACGCCAAGGCCGAAACGCTCCCGGGGACCGAAGAAGCGCAGCTGCCCTTCTGGTCGCCCGACGGCCGGTCCGTGGGCTTCTTCGCCAACGGCGAGCTCAAGCGGATTGCGATATCGGGAGGTCCCCCTGAAGCGCTTGCGGCGACGCCGGATCCCCGCGGTGCGTCCTGGGGAGCGGACGATCGGATCGTGTTCGCTCCGGATCACCACGGACCACTGATGCAGGTTTCGGCCTCGGGGGGCAAGGCCACCTCGGCCACCACCCTGAATGAGCAGCGACGCGAAGGCACGCATCGCTGGCCCTGGTTTCTCCCGGACGGACGGCACTTCCTCTACTACTCCTCCGGATCATCGGGCCGGGAGCCCGGGGACCTCTTTGTCGGAGAGCTCGGATCGAGCAACGTCAAGCGCATCACGGAGTCGAGCTCGCTCGCAGTCTACGCATCCCCCGGATATCTCGTGTTCGTCCGCGGCAGCACCCTGGTGGCGCAGGCCTTCGATCCCGATCGACTGGAGCTCCGCGGCGAAGCGGCCCCCCTGGGCGTGGACCTCCCTTCCACTTCGTGGACGACCGGTCAACGAGCCCTGTCGGCCTCGTTCGATGGCACGCTCAGCTGGTACACGCCACCGCGCGCATGGGGCCAGCCCGTGTTGGTCGACCGCCGGGGGCAAGACCTGGGGAGGCTCGTGGAGTCGGGATCCTGGACCGGCCCTCGCCTCTCGCCGGATGGGAGGCGATTGGTGATGTCGCGCGCGACCACCAGCACGCCGACAGGAGATCTCTGGGTGATCGATGTCTCGAGGAGCGTCGCGACGCGCACGACAACCGACCCGGGGGATGACACCAACGCGATCTGGTCCCCTGACGGAACGCGCCTGGTCTTTACCTCGGACCGTGGCGGACCTGGGGATCTTTACATCATCCGCGCCGACGAGCCGGAAAGTGAAAAACTTCTTCTGGCGAGCGAGGTCTCGAAGTTTCCGCTATCGTGGTCGCCGGACGGCCGGTTCCTGATCTTCGGGACCACTACCCCGCAGACCTGGTGGGACCTGTGGCTGCTCCCTCTCGAGGGCGATCGAAAGCCGGTGCCGTTTCTGGCTACACCCTTCGCGGAGGGGGGCGCCCGATTTTCTCCGGACGGCCGCTGGGTCGCGTACGACTCGGATGTTTCCGGCACGTCCGAGATCTACGTCCGGCCATTCCGCGAATCCGGCGGAACATGGCGGGTCTCGAGTCGGGGCGGCCGTACTCCCTCCTGGAGAGGCGACGGCCGCGAAATCTACTACCTCGCGCCCGACTCCACGCTGATGGCGGCACCGGTGACCGGCGTCGCTCCGTTCCGGACGGCTTCCCCGGTCCCTCTCTTCAACATCGCCTCGCCCGAATCGACCGATACCTATTACGACGTCTTCCCGGACGGCAAGCGCTTCATCGTCAACCAGCGGATCTCATCGAAGGAAGAGCCGATCAACGTGCTCGTCAACTGGGTCGCGACCCTCAGGAAGCCATGACCCTTGCCACCGACTCGACGCTTTCGAGCAGGAAGGCGCCGCTCGTTTCGAGGCCAGTCCATTGGTGCCGGGAGTCGAACCCACATGGCCCAGAGGGCCAAGGGATTTTAAGGCCACGGGAGGAGGGCGGCGAACAAAGGAGTTGGCAATTCGTTGCCCTCTTCCCGTGTCCGAGGAGTCCGAGGAGGGTCGTAGAGTCCGAGGATTATGGACACCCAGATGGACACCCGATTCGCGTCCACTCCCACCCTCTCGCGCGGATGATCACAAAGTTCGGCTGGATCTCTTTCGATCCCCGGATCCTCGGCGCGATATGCGTGGGCGAACTGGCTGCGCAAGCAGGATCATGAGCCTTTGCATCTTCTCCACCAGGGCCTACAGCGCCTGCCGAACGGCGGGAACTTCACGAAGCCGATCTTGGAGAACACTCTTGGCATCCTGAAGAAAGGGGCCGTTGTCGTGGTCGAAGAGAATCGGGGGAACGGACGAGATTTGAGAGCCGGAGGTTGAAACCGATCGTTGGGCAGCACGATGTGCTCAGGCGCCTTAGGTACGGAGAAGATGGGGATCGAGTGGCAATCACATCGCAGCATGAGTTCCTGCCTCACTTGCGCACCAGCCAGCGCGAATGGAGCTGAACGGCCACCCGTGCCAGAAAAAGCGCGATCAGGACGAGGCCATAGACAACGGGCTCCCGCAGGTCTTTCTTGACCCGCAAGGTGAAGTGGACCACGCCGAGGGCGGTGGCGACGTAGGCCAGACGGTGCAGCCGTTTCCAACGGACGAAGCCGAGACGCCTGACGGATGCGGCGGTCGAGGTGGCGGCGAGAGGAACCAGCGTGACAAAGGCCGCGAACCCGATGAAGATGAATTTCCGCTTCGTGATGTCGGCGAGGATGGCCCGCGCATCGAAGGCCTGGTCGATCCCAAGGTACGTCATCAGGTGCAGCAGTGCGTAGAAGAAGCCGAACAGGCCGAGCATCCTGCGCAGCCGGATGGGCCAAGTCCATCCGAACGTCGCCTTGAGCGGCGTGCAGGTGAGGGCGGCGACAAGGAAGACCAGCGCCATCAGGCCGAGTCGGTTCAGCGCTTCCGCGATCGGGTTCGATCCCAACCGACCGAGCAGGGCCTCTCCGAGGATAACCACGAGCGGAACGAGCGAGCCGGTGAACACGGCCGGCTTGAGCCAGGGCCGCTGACCATGAGACATCGCAATATCGATCGCCATGCCCCCTGTCGGGAAGCGCTCTAGAAGTACCGCCGGAGGTCCATGCCGGAGTAAAGGTCAGCGACCTGCTCGGCATAGCCGTTGAACGGCAGGGTCGGCCGGCGCCGGAATTCGCCGATACGACGCTCGGTCCCCTGGCTCCAGCGCGGGTGATCGACAGCCGGATTGACGTTGGCGTAGAACCCATACTCCCCGGGAGCGGCGAGGTTCCATGTCGTGGGCGGCTGCGATTCGGTGAACCGGATCTTCACGATCGACTTGATCCCCTTGAAGCCGTATTTCCAGGGAATCACCAGGCGCAGCGGCGCGCCGTTCTGGTTGGGGAGCGGCTTGCCATAAAGACCCACCGCCAGGAGCGCCAGCGGGTGCATCGCCTCATCGAGACGCAGTCCCTCCACGTACGGCCAGTCGAGGACGGCGCGGCGTTGCCCGGGCATCTGATTCGGGTCGAGAAGCGTGGTGAAGGCGATATATCTGGCTCTGGAGGTCGCCTCGACCCGTGCGATGAGATCGCGGAGCGGCAGCCCGATCCAGGGGATGACCATCGACCAAGCCTCGACGCAGCGCATGCGATAGATCCGCTCTTCCAGAGGCGCCCACTTGATGAGCTGATCGATGTCCAGGACCTGAGGCCGCTTGACCTCACCCTCGATGGCGACCGTCCACGGTCGCGGTCGCAGCGTGCCCGCGTTCGCGGCCGGATCTTCCTTCTCGGTTCCGAATTCGTAGAAGTTGTTGTACGAGGTGACGTCCCCCAGAGGGGTCATTGGCTCGGATGTGCTCGTGGGGTTGTTTGTGGAGAACTCGAGGCGGCCTGGACGATCGTCCCCGGCCGACCTGGTCGGCTCCAACCGGGCTCCACGCCGGCCCCTCAGAAGCCACACCAGGCCGCCACCGACCCCGGCGCTCGTGGCGGCGAAGAGCAGGCCGTTCTTGATGAACTCTCGGCGCCGCAGATACAGGTGCTCCGGGGTGATTTCGGAGGAGGCGGGTTCTTTTCCGAGGTCGCTCTTCATGTCTCGCTCCGAGAGTATACCGTTCGCCTGAATCCAGGTGATGCCTCGCGTCATCCAAACCGCATGAAGCCGATATCACCAAGGATCCACGGATATCTTGACTACGCGACCGTCCTGCTGTTCCTGGCCTCACCCACCCTGATCGGACTGACCGGCGCCGCGTCGATGGCTGCCTATGCCCTGGCGGGGGTCCACGCCATCCTGACGCTGATCACCGATTTCCCGCTTGGCGCCGCCAAGTTGCTGGCGTTCCCTTATCATGGTTGGGTCGAACGCATTGTTGGTCCTCTCCTGATCGTGGTGCCGTTTGGCATCGGGTTCGGTGGGCCTGCGCGAATCCTCTCTATCACGATGGGCGCCATCATTGTCCTCGTCGGATGGCTCTCGAACTATCACTGCAGTTCATCAGGATCATCCCGTATCCCAGCGTGCCGCTGATCTATGGCTCAATGCTGCGGCGTCACACGATCGTGCGCGCCCGGCTGCTCGTGTGGAGGACGCCCTGAACCTCGCGGTCGTAGAACTCCTTCATGCGCCCGACGATCGTGTCGTGGTCCTCTTCGAGCGCAAAGTGGCCGGTCTCGAGCAGATGAATCTCCGCGGAGGGGACATCACGACGGAATGCGCTCGCCCCCTCCACAGTGAACACCGGATCGTTCTTGCCCCAGACGACAAGCGTCGGGGGCTTGCGGGTGCGCAGGTAATTCTGCCAGGCAGGGTACTGCGCCACGTTGGTGCGGTAGTCGTAGAAGAGATCGAGCTGGATGCGATCGCTCTCCGGCCGCGACAGCGCGGCCAGATCGACGATCCAGTTGTCCGGACTGATCCTCTCCTGGTCGCGTGCTCCCTCGACGTAGATCCACCTGGCGGCCTCGGGCGAGAGCAGGTTGCGCAGCGGGGCCTCCGTCTCGGCCGTCGGATTGCTCCAGTACTGCTGCCGGAGATGATTCCAGAACCCGCTGAACCCCTCCTCGTAGGCGTTGCTGTTCTGGACCACGAGCCACTCGATGCATTCAGGGTGACGCATCGCGATCCGGAATCCTATGGGCCCACCGTAGTCCTGCATGTAGAGCCCGAAACTCCGCAGCCCCAGCTCTCCAACAAGCAGTTTTTCCGTGATCTCGGCGAGCCTGTCGAAAGTGTAGCGGAACGTGCCGGGCGACGGAGCGTCGCTCAGGCCGAACCCGGGGTAGTCGGGTGCGACGACATGAAACTGGTCGGCGAGGGCCGGAATCAGGTGCCGGAACATGTGCGACGACGTCGGGAACCCATGCAGCAGGACCAGAGTCGGCTTCGAGGGATCGCCCGCTTCGCGGTAGAAGATCTTCAGCCCGTCGATCATTTTCGTGCGGTGCATCGTCATGTGACTGTCTCTCCTTCTCCCCCTGGGGGGCGTGTCTGTCTCGTTGGTCTACTTGCTGTTCTTCTGGATGAGCCCGGGCCAGTTCGCGTCCGCCTTGGCCACGTTGCCGTCGATGTCGGCGTTGAACTTCTTCAGTATGTCGTGGTCGAAATTGAGATACAGCTTGCCGTTCCGGATCTGCCACGTGCTGATATCGACCGGGGCGAGCGCGTCGCGGCTGACAGCGAACGCGCAGAATCCCCCGTATTGCGGCACGTACTTGTCGGGACTCGCCGTGAACAGCTGCTTGTGGTCCTCGCTGGCGAAAAAGTACACGGCCCCCTGGTGCGTGGCGCTGATGGACGGAGAACCCTTCACTGGTCTGGCGTCGGTGAAAAATGCCACCGGGTCGTAGCCCTCGATGGCGATATGGCTCGCGCCCGCCACGTTGACGAGGTTGGCTGCGAAACTCGGGGTGGACAGCAGCGTGAGAGCCAGGACTGCTCGAGCGATCGTCTTCATCGTCGTCTCCTTTTCTGGGCGTCGTGGAGCCCTCGTTCCGCTCATTGGTCTCGGGAACACGTCGATCGTTACAACCCGCTATAATCCGCTCAACGCGCGACGCATCGCATTCCAGGCGGACGCGGCATGACGAAGGATTCCGAAGGAGTGAAGGAGGGCACGGCCGCACCGCGCGCCGCGGCGCCGGGACACGGCCGAGCCGCGTCCGAAGAGGACCTCAGCGTCGTCGTGGCGCTGCGTCAGGGCGATGAGAACACCTTCACGCGCCTCGTGGAGCAGCACCATGCCTCCCTGCGCAACATGGCCCGCCTCTATGTTTCCGATGCTGCCATTGCTGAGGAGGTGGTTCAGGACACCTGGCTCGGCGTGATCCAGGGGGTATGGGCGTTCGAGGGGCGCTCATCCCTGAAGACCTGGATCCTGCGCATACTCATCAACCGCGCCAAGACCCGCGCGCTGCGAGAGGGCCGGACGATACCGTTCGCGAACCTGGGGATGGACGAGCTTGAGGACCCTGAGGCCGTCCTCCCTGGAGCACGCTCGATGACCGCCGGCGACCCGGGGCCATCCCCCGAGACGATGCTCCTGGCAGGCGAGGCACGCGAACACCTCTGGAAGGCCATCGAGGCGCTTCCCGCGAATCTGCGGATCGTCCTGACGCTGCGGGACGTCGAAGGGCGCTCGAGCGAGGAAGTGTGTAACATCCTGGGGATTCGCGAGACAAATCAGAGGGTGCTGCTGCACCGGGCGCGTTCGAGGGTGCGGGCGGCGCTTCGGTACTATCTCGACGGGGAATGAAGAACCGATGTCCTCCGGAAATGCAGCCTGCCATGAGCTTGAGGATCAAATCACTGCCTACCTGCAGGGAGATCTCCCGCCGGCCGACCGGAGGCGCTTCGAAGCTCACTGTCGCTCCTGCTCCGTATGCCGCGCCCACGTCGCGCAGATGAAGATGGTCGTCGCGTCGCTGGGACGCATCGGCGATCTTCGAGAGCCGGCGACTGGTCCGCAGAAGGAGCGGCTCCTCGGCCTCTTCCGCGATCACGGCCTTCACCGCCCCGGTCCCCGCCGACCCGGCGTGACGCTTGGTCTCGCGCAGGCGGTCGTGGCCCCCGGCGACCATCTGGCGTACTTCTGGGAGTCGGAGCGGGAATTCGAGGACGCCCTCGGCTTCGTCGCGGCCGGTGCCCGCCAGAGCGAGACGTGCGTCCTCGTGGGACTCGACGAGACCAACCCACGCGTCGAGGCCGGCCTGAAGCGCGCCGGTCTCGATCCGGCGGCCCTGAGGCGGGAAGACCGGCTGCATTTCGTCTCAGGAGAGAGCTCGGGTGACGCCCTGCTCGAAGAGGTCGGCGATCGGGTCAAGGGCGCCGTCGATCGCGGCGAGCCGTTCGTAAGAGTCCTAGGGAACCTTGGCTGGGGCAAGCCCGGCTGGCCCAACGACCGGGAGCTGCTCCGCCTCGAGGCACGCGTTACGGAGGCGATCCGTAAGCTCCCCACGGTCGTGATGTGCGTTTACGACGTGCGCGGCATCGCCGCCCGCAATCTCCTCCAGGGCGGCCTCGAATGCCACCCTCTGACGTTCCGCCGCAACGTCGTGAGGCCGAACGAGCACTACGTCCCGGCCGAACCGTTTCTCGCAGCGCTGGATCGCGAGCTCGCCTGACGCGATACCGGACCCTTGAGCATGACTTCCGGCTACGACACCCAGCAGCGGCGTCGCCGCTCCGCCGCCTCTTCACCCAATGCTCAAGCCGCGCCCGAAAACATCCGGGACAAACCGTCGCGCATCGTCGGATACTTCGGCTTCCAACCCAGCTCCGTCTTGGCGCCCGCGTTCGAGAGAGGCATCCGCATCGATATCATGCGCGCCATGTACGGTGCGATGAGTCGAATCAGCCATGCAGGCACGCGGAACGGCGCCGCTGACCCCGTGTATTCGGCGACAGCTTCCACGATTTGCGTCATGCTGACCGCTTGATCGTCGACGATATCGTAAACACTGCCGGCCGGAGCGTGGATGAGCGCGGCCACTGTCGCGCTCACTGCATCGTCGAGATGGATTACCGGCAGCAGTCCCCCGTCACCGCGCACGACGGGTAGCCGGCGTTTACGCACCATTTCGACCATCTTGACGGTTGACGGTGTTTCGAGACCGTAGAACATTCCATAACGCACAACGACACCTTCGATGGATCCACGCGCCGTCGCCTCCATCACCTGGCCTTCCATCGACCGAACCGCGGCTGCCGCTTCATCTTCCGATTCCGCCGGAGCCGACTCTCGAGGCGAGAGAAGAGCGAACGATCCGACGAGGAATCGCCGCACGCCGGCGTTGACAGAGGCTTCCAGCAGGTTGCGTGTCCCTTCGATCCTCAGGCGGTTCGTCGCTTCGACGTCTCTCGCGCTGCGTGGGCCTTGTTTGGGCAACGCCGTCAGTTGATGAACGACATGGGTCGGGCTCGCTCCTGCGACCGCCGCAACAAGTGACTGACGATCGAGTGCGTCCACAAGGGCGGGGACCGCACCGAGCGCACGCAACTCCGCCTGCTTGTCCGACGATCGCGTCATCGCCGTGACCTGGTGTCCTGACGTCATCAACGTGCGTACAAGCGGAACGCCGATCGTTCCAGAACCACCGGCTACGAACACCTTCATGATGACCGCACCTCGCGTAGTGACGAGACGGCCAGACCGGCGCCCAGGGCCTCGGTCAGCCCGAGCAACACTGCTGTTGTCGTGAGGAGCGGACGCCACTGAACGTCCACGTGCGCAATGTGATCCGGACTCGTGAGCACAAAGTGATTGAGGACTCCGAACACGAAGGCGCCGGCCAAGGTCAGACCGATCAACCCGGCTCCGGCTCGCGGATAGGGCCAGGTGATGCCAAGGCCGAGCAACGGCCCTGCAAGAACAACCAGGAAGACAAATGCGGTGCCTGTGGCCGAGAGCGGCACGTTCGCCTTGCTATGTGCCATTCCGTGGATGATCGTGACCAGAAAATGCACCATCACCACGATCGCCAACCACGTCTGCGATGAGTGTCCGGTGCGGTTCATGGCCACCTACGGCAAGGGCAACCAGGTCCTGAGGAAGCGGATCAACCGCGACGCTCGCCGACTCTACTCCGCGAGCGAGTCCACGATCAATGCCTTCCGCAACAAGATGCTGCGGGGGAACAGGGCGGCGGTCGGCGGCCCCCGCCGCGTCCTCGAACACCGACGTCTGCGGCAACGTCTTCCAGGATCGATCGGGGGGCAGGACGATCGACGTTGCCGGCTGGTTCGTTGGTGATGGTGCCGGGGCCGGGACTCGAACCCGGATGGCCCGAAGGCCTGGGATTTTAAGGCCGCGTGAGAGAGGCAGCGAACAAAGGACTTAGCCAATTCGTTGCCTCTTCCCATGTCCGAGGAGTCCGAGGAGGGTCGTAGAGTCCGAGGATTATGGACACCCAGATGGACACCCGTTACAGCGCGACCACCGAGGCACCCCGCGGAGGTCAACGCGGTGGCGTCCTGCGCTTCAACATGCTCATGAGGCGGCCGAACTCGGGTTCGTCGCGGATGCAGTTCAGGTCGGGATCGAGCGATGCCAGTTCCCACTCACCGTAGCCGGCCTCGATAGCCTTCCTGAGCGCGATCAGAGCTTCCTCCTTCCGCCCCAGAACGCTGTACGTGCAGGCCGCGTTGTAGATCGTGTGGGAGTCGGTGATATTCATTGACAAGACGCGCCGCAGTCGCTGGGCGGCGTCTTCGGATCTGCCCAACGCGGCATAGGCGCCCGCCAGCAACATTCCGGCACGCGTGTCTTCGGGCACCAGCTCCAGCTGTCTTTCCAGGACCTCCGCATGGCGGCCATGAAGTGAGGCGGCCGCTTCCGTCCGCCCCAGGGCTTCCAGGGCGTTGCAGTAAGGTACATAGACGTTGTAGTCGTCTCCGGTAGCACGGATGGCCCGTTCTGCCAGCTCGGCCGCCTCCTGCCAGCGCTTCAAGGCGAACAGCGCCCGGCCCAACAGGTCCCAGGAGCTTTCGCAATCCGATCGGCGTGCAATCGCCATACGCGCATAGTCGGCCGCCTGTTCGAAGTCCTCCTGGGCATACGCGATCCGGGCACGGGCGACGAAAGCTTCCGGCAGCTTGGAATCCAGCTCGAAGGCTCGATTGAGAGAGGCGACGGCTCGCTCGATCCAGCGGGGATCTCGACAGGTAGTACATCATCCCGCAGACGTTCGCGATGCCCGCGTGGGCCAGTGCGAAGTCCGGGTCGCAGCCCAAGGCCTTCTCGAACATCTCGAGCGCAAGCTCCCGCTCTTGCCTGCGCGTGTAGTTCCGGCCGCGGAGGAAGTAGTCGTACGCGTGGAGATTCGTCGTGGGCTTTCGCGAGATGGTGCGTTCCTCCTGGGGCGACAAGGAGATTCGCAACGCGTTGGCGATGCACCGTGCGATGTCTTCCTGCACGTCGAAAACATCCTTCATCTCTCTGTCATAGCGTTCGGCCCAGACGGATCGACCCGTCGTGCTCTCGACCATTTGAGCCGTGACACGCAGCCTCTGGCCGGCCCGCCGGATGCTGCCGCAAAGGACGTGGGTGGCGGAAAGCTGACGGCCGACTTCAGGGCCAGTGACCGCTTTGTCGCGAAAGGCGACCACTGCCGCCCGCGGGAAGACCTGAAGGCGCTCGATCTTCGCCAACTCCGTGATGATGTCCTCAGTGATGCCGTCGCGAAAGTACTCTTCCTGCTCGGCCCCTCCCAGGTTCTCGAGGTAAAGCACCGCCACCGAGGTCGTCGCCTTCCCGGGGGAGGCCGGCGCACTCAATGCTAGAAGGTGTCGGAGATTGCTGAGCGCGCCGCGAAGCGCGGCCATGGTCGGGAACCTCGCGCTCCGATCCTTGGCCAGCGCGGTCCCGATGATCCTCCCGAGCTCCGAGGGAACGCGCGCGTCGACACGATCGGCGGGAACCGGCTCGCGGTTGAGGATGGCGTCGAACACCACCGCCGCCGTGTCCCCCACGAAAGGCGGCCGGCCGGTCGCCATCTCGTAGAGGACGACGCCGAGCGAGAAAACATCGGTGCGGGCGTCGACCACCTCGCCTCGGGCCTGCTCGGGAGACATGTAAGCGATCGTGCCGACCGGCGCGCCTGATCGGGTCAGCCTGGAAGCCCCGGTGCGCGTTTCCACCTGGCTCATCGCGTCGGCGCCGGCCGTTGGCGCCGGACCTACCTGCGCGATGCCGAAGTCGAGGATCTTGGCCTGACCACGCTCCGTGACGATGACATTTCCCGGCTTGATGTCCCGGTGGATGATCCCCCTGGCATGGGCGGCTTCCACCGCGTCGGCCATCTGGACCCCGAGCTCGAGCAGCTCGGCCGTTGCCAGCGGTCCTCCGTCGAGGACGCGGTTCAGCGTCCGGCCGTCGAGATATTCCATGACGATGAAGTGCCGGTTCTCGATCTCCCCGACGTCGTGAATTGTGCAGATGTTGGGGTGGTTGAGCACGGACGCCGCCCGAGCCTCGCGCTGGAAGCGCTCGACCACACGGCTGTCACGCGACGTCTCGTCGGGCAGAAACTTCAGCGCGACTTCACGGCTGAGCCTGGTGTCCACGGCCCGGTACACAACACCCATACCGCCACCGCCGACTCTCTCCAGGATTCGGTAATGAGAGACCGTCTTCCCGATAAGCGCATCGGTTGTCGGCATTTACCGACATCCTATGCCGCGAGACGCGGGCAGGTCAACGAAGCTGATCGGGGGGACGCCTGGTGCCGGGGGCCCGAGACGCACTATTAAAGAAGATGCTGTCCAGAAATGTGGACGGGTTCGGGTTGCCGGAGGAGGCGTGGAGGGAGGCGGCGTAGCCTACCATTCTCCTCCTCGCGACGTCGGGATCGTTGGCGAAACGAGCCGTCAGGATTTGCCTGATTCGATCCCACCGACTGGTTGACTCCGAAAGCCCTTCGTCATCAGCCACACCGCCAGAATCAACTGACTCAACCCCAGTGGTGCGAGCATCGGGAATACAACGTCATGGCCAAAGAGTGGCATCGCGACCCCGGCGACCTGCAGCATGGCAGCGATCAGACCAAAACCAGCGAGTGCACGCGGAATCAGCGACATCCGGTATAGCACGGCGTAGAGCACGAAGATCGTGACTCCGTCGAAGATCCGGCCCATGAAGTGCGGCCAGTTTCTCGCGGAGGCCACGGCGACTCGGACCATCTCGAGCGGTTCGCCATCGGCGGCATTCGCCTTAGCATATGCCTCGCTCAGAGAGACCATGGACATCACGGCGGCGTTCTCGACCACAGCCACCGCGAGGACTACCACGGCCAGCGCGATAAACCAGAGCGCCATCGCTCGGACGCGTTGGAAGAAGACGGGGAACGCCGTGATCGCAATGCCGACCCACAACGCCTCTATAATCAGCCCGAGGACTGCAGCCAGACCTATTTGTCGCGAGTGGGAAGCGGCATTCACAAGAAACCCTGGCGCACCGAAGAGCGGGGCCTCCAAGACGAAGTTCACCAATATACCGCCGACCATCTGGATGATGATCATGATGCCGATGAGGCGACCAGCACGGACTTCAGCATCCATAGGTCCCTCCTGAAAGCGACGACGAATTCTCGCGGTGCCGCCAGACGCCAACGAGCTGCCGGCAGGCTCTTGAATGATGGTGCCGGGGGTGGAAGTCGAACCCACATGGCCCAGAGGGCCAAGGGATTTTAAGGCCACGGGGGGGAGGGCGGCAAATAAAGGACTTAGCAATTCGTTGCCCTCTTTGCGACAACTGCCCGGAGGTCGCCAACCCATCGCAGGGCGACCTTGACGCTGATGGTCTCGGGGATGTCTGCGATCCCTACCCGAATGACGCCAACAACCTGGGAGCCTGCCTGAACAAGCTCGAAACGTGTTTGGATGACCTCGCCGGTTGCAACCGTGAACTTTTCTCGGCGAACGCTTCGCTCTAGGTATTCGTCCCGCAGATTGGAATATTGCTTGACTATCACAGGTTACCTACCTTCCTATGGCAGCGCTCCCCGTCACTCCGCAAATAACAATGCCTGATATGAAGCTGGCGACGGTGTTAGGGGGTCGCGATAAAACCATGTCGTCCGCTGGCATCTTCGTAGTTCCCCACGACTTGACCACGATCATTGATCCCATACGCACTGGTACTGGTGGCGCCTTGGAACGGGACGTCGATGGTGGTGAATTCGCCCTTGTCATAGAGGAAACCATGTCGGCCGCTGCCATCGTGATAGTCCCCGACGATTTGGCCGCGATCATTGATTCCGTAAGGAGTCGTGCCCGTGGCGCCCGAGACGTCGATCGTGCTGAACTCACCCCTTTCATAGAGAAAGCCGTGCGACGGACCAGCGTAGTTGTAGTAGATCCCCACGACTTGGCCGCGATTGTTGATTCCGCTGGCATACATCGTTCTAGCGTCAGGGACTTCAATCGGATTGATGACGCCCCTATCGTCGACAAAACCAGTGTAGGCACCAGCGCCGTAGATCCCTACGATTTGACCGCGGTCGTTGATTCCTAAAGCACCCGTTTTTCCAAACGCGCCCTGGACGTCGATCGTGCTGAACTGGTCCCCGTCATCAAGAAAGCCGTGGTATGTCGGTGGCGCCGGAAGCCTGTCGCCATCATAGTAGTACCCTACAACTTGACCTCGGTTGTTGATCCCGAAAACACGGGTGCTATAAGCACCAGGGAAGGGCACGTCAATCGTGCGAAGCGTATTCCCATCATAGAGAAACCCATGGTTCACACCGTAATCACCATAGTACCCGACAACCTGGCCCCAATTGTTGATCCCGATAGCAAAAAACGTGGCGCCTGCGAAGGGGACATCGAACGTAGTGAACCTATACGCGATTGTCTGCGCTGGGGGGCTCTGACCGCCGGCGCTGGCGTCCGTGGCCACGCTTGACGCTTCGTCGGGAAGTGACTCTGGGTCGGTCGCCTTCGGCTGTCGGTTGTACTCGAACGCGAAAGTGACGGCATCGGTCGTCAGCGTCGCACCCGAATCCGGCGATGGACTCATGAAGCCGATCGATGGTCTGTTTGAGTTGGCTGCTGCCGCCGACGCCAGGGTGGCAGCGAAGCCGACGAGCACGATTGACGCAAGCGCAGCCAGCACAGACCTCTTCATGGAAGCGATAGGACTGCGAACTCCGCTCGGCATCATCATGGCTCCTCCTTTGGGTGCTTCGGGTGCCGACAGCCCCTTCGCCCCTGTTGGACGGCCCCGGCGGCCTGCCCGGCGAGACCCGGGAGAGTGCATCAGCGCCTGAGGGCCTATCTCCTACTCTCAGTCACGGATCTCAGGGCTGAACTGGCCCATGGATCTTTTGGAATCGCGGTGCCGGGGGTGGGAGTCGAACCCAGATGGCCCAGAGGGCCAAGGGATTTTAAGGTCACGGGAGGAGAGCGGCAAACAAAGGACTTAGCAATTCGTTGCCCTCTTTCCGTGTCCGAGGAGTCCGAGGAGGGTCGTGGAGTCCGAGGATTATGGACACCCAGACGGACACCTGATCCTGCGAGCCCAACGGAACCGGATCCCTTCCCTCACGCGTGCGGCGATCAGACCTGTTTGAGTTGCAGCTCGAGGGCGCGGACCTGCTGGCTTCCCAGGATCGACCGACCGAGAGCCTCGGGGGAGCGCTCGGCGAGGAAGTTCAGGAGCTGGAGGGCAGTTCGGAAGCTGGTGCGGGCCTGGTCCTCGCGTCGGGTCACGGCATAGAGATCGCCCATCGTGGCGTAGATGCGCCAGGCGGCCAGAGGAGCCTGAAGATCGCGCGTCTGTTCGGCAGCGGCGTTGAGATGGGTCTCCGCCTCTGCCACACGATCCTCCTTGAGCGCGATGCGTCCCAGCTGCCGGAGCGATAGGGCCAGGTGCTTGCGCGCGCCCGACCCCTGAGCGAGCCGGCGGCACGACTCGGCGTGGGCGCGGGCCTGCGCCAGGTCGCCCTGACGCAGGAACAACTCCGACCACCCCATTTCCAGGCGCATGCGGTACCGCCATTTGAACCAGTCGTCCTGCTTGAAGACCTCCTCGGTCTGCAGGAACGCCTCCCGCGCCCCGGCGTAATCCTCGAGCTCGGTCCGGGCCAGACCGACGTTGATGATGGAGTTCGCCTCTCCCTCGAGAAAACCCGTCTGCCGCGCCACGACGGCCGCCTCCTTGTTCATGTCGAGCGACGCGGGAAAATCGAGCGCCTCGTGGCGCACCCAGGCGACGCAGTTCGGATAGCGTCCGAGCCAGAAAAGATCGTTGTTCTTCTCGGACAGCTGCCGGCCGTGTTCCAGCGTCCGGATGGCCTCGGCCAAGTTCCCGTGATTTGCCTGCGAGAGCCCGGCGTGGAAATAGGTGACCATCATACTGAACGCATCGTGGTTCGCGAGCGCCAGCGCTTCGATCTGCCTGAACCCAGCGAGAACCCGCTCGTAGTCGCTGCGGTAGAACCAGAGCATGGAGCGCCATGCGAGGGTCCGCGACGTGACCGCCCCGAGGCCGGCGGCCCGCGCCTCCTTCTCGGCCTGGTTCAGGTGGGAGTCCGCCTCACTCAGGCGACCGTAGCAGGACCGCTGCATGGCCAAGAGTAGATGCGCCTGCGCCGCCGCGCCGGAAAGCTGGTGCTCTCCGGCTATCTGCAGGACGCGCTCGACGTGGCTCTCCAGCTTCTCGTTCTGCTTGGCCCAGAAGGAGGCTTCCGAGAGGAGACAAAGCGCCTCGGCCTGCGCCCCGTGGTTCGCAAGCCGCTCGGCGCTGGCCAGCATCTCCTGATAGTCCAATGCCGCGTCCTCGAACCGGCTCATGACGAACCGCACTTGCCCGCGCGCCTTGAGGATCGGGATCCGCTCCTGATCCCGCCTCTCGGGCGGCAGCCGATCGGCGAGCTCCAGGGCCCGCGAGCAGTAGGCCTCGGCCTGGACGTGCGCAAACTTCGACACCGCGTTCTCGGCCGCCCTCAGGTAATAGGGAAACGCCCGGTCCTGCTGCCGGGCCCGATCGAAATGCAGCGCCAGCTCGGCGGCGGCGTGCGCGCGGGCCCCGTGGTGCCGCTCGAGCGTATCTCCGACACGCGCGTGCAGCAGGACCTTGCGCTTGCCGGTCAACGCCTGATACAGCGTGTCCTGATAGAGCACGTGCACGAATTTGTGCCGCACCGTCAGAGCGCCGTCCGGGAACTCCATCTCCCCCACCGGCATCACCAGACGATGCACCCGGTGCAGGATCTCGAGCTGCTCCTCGAGCCTGAGCTCATCAAGACCGGACACCTCCGAGAGCGTCAGCGAGTCGAACGTCTCGCCCTGCACGGCGGCCGCCGTCAGCCACTGCCGCTGTTCCTCCGACAGGGTCTCGATCGTTCTCTCGATCATGCTGCGGACGCTGGCGGGTACCTCCCCCTCGAGAGCGTCGATGGGGCGCACAAGCTGCCACTGGGTTCCCTCGACGATCGCCCGCCGCTCGACCAGATAGTGCAGAAGATCCACCATGAAAAGCGGGCTTCCTTCGGTCTTCTTGTAGACCCATTCGCCGAACGCCGCCGGGAAGCGATGGCCGGGGAATTCCAGGTCGATGTATGTCCCCACGTCCTTCCCGCTGAGGCACTCCAGGGCGATCTCGAGCGCCACGCCACGACCTTGCATCTCGAGCAGAATCGGTCTCAGAGGGTGCGCGCCTGCGAGAAGCTCCGACGGCCGGTACGTGCCAAGGACCAGAAGCCGCATCGAGTCGATCCGCTTCGCGAGATAGGCGATGAGCTCGGTGGTGGCGAGATCGGACCAGTGCAGATCCTCGAGGGCGATGCACAGTGAGTAGGTGCGGCCGATCTCCTCGCACGCATCGACCAGCTCGCGCCGCATTCTCTCCTGGCTGCCGCCCGCCAGCTCGCGCCTGAACTGCTCGAAGGACGAGTCAGTGGACGACGCCGGGAAGAGCTGCATGAACCAAGTGGGCGCCTTGCTCTTGATGATGGCGCGCACCAGGGCGCCGTGCGTCAAGCCCGACAGCTCCGCGAACGCCTCGAGAAAAGGCAGGTATGGCTCGCCGCTTCCAAGACGTTCCGAGCAACGGCCCGTTGCGACCAAGGTGCCGGGCTCCGCTTCCAGACTGTGCAGGAAGCTGCGCACGATGGTTGTCTTACCCGCCCCCGGCTCGGCGGAGAGCATCACGAAGCCCCCACCCCGGGTCGTGGCGTTGATCCACCGCTGGCTCAGTGTCGCGAGCTCGTAGGACCGTCCCACGACGTGCGCGGTGCGTTGGGCCGTCTCGGCCCGGATCCGTCGCGTCACGTCGAAGGATGGTCCGCCACCTTCCAGAAGGGTGGCCACGTCGGAGGCCGTGACGACTCGGGCGGAACGATCCTTGGCCAGCAGCTGTAGGAGCAGTTCGTTCCAGCCAGCCGGCAGTTCCGCGAGCGTGAGAGGCGGCGCCGGATCGGCATTTAGGATCCGTTGCATGGTGGCGAACGGCGCCTCGGCCAGGAACGGATGGCTGCCGGTCGCCATCTCGTAGAGGATGATCCCCAGAGCGAAAAGGTCGGACGCGGCCGTGGCGGGCTCGCCCCGCAGCTGCTCCGGTGCCATATAGGCCGGCGTCCCGGCCACTCCGCCGGTGATCGTCTCCCTTGCCGACGCGGGGCCTCCGACCTGCCCGCGGGCCAACCCGAAATCGAGAATCTTCACCACGTCGTCCGACCGCACCATGATGTTCTCGGGCTTCAGATCGCGATGCACGATGCCGGCCGCATGGGCCCGGGCGAGTCCCGCCGCGATCTGGCGCCCGAGCAGTGCGACCCGCGCCGGCTCGAGTGATTTTCCGTCGAGGCACGCCCGCAGGGGCGCGCCGTCGATCCATTCCATGACGATGAACGCCTGGCCGTCCTGCTCGCCCACGTCGTGGATCGTGACGATCGAAGGATGGTCGAGCGCGGAAGCCGCCCGGGCCTCGCGCAGCGACCGCTTGAGCGCACCGGCCGGTTCGTGCGCCTCAGGCGCGCGCAGGATCTTGATCGCCACCTTCCGTTCGAGGAGAGGATCAGAGGCGAGGTAGACATCGCCGAACCCACCACCTCCAATCCGATTCTCGAGACGGTATCGTCCGACTGAGTCTCCGGGAGCTAGGGGCAAGTGACCTCTCCGTCAACTGGGCACGGGCATCGCAACGATGGATGATCGTACGTGTCCTGCAGCGGGGGGTCAACCCGCCTGCGGCGCTCACCCAATGGATCGGTATGTCGAATGGTGCGGCGGGGATCGAGCGCGCCCGATTGAGGAATTGAATGGTGCCGGGGGCCCGAGACGCACTATTAAAGAAGATAGTGTCCAGAAATGTGGACGGGTTCGGGTTGCCGGAAGAGGCTTGGCAGGAGGCCGCCTGAGGGTCCTGTGTCTGGGAGCTCGTCGGCGCGCAACTTTTGCGCTTCATCGCGGGGACACCCGCTGCCGCAGAAAAGATGCGGTCGTGTACGCTCCGGGAGGGGTTCCGCAGGACCGGAGAGGGCTGGAGGTTGGCTGCCTGAGATCTTGAACGAAGAGTCAGGGGCCAAACCCCAGTTCTTTGAGCGCCGACTCGAAGGCTTCGTTCCCCAAGTACCTCTTGAAAGACTCGTCTTGACGTGGATTGGGGAACGTTTCTCCTGCCAACATGTTGCTTCTTCTCTCACTGGCTAACCTAAGATTGCGTATGGCGTCTTCCAGCTTTCCCATCTCCGCAAAGGTGCATGCCAAGTTGTAGTAATACAACGGGAAGCTCGGGTCCTTCTTGATCGCGTCCTCGTAGAACACTTCTGCATCAGTCAGCCGCCCAGATAACCCGTACGACATCCCAAGCTGATCCATCAGGACCCGCTCTTCCGTCTCACTCAGGTGCCAGGGCGTTTTGTCCGTTATTCTGGCTCGCTCGTACTCACGAACTGCTTCAACGTACTTGCCCTGATAAAACAGGCTGTGCCCGAGATATATTCGACTGATCAAATGGTCCGGAACCAGCTCGGTCACTTGGCGAAAGTAATTCTCTGCCTTTGCATAATCTTTCTTCACATACGCAACCTTACCCTTCTCGTACTGGCGCTCTGCCTTCGCAAGGCGAGCGTCGTTTTCCCCACATATCCCAAGGGATAAGCTTCCTGCAAGCAATAGCGGCGCGAACATCAGGATCTTCGATGGCAAAAGCCAAGGTGCCTTACTGGAGGCGCGGTCTTCAACAGTTCGCATAGCACACCCCGTCGACATAAACTGTGTAACCCTTACGGGCATAAAATCTGGCAACGGCCAACCACTCACTCGCATGGACAGTGACCTCCAAATCGTAAGGTATTAGCGCCATCCTCATTTCGGACCTCCAGCGGACATACGTTCGCATCGACCTCATAGCCGTGGGTCCACTGGTTCGCTTTCCAAAGCCAGCACGCCGAAAACGCATTCGTGGACTCGGTAGAGTGGCTCTCCCTCGGTGAAGCGGCTCAAGGCCTCCAGGCCGAGGGCGTACTCGCGGAGGGCGAGCGAGCGCTTGTGGGAGAGCCCGCGAGCGCGCAGGCGCTCGATGTGCTCCGGAGCGGTGTATTCGGGACCATAGATGATCCGCAGATACTCGCGCCCGCGGCACTTGATTGCGGGCTGAGCGAGGCCACGGCGACCGCGGGTCACCCACGCCAGGGGCTTGACCACCATCCCTTCGGCGCCGCCGGCCGTGATTTCCTCCCACCACGCGACGCCCTGTTCCTCGCTCGCGGAGTCGGTCACGTCGATGATCCGGTGAGCCGTCGAGCGAAGGAGGGCCTCGTCCGCGCGGCACAGCTCGGCCAGGACCTCCATGTGCCAGGGGTGATCGCGATTCGTATGAGTGCGTCCTTCCGTGGCTAGCAGGTGGAAAGGGGCAATCTTCAGGTCGTCAACCTTCTCTACCGGCCAGCAGTACCGACGGTAGGCCTCGACGTAGCGATCGATGTCCTTCAGGCGGGCCTTATATCGGGCGAGCAGATCCCTACTGCCGTCGTTTCGGTCTGCCGCGGCGCCGAGCGCCTCGATGGCGGCGGCGATGGACGCGCGCGCCGAGGCTCCAGTCGAAGCGTACTGCGTCTTCAGCAGCTCCTGTGCCTTGGCCGACCACGGCATGATCTCGGCGTCGAGGCAGGTCCAGTCTGTCTCCAGGCGCTTCCAGAGCCCCGATCGTTCCATGGCACCACGCAACCGGTCGAGCACCTGGGTTTCGTGGCCGGCCTCGGAGAAGAAGGGCCGTCCGGTCCGCGTGTAAACGACGCCAGCGCCGGAGGTGATGCCGAAGCGGCGACGGGCCACCTGGTCGTCGCGGCACAGAATGATGATCGCACGCGAGCCCATGTGCTTCTCCTGACAGATTACCCGCGGCACCCCTGCGTGCCTGAAGTACGCGAACGCCTCGCGGGGATGCTCCAGGAGGTCGCCGCTCTTGCACGTGTCGGTCGGTGCCATTGTCGGAGGCAGGTAGATGAGCCAGTGAGGATCGACGGCGAAGCGGCTCATCACCTCGAGCGCGGCGACTGCATTCTCCTCGCGGACGGTCACGGTATGGTGCACGCGCGTTGTGATGATCCGCTTGCCGGTCACGTCCTTGATGTCGAGGAGGTCGTTGTACGGACGTTGCGTCGGCGCGGGCGTTTTGCTCGCGGCGTCCGAAGACGCGGCGACGTCGTCGTGACTGGTGGTGATCGAGTCGGCCAGCGGCTTTGCGGGCTGGTAGTACATCCTGCGCGCCGCGACCTGGACGAGTTCCTTCTCAGGATACCGCAGCGCAGTGAGCCGCCCCCCGAAGACACATCCGGTATCGATGCAGATCGTCCGGTTCAGCCACACGGGCTCCGGAACCGGCGAGTGGCCGTACACGACCACCGCCTGCCCGCGATAATCGGCGGCCCAGTTGTAGCGGACCGGCAACCCGAATTCGTCGGTTTCGCCCGTGGTCTCACCGTAGAGAGCAAAGTCGCGCACCCGCGACGACGCTCGCCCCTGCAATTCTGCCTTCATGCCGGCGTGCGCCACGACCAGCCGGCCTCCGTCCAGGACGTAATGGCTGATGAGCCCGTCCAGGAAGTCGGCCACCCTCCGGCCGAAGTCTTCGTTCTCCCGTTCCAGTTGCTGCAGGGTCTCGGCGAGACCGTGCGTGATGCGGACGTCCCGGCCCCGGATCTTGCGCAGCAGCTTCGCGTCGTGGTTTCCAGGAACACATAGCGCCGTTCCACCCTCCACCATCGACATGACCAGCCGCAGGACCGAAGGTGAGTCGGGCCCACGGTCGACGAGATCCCCGAGGAAGATCGCCCTGCGTCCTTCGGGGTGTCGCGCACGCGGCTCGGCCCGGGCGCCGGCGACCTCGTATCCCAACCGCCCCAGAAGTTCCGTCAATTCCTCGAAGCAGCCGTGGATGTCGCCGATGATGTCGAACGGTCCGGATTCGCCGCGCCGGTCGGGCCAGAGAGGACGGCGCTCGACGCTGGCTGCGTCCGCTTCCTCCTGAGTCTTCAGGATGGTGACATGACGGAACCCCTCGTGGCCGAGACCGCGCAAGGACCGCCGCAGATGCTGTGCCTGCTGGCGGATGACGTGCGATCCGAAGGCTCGATCGGCGCGGCTCCGATTCCTGTTCTGGCAGAGCGCCGCGGGCAGATCGAAGACGATGGCCACCGGCAGAACGTGGAACTGCCGTGCCAGCTCCACCAGCTCCTTTCGGTCCTCCGGCCTGACACTGGTGGCGTCGATGACGGTGAGGCGGGCGGCGGCCAGCCGCTTGCCCGCGATGTACCGCAGCACGTCGAACGCCTCGCCGGTTGCTGACTGATCGTTCTCGTCGTCCGCCACCAAGCCTCGGCACGCATCCGAGGACAGGACCTCCGTCGGGCGGAAGTGCCGTCTGGCGAAGGTCGACTTGCCGCTCCCGGACGGCCCGATCAGCACGACCAGAGACGGAGAGGGGATCTCGATCTTCATCGTGAGAACACCGCCATCTGCGTGGGCGGCCCGACTTCCTCATCTTCCGGCCCCACGGGGAGGTAGCGCACGGCATATCCGAAGCGCCGGGCCGCCGCTTCCGCCCAGGCTCGGAACTCGCTCCTTCCCCATTCGAAGCGGTGGTCGCGGTGACGCATGCGCCCGGCCGGCAGCCCGGTGAACCGGACGTTGTACTCCGCGTTCGGCGTCGTCACGACAAGCGTCGCAGGTCGCGCGAATTCGAGGACGGAGCGCTCGAAAGCCGGCAGACGGGAAGGGTCGAGATGCTCGATGACTTCGATGGCGCACGCCGCGTCGAACCCGGCCAGACGCTCGTCCCGATAAGTGAGAGCCCCTTGAATGAGGTCGATCCGCTCCTTCACCTTCTGGGGCAGGCGCTCGAGGTCGAGGCGCCTGCGGGCGATCTCGAGCGCGCGCCACGAGACATCCATGCCCACGACGCGCTCGAACTCCTTGTCCCGGATGAGGGCGTGCAGGATACGTCCTTCGCCGCAGCCCAGGTCGACCACCCGTCGCGCACCCGCCTGCTTCAGGACTGCAACGACCGCCCCCAGCCGCTGCTCGTTGAGGCTGATCTTCTCCTCGAGCGCTTCCTCCTGACGGGCCTGGGTCTCCTCAGTCGCCTCGGGATCGGGGTCCTCATCGGCAACGAGTCGCGCGAGGGCCTCGCGGACGAGACGTCTCTGGCGTTTCAAGTACCGGCTCACGATGAGTTCGCGTTCCGGGTGAGCCGAGAGCCATCCCTCTCCGCGAGCCAGAAGCTTCTCGAGCTCGTCGTCTCCGACCCAGTAGTGCTTGTCGTCGTCCAGGACCGGCAGCAGGACGTACAGATGCGTCAGCAGATCACGCAGACGGCACGTCGCCGAGAGCGTGACGCTGAAATAGGGGCTCTCCCCCCAGGAAACGAAGCGCTCGTCGAGCGGCAGGCGCTCCGCGCTCACCCTGTAGCCCAGCGGCTCGAACAGGCGCGCCAGCAGCCGATCGCCGCCGCGACAGGGAACCGCGGAGAGCGCTGCCTCGAGCGGGATGGACATCCCCGCCAGCTCGGCCCTCTCCTTGCTCTGTCCCTTCAGGGCGGACCCAAAGACACGGGCGAGAGCGACGCTCAAGAACGACGAGGAGACGTACGGCCTGTCGTTGACGTACTGGCCCAGACCGCCCGACTCACCGGTCGGCCCGCGCCATCCGCGCACGAGACTCACGGGATCGAGGTCGAGCAGGAGCGCCGAGGTGCATCTCTCCTCCCGCACCACAGGATAGAAGACGTGGGCCCGTCCGAACGCGAGATCGAACGATTGGCAACGGGCAGGGTTCTTGGCCAGCAAATAGCCCAGGTCCGTCGCCGGCCGATGTGTGGTCGTGATCGAGAGCAACATGGCGATCCCTGAGGTTGGGAGACGTCAGCATACACCGGCATGTGGCCGCTCGCCCCGGAGGGAGGGGAAAACACGCAGTCCTGCGTTCGCATGCAGAGGCTGCTTGCGGACGTCTTAGCGAATCATGGGGCTCACTCTCACAGGTCGCCGATTTTATCTATATTACGCTCCCATTACCAAGTCATCTTGCCCGGGACTCATTTTCGATTTCCCTCGCCCGACGGCCCTGGACGGTCGATTTCATCCCGCACCGAATCCCACGTCCGCATCAAGTTCCCACCCAGGTCGACACACACGTAACTCAGAAATCCGATCACCGACCAGCACAGCAACCCACCCATCATGTTCGTAACTGCTGTCGAATATTCGACACTTGTTCCATACTCGAACGACGCCGTATCGTAGGCGACCACAGCGGTCTGAACAATCCATGGCAGGACGAAGAGCACCAGGGGAGCACGCCGCCAAAATCTTCCCGGAGCGGTCTCACGCGAAAAGGGTCGAGTGAAGACCTGTTCCATCGTCAACAATTGGTAGCATTCCTCAAGTTGTCCCCGCCGCCGGGCCTCTTGCAAAGTCACCAGGACATTGTCCAACTCTGAGCGGCCACTGAACACCATCCAGAGTAGTGACACAATAAACGCAATACCTCCTATGATTGATAAGTCATTAACATCGAAGACCACTCCCACCACTGGGACATGGATCGTGTCTACCCACTGAACCCTCAGATCCTCCATCGCGACTGCAGCTCTCTCCGCCGTTGCCAAATCAGTCAGGTGTCTCAAGGATCGATATCGGTCCGAAGCCACACAAGGATCTGCTTCGCACGTCGAGCACCCCTGATTCGCTGCGCCCCCTGATGCCTCTTTCGGCGCTAATGATTCTTGGCGATTAGAGCGGCCCTCTGTTCTAAGCACCCCTGGGGTCTGGGACAGCGTCTCCTCATTCGAGGAGCGTTGCTTCTCCTGTTTCCTGAGACATGCAACTGTTTCGATTAGGCGCTTTCGTCTGCCATGGACCCAACTCTGTTCCCTTGAATTCCAGTAACCGGCAAAGACAAGGACACTTGTTATGACTATGATAAGCAGAACGAATCGACTTCGCGCAGCTGCAGCCTTGCAGGCCCCTATATAGTCTGTGAGGCCCGCCATCTGTGGCGGTTCCGGCCCCAGAGGGCTTGTGCCTTGTCTAGTGTCCGTTGATGGTGTCATTCGAGTCCTCCACGCAGACCTTCGGCTGCGACCCGGCATGAACGGAAGCGGGCACGCAGATTCCGAGTACCACGAGCAACGATGTCCTACAGGGAATCATTGGCATGTTCAGCCCCGACCCGGACAGGCCACGGGAATCGCCTCGGAGTTGTCGAACCAATCGGCCACGCTGTTCACCGCTCCCTGGATGAACTGGGTCTCGTCCCTGCCCAGCTCGTTCAGGCGGAAGGTCCAGTCGGTGGCGGTCAAGGTGTAGGCCTGCCGGTTGGCGTTCCAGCGGTAACGCTTTGTCGCCTGGAAGTACAGGACGTGCGTGAAGTGGTGCTCGCGCGCGTACTGGGAAATCTCGTCGCGCTCCTCCTGCCTGAGATCGGACTCCGCCCCATCCCAGGCGTCGAAGCCGATCGACTTGTTGCGGTTCCGGGCCTCCTTGTGATGCTTCTCGAGTCGTTTCACGAGATCCGACGCGAGCGACCGCGAATCCCCTTCGATCGGGTCGGGGCACTGCGGGTGCTCGTAGTACAGCCCCTGCGAGACCAGCAGGACCTTCGATTGCTGGGGCAGAGCGTCGACGACCTGTTCGAGCGCGTTGCGCGCCAAGGCAAGCGACGGCGCGGAGAGGGCTCCGGCCACGGTCACGATCTGAAGTGCGAGTCCAATCGACTTGTTCATGGGTCGTTACTCCTCAGGAGTTCGAGCCGCGAGGCTCGTTAGGGTTTAGGGGTGAATCAGAGCTTCCTTGATGGCGCTGGACGCGGCGCGCGCGAACTGCTCCCACTGACCACGCAGGAGCTCGTGGGCGTCTGGCATCTCCGCGCGACGATGGAACGGGACCCCGGCCAGGCGGGGCGTTACGACGGGACTGTCCTGTAGGGGTCCATGTGGGCACTCTCGCAGGCTCGAAGGATCCCCCTCGGAATCGGCGTGACTCGACGTCCTGTGGCTTTGCAGACGCTTGCTGCGTGACACCAGGGTGGTCACGCGGTTGACGTCGTAGGCGTAGAGCTGGACCTCGAGCTGGGCCTCGGCGGTCACCCGGTGAAGGACGTACGGCGACTCCTCATACTGGCACTTGAAGTAGGTGACCAGCTGGGCCCAGACTCGGCCGAACGCGTCCACCGGGTGGCCGACCAGCTGTTCGCACTCCCCCCTGCAAGCGGTGCGCCGCTCGTTCTGATCATTGACGTCGTACGCGTAGTGCGTCACCTGGACGCCGACCGAAAGATCGGCATGCAGCCTGTTCTCACACTGGCGCCGAGCCTCTGGCCAGGTCCAGGTGGTGTGGTTACGCCAGAACTCCTTGCACAGCGATTCGACCCGGCACTGGGGCACGAGGGCGTAGCCCGGGCCCAGCTCCTCCTGCAGACTTTCGGCAAGCTGCGACATCGCGCTCTGCCATCCGAAGTCCTGCGAATCCGTTCCATCCTCGCTGACGGGGAAGAGCACGATCATCCTGGGTGCCGCTTCGGCGCTGGACACGACGATGGCAGCGGCCAAGAGAGCGATCCCAATCCCGGCGAGACGCGCGGTGGCGCCCATAATTAGTTCCCTCCCAAGGAGATCGGAGGATTGCGCCACTTGGTACGCTCGCGGATCTCCGATGACGCGACCGCCACCGGAATCCAGACCGGCTTGGAGTGGACGCGATACGTGACCACGTCTTCCTGACCCGTCCGCTGCACCGCCAAGTTGAGGTTCTCGTAGGCCTGGATCGAAAGGTGTCGGACGATGTGCCCTTCCATCTGGACGTGGTAAGAGCGATCGAGGTCCTGGCGGAAGTAGTTCTCGCGTTCAAGTTTTTCCTTCAGCTCCGTGTCGGTGAGGTTGTGGAACTTCTGGTTGTAGTTGAGACCGCCTCCGAAGATCTTGAAGACGTTGAGATGCGTGCCACCGCCGAGATCGCTGTTTTTCTCGTGACGGAAGGCGTTGGCGTAGTCGCGGAAGTACTTGCCGCCGAAATCGGTTTTCGACAAGTTCTTCACGTCTGCGACAAACGACTTGATCTCGTCGGGCTGGAAGTTGGCGCTGTGCAGGTCGATCTGGTAGGGCGCGAGCATCCTCGACAGCTGCTCGACGTCGACGAAGGTCTCCATCGCCCCCGAAAGAAGCGACTGGGCGATTTGCCGGGTCAAATCGAGAAACGCCGTCGCATCGGCGTCTTCGTATTCCTGCCAGAGCGTCGCCTTGAGCTCGCGGGCCACATCCATGCCTGCATCGAGCGCTTGCGAGGCCACCACGACGTGGTCCTGGGCGGCCTGCCGGAACTCCGCGAACCCTTTGCTCGATGCGATGTTTCTCCAGGAGACGTCGACGGAGCTGAGTCGCGCTTCGGCCGTCGGGATCAGGTAGCTGACAGTCAGCGTCTCCTCCCCCTGCCGGAACTTGTCGACGAACGTCCTGGCCGCGCGCGCGCGGCCCTCACGCGTCTCCAGAACAATCGTGTAGGCGTCCGAGGCGACGGCGACCCCGCCCGTATCGGCCGGATCGACCAGCTCCTTCGTCTGGAACACTGGGTGCTCGACCCGGATGGTGCGCGGTGCCAGACGGGCTACGTTGCGCGTGGTCACCGCCTCGTGATTGGGGTCCGACCGGCGGAGCCCGGCGGCGATCTCGCCCGGTTCGGGATAGTCAAAGACCAGCGTCACCGTCACCGTTGCGAAGGAGCCGTAGTCGTTCAAAGACACATGGGGCGTCGCGCCGTCCCGGGTCTCGTACGACACGTTGGGCGCGACGTAGTAGCATTTCTCCTCGGGTGGCAGGATCGGATTGCGGTTGCTCTCGAAAACCGTGAAGTGGCCGCGCATGCTCGACACGCTGATCGGCGCGGCATTGAGAGCCGAAGCCTCGCATCCGATTTCGGCCCTGGTCTCGCCCCCCTTCGCGAGGGACGCAGCGGTCAGGGCCAGAACTGCGATGACGTGTTGTGTCCGCCTGCGCGTCATGTCATTCATCTGTCATTCCTCTTCGGGGTCGTCGCCTTTGTGCCCGGCTGACTCGTCGGCCTTCGCCACGTCGATCGGCGTCCGGTTTTCGTTCATCAGCCAGTAGGAGTTGCGAAAGGGGTCAAAGAGCAGGGTATAGACGATGTAGACCGGCCGGCCCGACTCGCGCGCGGCCAGATCGACCCGCCAGATTTCGTCGTCGACGCGCACCCGGAACTCGGGATCGCCGTGCGCCTCGTTGAGCGCGGTCGAGAAGACCTCGAGCAAGGCGCCGGCGAGCGGATCGGCGGCGGCGACGAGCATCCCGCTCATGCTCTGCAGGATGACGGGGGCGTTTCCTCCCAGCCACTTGTTGAGCGTGGCCGCGTAGGCAGCGTCGACTTTGGCCAGACGGCGGGATCCTGAGGACGCCCTGCAGAGCGCTGCGCGATCCGGGATCACGACCCCGCGGCTCACGGCCGTGGCATCGGCCCGCACCGCAATCACGGGATGGTTCGTCGGCAGGAGTTGGAACGGGACCCAGATGCCGGGATGCGCGGCCGCCTGCGGCGCGACCGGGAGGCACCCGGGAAAGGTGTCGGCGTAGAGCAGGCCTGACCCGAGTGCGGCAATGGAAATTGCGACGAAGAACGACGCCCTGAGTGGCTGATTCATTGGTGATCTCTCTAGCGGATCTGGTAGTACATCTGCCGAAAGGCGGGCACACCTCCGCCGCGCAGCCAGCCCTGCTCGATGGCATCGAGACGCTTCGGCGTGTCGGGATGCGTGGGGGTGCTCGTCAGAGTGAACATCGCTAACTGCGCCTTCGCTGCCTCCTCGAGCGGCGCCCCGAGCCGGGCGAGGACGTAGCCCGAGACGAAGTCGGCCTGCAGCTCCTTCGTCCAAGGGTGCTTGAACTGCCCGTACCAACTCGAATCCTGATTCGCGTGGTGCCCGACTTCATGGGCCATCACGCTGATCGCCGCCCAGGGACCCTGGGCATCGACCCAGGCCATGAAATCGGGGTTGTAGACGATGGCGGGCGTCATCCGGACGATCGGCGCGAAACCAGCCCGCCCCGGCATGAGCATCGGGATCGCCACAGCCTGGGCGTTATCGACCGACCCCGCGTAGACCGGAATCGGCGCGAGCGCCAAGACAGCGGTCACCTGGCGGACCTCGTTGACGGCCCAACCCGCGGGCGGGTACAGCGGCCCGCCGTCGGCTCCCGTGGCGTACGAGCAGACCATCTGGTACGGAACGAACACCTGCGCCGTCGGGACCTGCCCCAGCACCGCGGCCAGCAGCACGAAAAAGAGAATGACGTGTCGAAGCATTGATTTCTCCTCTCCGTCCCGTAAGGCGCGGAACGGAGTGGAAACCGGCAAGAAAAGTTGAGGCGGGGGTGGGAGGGCGTATAATCCGTCCAGATTCCCATCGGAGGCCCCATGCCCGAACCGAAAGTTGCTCGGCAGCTGCCTGCCGACCTGATTCCCCTCGTCTACAAGGAGCTGCGCGCTCTCGCAGCCGCTTATATGAAGAGTGAGCGCCCGGGCAACGTGCTGCAGCCTACGGCCCTGGTGCACGAGGCGTACCTCAAGCTTGCACGCATGGACCGAATCGACTGGCGCGGCAAGACCCACTTCCTCGCCGTGGCTGCGACAACGATGCGCCAGGTGCTCGTGAGCGAAGCGCGTCGGCACCGGGCCAGGAAACGCAGCGGGGCCTGGGACCGTATCAGTCTGAATGAGGCCATGCTGGCTCCGGGCGGAGAGCCGGTCGATGTGATTCAGATCGACGAAGCGCTCACGCGCCTCGCGGAAAAGGAGCCACGCCAGAGCCTGGTACTCGAGTACCGGATCTTCGGAGGCCTGAGCCAACAAGAGATCGCAAGGATCCTCGACGTATCCGAGCGCACGGTACGCAACGACTGGAAATTGGGCCGCGCGCGACTCTTCTGTGACCTGACCTCGCACTGAGGCCGCCCCTTATGAACGACGAACGCTTTATCAAGGCAGGCGAAATCTTCCTGGAGATTCAGGACCTCCCGGCTCGGGAGCGCCAGCGAGTTCTGGAGGAACGCTCGTCCGGCGACGCGCTGCTGAAGGCCGAGGTGGAATCGCTGCTCGAGGCCGATCGCGTGGGCCGGAAGGTGCTCCCGACACCGCCTTCCATCTCCGAAATCGAGGCCGGGCCAGATCGCTCGGATGAGCCGATCCCCGGATCGGTCGGACCCTTTCGCATCATCAGCGTGCTCGGCGAAGGAGGCATGGGTATCGTCTACCTGGCGCAGCAGGAGGAGCCGCTGCGGCGGCGCGTCGCGCTGAAGGCCATGCTTCCCGCGCTCAGCACGCCGCGCTTTGTGCGGAGGTTTCGTCGCGAAGGACAGGCGCTGGCTCTCATGAGCCATACGAACATCGCCCGCATTTACGAGGCCGCCACGACGCACGAGGGCCATCCCTACCTCATCATGGAGTACATCGAGGGAAAGCCGATCAGCGAGTACTGCGATACCCATGGTTGCGGCCTACGCGAGCGCATCCAGCTGGTAATCGCCACGAGCGACGGGATCCAGCACGCCCATCAGAAGGGCCGGATTCACCAGGACATCAAGCCGACGAACGTGCTCGTCCTGGAGCAGGACGGTCGCCCGGTACCGAAGGTGATCGATTTCGGAATCGCGAAGGAAACCGCGAACGAGTCCTTGGCCGGGCGCATGTCGACCGAATTCCGAGTCGTGCTCGGCACGCCCGAATACATGAGTCCCGAGCAGGTCAGCCTCGACGCCAGGGACGTCGACACCCGGACCGACGTCTACTCTTTGGGCGTCCTGCTGTACGAGATCTTGACCGGTGCCCTCCCGTTCGACCCTGAAACCCACCCGCGGGACGAGATGCTGCGAGCGATCAAGGAGGACACGCCGCCCCTCGCCAGCCGGCGGGTTGAGGGGCTGGGCGAAGCGGCGACTGCCGTCGCCGGGGCGCGCTCGCTCGATCCGAGGACGCTCTCGCACCGGCTTCGGGGTGATCTCGACTGGATCCTCGCGAAGGCGCTGGAGAAGGACCGCGGCGCGCGGTACCAGACACCGTCGGAATTCGCTGCGGACCTTCGTCGCCATCTTGCAAACGAACCCGTTATCGCAGGTCCACCCTCGACGGCCTACCGCGTCCGGAAGTTCGTCCAGCGGCATCGCCTGGGCGTCTCTGCTGCCGCCATGCTGCTCGTGACATTGCTCGTGGGGATCGTCGGAACGACGGTCGGGCTGGTCCGCGCCCGTCGGGCAGAGCGTACGGCCGCCGCTGCGCGCCTCCAGACCAGCCAGCAGGCCGATCGCGCCACACGCGAGGCGGCGGTGGCGGAGACGGTGACCGATTTTCTGGTGGGCTTGTTCCGCGTTTCCGATCCGAGCGAAGCCAGGGGGAACACAATTACCGCGCGAGAGATTCTCGACCGGGGAGCGGCGACGATCCGCAACAATCTTGAAACGCAGCCACGGGTCCGCGCCCGCCTCATGGTGACTATGGCCAGCGTTTACAAGAACCTAGGTCTTTACAAGAGTGCTCAGCCGCTCGTCGAGAGCGCGCTCGAAACCCTCGGGCCCGTCGCCCCGAACGGCGACCTTGATGTCGCAACAGCGCTCGACAGCAAGGGGAGCTTCCTGAAGGAGACCGGGCACTTTAGGGAGGCTAGAGTTGCCTTTGAAAAGGCCATGTTGATCAAGAGCCGATACTACTCCACAGACAGCCTGCCGATCGCGTCGAGCCTTAACAACATCGGCACATGTGCATACGAGGATAGCAAGAATGACGAGGCGATCCCGATTCTTCAACGGGCGCTCGATATCCGACAGCGCCAGCTGCCGCCGGACAACGTCGATCTGGCGACCAGCCGGATGAACCTGAGTCTTCCCCTCTCGAACTCGTCAAACGAGGCCGACAGGGTCAAAGCCCGGGAGATGCTCCGAACCGCCGTCGACGTCTACCGGGCTAAGGTCCCGAACTCGCCGGATCTCGCGCAGGCAGTCGACAACCTCGGGGCCATGTTCGCCGAGGCCGAGCAATACAAGGAAGCCGAACCGCTCCTCGTCGAAGCCCTAGGGATTCGCGAGCATGTCCTTCCCGCGGACCATCCCGACATTGCCGACAACCTCACCAATCTCGCAAATATCGAGCTTTCCGCCAAGGATTACGAGGCTGCGCTTGGCCATTACCAGCGTGCCCTGGGAATCTATGAGCGCGCCAATCTCCGCGACCATAAGTACGCGGCGGATGCCAGGAACAACCTGGCGTGTCTGTTCGTCGCCACTCACGAGGTCGAGAAGGGCCGGCGCCTACACCGTGAGGCGCTCGCCAGCCTGAACGAGTCGAGCCCCGACGACCTGTCGCTCGCCGCCGACCTCGAAGAGGGGTTCGCCGGCTACCTCGACGCCGCCGGCCTTCACGCCGAGGCGCTCGCCGCCACTCGCCGCGCCAAGGCGCTGCGCTCTCGCCAAGCTGGAGAACACCAGGGAAGCTGATCTGAGCCGGCCCGCCGTGCCGCCGCATAGACTAGCTTAGGGATGCGCCAGTTCAGATGAGGCAGCTGCACCGCGGCCATCGTGGGACCGAACCGCAGGTCCACGCCGACGTTCCTGGCGAGCTTGTCTGTATCGACACGATCTATGTCGGGAAGCTCAAGGGTGTCGGCAAGGTCTGGCAGATCACGGCCTGCAACGCAGCCTGCTCCTACAGTGTCGCGCGACTGCTTCCGGAGCTGTCTGCCACGGCCGTGGCCACTTTCCTGCGGAAGGTTCTGCTCCCTCTCTATCGCAGAACCGGCTCGCCGCTGCAGCGTGTGCTGACCCATGGAGGATCGGAGTTCAAGGAGCCTTCGACGTGGCGTGCGGGGACCTCGGCATCAGTCACACGCGCACCAAACCGCGCCACGCCTGGACGAACGGCTTTGTCGAACGACTGCACAGCACCATCCTGCAGGGGCACTGGCGCATTCAGTTCCGACGCCGCGGGCGATGCAACAAACGCTCGAAGCCTTCATGACCTTCTGCGAGCTGCGGCCGCATCTGGGCTATCGGCTGCAAGGTCGCACGCCGGCGTCGCTTTTTGCGGCGCGATTGCTTCGATGAACTGATCTCATGAATCACTCGGAGTCCGACAAACTGTCAACACCCATGCGAGTCTGGACAGAGACGTGGACTATCCGGTTCTACCGGGTTCGCTTCGCTTGTCGAGGCGAGCGTGGGCTCGACCGTCCGCCTCTTCTCCCTGCAAACCTGCGAATATCCTTTGGACAGAGGAATTCGACGACGATGCCGTTCGTTCGAAGAGGCGCCCTTAGACCCCACCAAGCACTGTCAACGGCTTGAAGGATGGGGATGTGTCCGTTAGCAGCTACGGCTACAGCGACGAACTTTCGATCTGACAAGTCGAAGTGAGCGAGGGCAGCATCCCTGGGAAACTCCTCGAAATCGCGCTCATCTTCCGCCCGCGGGGTGATCGTCACTAAACGGCAGCGATCTGCGTTATGTAGGTTCGTGAGCACCCACTTGAGAAACGCCGTCCCGATACCGGGTTGGCCTCGCGCACTCAAGTTCGGCACGTACTCGCTGAGGATCCTTCGAGTATCATCCAGAATGAGCCGATCGCTGGTCATCAATGCGCCAAGACGCCGGGCGCAGGCCATTACGCACTCTCTTGATGCCTCACCCATAACCCTGTTGGCGACCATGCCCACGTTGGTGTCAACGACGACCTCCATCAGTCGCCAGGAGGCGGCCGCTTGCCACTGGCCTCGACCATTGCCACCAAGTCCTCTGTTTCATCGCCGAAAAAGTCCTGTGGCCAGTTGTGGATGTTTCCATCAGGGTCGATGTCAAGTGCATCAATCACCGAATAGCCGTCTGACATCTTGCAGAAATACAAGGCGGTCTGATCGTCCTTGATTTTCCGCTCGGCAATCCGGCGCTGTAAGCGTCTGAGAAGATGTTCACTGTGGCTCTCAACCACAACTTGTACCTCGCGCTCAATCGCTACATCGATGAACACATCGGCTAACCAAGCTTGAACAGCCGGATGAAGGTGGATCTCAGGTTGTTCGAGTAGTATCGTCGAACCTTGTGGAGCGTAGTAGCAGAGCACCAGGACCGGCAATAGTTGTGAGACGCCGAATCCAACGTCAGTGATCAAGACCTCAGGTGCTTTGGCACTAAAACGCACACGGACTTCATAATCCTTTCGATTCTCTGCGATGGAGCGCAGCGAGAACGAGTGCACTACTCGCATCTTCTGCATCCATTCGAGGATACGCTCTTCGATGGATTTGTACCTTCGCCCTTTCCCACTCCCACGACCGCTCTGGAGTCTTTCCGACCGGGCTGCCAGGAGAGCCGCAACTGCCTGTTCTCCCCGTCTGCCTACATCCACTGGTCGCTCTCCGGCCCAAACATAGCTACGTTTCGGGTACTCGCGAAGCGGGCCGAGATACCTCATGTTTGAGAATAGACTTTCAAACGCGAGGACCAAGTCCGGGAGAAAACCTGTGTTCTGGTAATAGCCGAGAGCCTCGTCGGGAAATCCATAGCACTTGACAGGCGTCGGCAGGGGCCATGCGCGACCAGGAACCCTTTTTGCAAAGTAGGAACCCGTGTCTAACTCGTAGCGTTCCCTGTTGGCATCGGGGCCATGGTCTCTCCGTCTCATTCCGAACTGATGATTTCCAAAGTCATACCGAAAGGACTGGACGACTGCTCTCTCAGCCTCCGCTTTAACGGTCGTCGTAAAAGACAAGGCGGAGGCTTCGAACAGCACCCGATCCTCTCGCTCAGGGTCAACTGTTCGGATCGGCTGAGCAAGATCCCAGGAAACAGAAATTTCGAGCGGCTCACCGGACTGGTGAGCGTACATGATGTCGAAAAATGTCCCGAGGTCAACGAGAGAGCGCTCATCGCCGGTGTGGAGGACGCGTTTTCGGTCAGGTGACTCAACCGTCTGCTTCATAAGGAGCAAGATCTGTAGAATGCTGGTCTTGCCAGAGCTGTTAGATCCGAAGAGCCCCGTGAGAGGTGCGAACCTTAACTCACTCGTGTCTCGCCACGACTTGAAGTTCTTGGCGCGAAGACTCGTTATCACGTTCGGGATCCTTTCGTCTGTAGTGAGGCGAAACTAATGGCTACGCCCTTTGGTGACTCCGATAGTTGATCGAGAAGCACGCTCATGAGTCACGGGCCTCACGCCACGACACTTGGAGATTCACGTTTCATGGATGATTGTACTCAAGGAATGAAGGCTGGGCACGATGACTTTGTCACCAGACTGTTTGGAAATAGTGCCGCCATGGGTGGGAGTCGAGCCCGGTGCCCGTACTCATGACCGAAGGCAGGTCCTCAGGCTCTTCGCCCACGACGCTGAGCTCCTCCAGGTACACCTCATTGAGGCTCGAAAAGCGGTCGATGAAGAAAGCCTCGGAGTAGGTCGCGATGTGGACACCCAGATTTACACCTATGTTGCTCTCCGGCGGCCACGATTCCTCTAAGTAGCTGAAAACGTTGGTGCCGGGGGTGGGAGTCGAACCCACATGGCCCAGAGGGCCAAGGGATTTTAAGTCCCTTGCGTCTACCAGTTTCGCCACCCCGGCTCTGGGGGATTGTACGACGATTGCGGGTTTCGACGGCCGGTGGAGGGACAGCCGTGGTCAGTGTTGCGTCGAGAAGTCGATGACGATGGTGAGGTCCATGTCGACCAGCTCGTTGTTCCGCGTGGCGGGCTCGTATCTCCACTTTCTGACCGCCGCGAGCGCCGCCTCCTCGAAGCCACAATAGCCGCCGGCGGGCCGCAGCACGCTGACGTCCCCGACGCTCCCGTTCTTCAGGATGTGGGCGCTGAGGAACACCTCTGCGCTCCTGGGCTTCCCTGATGTGAGAGCCGGCCGCGGATACTCCGGCTGTACTTTCGAGGCGGGAATCAGCTTAGGCTGCGCGACGTCTCCCTCCTTGCTCTTCCCGTCCGAAGGCGCTCTCGGTGATGGCAGCTCCTTCGCGTCGAGCAGCGTCACAATCCTCTTGAACCGGTCGAGGTCGTCCGCGTCGAGGCGATAGTGCCTCGGCTCGCCCTTGCCGAAGGAGACCTCGACCTGCCGGCCGGTCGCGATCTTGCGCACGAGGGCCTCCTGCTGCCCGACATTGACCCTGGTGATGGATCGGCATCCCGAGCCATCGAAGGTCACGGCGTCCTTCTGGTCCAGGGGGAGGCTGACCGTATCGCCGTCCACCCGGACCTCGAACCGATCCATCGAGCGCAGGCGCACATCCTTGATCGTCGTGCGGAGCGCCACGGTGCGCGAGCCGGCATCGCTCCTGGCGATGGTGGGATAGATCGCGACGTCCGGCTGCGGCCATCGATCGAAGCGCGGCTCGTAATACGTGGCCCGGGCCCGCTCGTCTCGCACGATCACGATGCCGGGGACCGAGTCGTCGGGCAGCCCCGACGCCGACAATGCTCTTGCGCCGGCGGGGAGTGGCGCCAGGATGAACAGAACCAGGCCGATGGTCGCGCGATTCATGCGCTCACCTGTACTGCCAGCACTCCCCGCCGACTTTGATCAGCGCCACGGTGTCCGCTCGTGCTGGCGATGGCGCGCAGCAAAGAAACGCGGCGAGCAGGGCCGCGGTGCGGCTCGATCCGTCTCGTCGAGTCCGAGGCATCGGGTCATGGTATCACCTCGCGACCACGCCCCGCACGAACGACAGCAGGCGGTGTCGGGTGCGGCCCATCTCGAGATTCCTGAACCCGGCGCTCTCCATGAGAATGCGGTAGTCGGCGACGTTCACGTTCATCATCCCGGGTCCGACAACCATCCGGGCCAGGAGGCGGCCGGGGACGGACTTCGGGGGCTCGAAATCGACGATCAGGCACCGTCCGCCCGGCTTCAGGACGCGATGCATCTCACCGAAGGCGGCCGGCCTGAGGTCTCGGGCAGGTGGTGCATCGCGAGCTGGCTGACGACCAGGTCGAACGTGCCGGAGGGGAAGGGGATCGCCTCGCCGAGACCGTGCTGGAAATTCACCTGCGCGCCTGCTTTGGAGGCGTTGCGCCGGGCGACCTCGATCATCTCCGGTGAGGGGTCGATGCCGTGCACCGAGCCGGTCGGTCCGACCGAGCGCTTGAATGCGAGCGCCAGGCTTCCGGTGCCGCAGCCGACGTCGAGCACCTGCTCGCCCGGGCGGGAGGCGGCAAGCTCGACGATGGCGGGGTGGGTTCGCCGGAGAAGCGGGCCGAACGCGGCCTCGTACAGGGGCGCCCAGTGGATGACGTGGCCGCGGGTCCCCTCGCCGTGAGGCGTGCCGGAGTGAGGCGTCCCCGAGTGAAGCGGCGTCATCCTCATCCGGCGCTTTTCTCGAGATACTTCTTGAGCAGGGTCCAGTAGTTCTCCTCCCAGCCGGCCGCGAGGTGGTCGCGCTCGCCATCCGGGAACCCGGTGTGGTCGAAGACCAGGTGCGTGCCGGCGCCCTGGGGCTGCAGCTCGAACCTTGCGATGGAGTACAACCCCTCCGGCCAGGTCACGACGCGCCAGGCCTGGACGATCCTCTTGTTCGGGACCAGCTCGACGTTGCGGCCGATGATGTGGCCGTTGAACAGGGAGAAGGCCCCGCCGACCGCGCGGTCGATCTCGGCCGTCCTCGCGGTGAAGGCGCTGAACTGAGCGCTCTCCAGAAGCGCCTCGTAGACGCGCTGCGGGCTTGCCTTGACGTCCACCTCCTGGTGGATGCCCGACGCCTTCGGCGTCGCGGGCGCGGCCGGGTGTCCGGGGCCGGCCGGCTCTGCCGCCCAGCCGAAGGTTGTCAGCACCGCCCAGAGACCTATCGCCAGACCCGACGACCTGCGCTGTGTCATGCACCCTCCCCGATGAGTTCCTGCCGACGGGATTCTTCCCGGAAAGGCGGCCTTGGTCAATGGCGCCGTCAATCGACGAAGAGGATCCCCAGGGCGGCGTAGGGGCCGGGGGTGGCGGGCTGGGCGATCCAGTAGCCTTGCGACTTGACGCCGACGTCGAAGTACAGGCCGCGCAGGTAGCCGCGGGTCAGGCGCGCGCGGACGCGTCCGCCGCCGCCGAGGCCGTTGCGCGGGTCGTGCCACGCTTCGGCGGCGCCGCCGAC
>CAYLND010000012.1:0-45126 GCA_964384905.1 uncultured Acidobacteriota bacterium
AGGTCCGGTGCGCGCCCGCGCCGAGGATCGAGGCCGAGAGAGCCGCGGCCGCGAGGGCGGCGGCCGCCACGCCCGGCGCCCCGAACGGACCGGCCGTGATCAGCGCCAGCAGGACCTGAACGAGCGACCCGCACAGGGCGGCGATCGATTCGATGCCCGGTCGTCCCATGCCGCGCAGGACCAGGCGGAGTGGAGAGAGCAGGAATCCGATCGTCAGGGAGAGCGCCAGGAGGCGGGCCGCCGCCGCCGAGGCCGGAGGCACCTCCGCGCCGGTCCAGGCGCGCAGGATGGCCTCCGCGTCCAGGAGGACCAGGGCCACGCACGGGACGGCCACGATCGCCACGTAGCGGGTCGCGCGGTCGACGAGCGCGCCCAGCTTCCGGTCCTCGCCGAGCGCCGCGAGTCGACCCGCCATCGGCTGGATCACCGGCAGCGGGAGGGACGAGGCCTGCAGGACTCCGGCGATACGCGCGCCCAGGTCGTAGATCCCGGCAGCGGCCAGCCCCGGGCCGAACGCCAGGGTCAGGCGGGGAACGTGCGCCGCCAGGATCTCCGCCGCCCGCACCGCCTGAATGCGCAGCCCGAACGACAGGAGGTCCCTCCAGTCTTCGCGTCGGGCGTGAAACGGTCGCACGCGCAGGCCTGGAACCAGCCGGTGCGCGACAATGGCTTCCGCGAGCGACGCCGCCCCTCCCCAGAAGAGCGAGTTCATCGCCATTCCCGAAACGCCCCAGCCCGCTCCGAGCGCCGCGGCGGCGCCGCATCCTTCCAAGGCCGACGCGACCGACCCGATCCGCCCGAGAAGATCGAGACGCTGCGCGCCGGCCACGACGCCACGGTAGGCCGAGAGGATGGTGCGCAGCACCACCGTGGCGAGAGTGCAGGCGAACACGATCGGAACCTGCGACCGCAGCACCCCGCGCGGCGCCACCACGCCGAGAGCGCGCGGTCCCAGGATCAGAGCGCCCAGGGTCATCACCGCCCCCAGGGCGACGTGGAAGCCGAGACCCGCCCCGAGGGTGCGGTTCAGCCCTTCGGTGTCGGACAGGGCGATGGCCCGGGACGTGAAGCGCGCGTACGAGGCGCCGACGCCCAGATCGAGCAGGTTCGTGGTGTGCGCCAGCGACCAGGACGCCGACCAGAGCCCCAGGCCTTCCAGACCGCACGCCCGGACGACGAACGGCGTGAGGATCAGGCCGACCAGGGCGGAGGTGGCCGATTCGATCCCGCCCCACGCTACGCCGCGGGCGGCCGCGCGCCGCTCCGCCGAGGCGGGGGGGCCGCCTGCCGTGGTGGACCCACTGGGCGACATGTCAGCCCTCCTGCGGCAGCGACCCGCAGGCCACCACCAGTCCGGTGAGGAGCCAGAACGGCTCCATGACGCGGATCAGCATGAAGGTGTTCGTTCCGACGGCGTGCGCCAGGAGACCGCCCAGCGCGGCGGTCATTCCGAGACCGAGCCCGCGGTGCAGAGGATCGGTCGAGCCCGCGTAAGCCTGGTAGAACACGCGCCCGGTCGTTCCGATCAGCATGACGAAGGCGGCGAACCCGAACGCGCCGATCTCCACGAGAATGCGGAAATATTGGGCGTCCAGGAAGCCGAAGCCGGTCACGCCCCAGCCCGTCAGCGGATGCTCGACGAAGCCCCGGACCGCGGATCCCCAGGACGACAGACGCGCCGACGAGGAGGGGTCGAGCTTCATGTGCCCGAGCTGGACCGATTGCGCGTCCCTCTCCTCGCCGTGAAAGGTGTACAGGAGTCTCTCCTCGAGATTCTGCGGGTGCGCGAAGAACAGCAGCGCCGCCGCCACGAACGTCGCGCCGACGAGCAGCCGGCGCCGGGGCGAGAGGGCCACGAGGACGGCCAGCGAGGCCGCCAGCGCGATCCAGGAGCTGCGCGACAGGGTCGCCAGAAGCGGCGGCACGACGAAGGCGGCCAGAAGAGCGCAGCCGCGCTTCCAGCGCGGCCGGTTCGACGGCAGGGTCAGCGCCAGCGCGCAGGAGACGCTGAAGATCAGGACCAGGTACCCGCCGAGAGTGTTCGGCTCGCCTTCCGGTCCCTCGAAAGGAGCGGACGGCCTGATCCCCGAAGGGATCTGCCACCAGCCGTAGGCGCCGATCAGGAGCGCGGTCACCAGGATCGCGCCCAGGAGGCGGCGCACTTCCTGCTCGCTGCGGACATAGTTGACGGTCATGAAGAAGATGATGAAGTACTCGACGTACTTGGCCACGAAGCACAGGCCCTGCAGCGGGCGCACGCGGCCGGCCTCGATACCGATCAGGGTGGAGAAGAGGCAGCAGGCCGCGTAGGCGACGATCCAGGCGTTCAGCCGCGTGCGTCGGATCGCCCCCAGGTCCTTGTCGATCGCCATGCGGGCCATCCACCCGAACCCGACGAGCATGAGGAGCAGGTCCTCGGTCCTCAGGACGAGCGAGCGGCTCCCTTCCAGCCCGCCGCCACCGAGTCCGATCACGGGGACCTCGGGAGACAGGAGCATCGAGAGGATCAGAATGATGAGACCCGCTTCGGCGCGCAGGATCGTCGCCAGGAAGAGGATGGCGGCCACCGTGGAGAGAAGGGGGATCGCCAGCGGCGCGCGGGTGATCCAGAACGACAGCAGCACCAAGGCGAGAAGGAGACCGCCGAGGAGCGCGGCCCGACGCACCGGAAGGGCACCCGCGGCGCCGGGCGCGACGTGCACGGGCGACTACCGCTCGCCGCCGGCGGCTTTCGCCTCGGCGCGGGGTTCGGATGCCCGCGGCGGCGGCTGGGAGCCGTCCAGGGGCCGCTCCGCGTAACGGTGGTAGATGTACTGCATCTCGGGCGTGTACGTGCTGACTTCGGCCTTGACGTCGTTCAGCACGATGCCGCGGATGGCGGCGTGCACGTTGTCGAGGTGGCTCTTGGCGCGCTTCAGGACCGCCCGGCCGATCCGCCCGAGCTGGTAGACGAGGATCACCCCGTCGACGCGGGTCGACAGGATCACGGCGTCGGTGACCGGCAGGATCGGAGGCGCATCGATCAGGATGACATCGAAGCGCGAGGCGACCTCCACGATGAAATCCGAGAACAGGGGAGAGGCCAGAAGCTCCGAGGGATTCGGCGGCAGCGCGCCGGCGCTGAGAATGCACAGATTCTCCAGCCCCGCCGACGTGAGCATCGAGCGCATGTCGATACGTCCCAGGAACACCTCCGAGAAACGGTGCAGGACGTCGTCGAGGCGGCTCATTCCGAGCACCACGTGCGTGAATCCGGGCTCTCTCGGCACGCCGAAAACGCGGTTCAGAGCCGGGCTGCGCAGATCGCAGTCCCATACCAGGGTCTTCATCCCCATCTGCGCCATCGCCACGCCGAGATTGGCGACGGTGGTCGACTTCCCCTCACTGGGAGAGGCCGAGGTGAACAGGAAGGTACGGCCCGCCTTGCCGATGCGCGAGAACTCGATGTTCGTGCGCAACGCGCGGTACGCCTCGGCCGACGGCGATTGGGGGGCGAACTGGGTGACCAGGACGCCGAGACCCTCGCGGCTCGGGTCGGAGGCGAGCGCCGGGTTGCGTTGCAGCATCTCCCGCCGGGTGGCATCCGGATCGATGTGCGGCACCACGCCGATGACCGACAGGCCGAGGTACTGCTCCACGTCTTCGATGCTGCCGATCGACGTGTCGAGCGTCTCCGCCAGGAAGGCCGCGACCAGCCCCACCAGAAGACCGACGATCAACCCGACGAGCGACCTCAGGATGCGCCCCGGCGTTCGTCTCTGGACCGCCGCGGTGGCCTCCTCGACCACCGTCAGCTCCTGCACCTTGTCGGCTTCTTTGATCAGCGCCTCCTGGTGCTTGCGCATCAGCATCTCGTACGCCTCGGCGTTGACCTGGACCTCGCGCTGCAGGCCGAGCAGCGTCTGTTCGGCGCGCGGGAAGCGCGCTAGTTTGGAGTCGAGGTCGCGCTTGCGCGCGCGCGCCAGGTCGAGCGCCGTATGCGCCTCGCGGCGCAGACGCTCGGTGAGCGTGTCGATCTGCCCCTTGATCGAGATTACCTCGGGCGCGTCCTCCTTCTGGAACGCCAGCAGCTGGCGCTTGCGGTCCTCGAGCTTGGCCAGCTCCTGCCGCAGGGCCGCGAGCCCCTCCTCGCTCAGGTCGACCAGGAGCAGCTCGGGGGACGATCCGGGATCGCCCGGGTGGTCCAGGAGATCGACGAGGTGCTGCAGGGAGGCCAGCCGCGCCTCGGTCTGTCCCGCCTCGTCCTGGAAGAACTGGATCTCCTTGGCGTCCGGCATGCTGGCGCCGACGTTGGCCTCCTTGAAGCGGGTGAGACGCTCTTCGGCGGCGCGCAGCCTCACTTCCACGTCCCCGACCTGGCGCTCCACAAACTCGCGCGCCTCGATCGCCTGGCGGTTGCGCTCGAAGGTGTGGCGGAGGATGTACTCCTGCATCACGGCGTTCACCACCTGGATCGCCTCCTCCGCCGTCGGGCAGGCGCTCCGGATCTCGATCAGGCTGGTGTTGTCGATCGGCTTCGCGCTGTAGGTCGTCAGCATCGCGTCCAGCGCCGACGACAGCGCGCGGTCGGCCAGGACGGCCTCGATGGTCGCGTCGGCCGGGATCCGGCCGAGACGCTGCGCCGCTTTCAGCGCCACCGGCTTGCTGGTGATGATCTGCGCCTGCGTCGCCAGATCGTCTCCCGGGCTCCAGGTGAAGGCCTCCAGGAACAGACCGGTCACGCTGTCCGTGCGACTCCACTTCACGCGCGCGCCCGCCTCGTACACCGGTCCGTTGCGCGGCGTCAGGACCAGGGTCAGGAGCCCCAGGGCCAGGCAGCTGCCCGCCACGATCTTCCAGCGCCGGCGCAGGATCCGGAGGTAGTCCTGAAGATTGAGATCGTACTGGGCGCTCATGTCAGTTCTTCCTGAAGTTGTCGATGATGTAGATCGACTCGATGATCCCGAGGGCGGGCTGGATGACCGACAGGACCTCCTGGAGCGTGGCGATGGCGCGCCGCGGCACGAAGACGATGTCGCCGGGCTGCAGGGGGATGTCGGCCTTGAGGTCGCCCTCCTTGAACAGCTCCTTGAAGTTGGCGATGTGAATCTCCGCCTTTCCGTCCGCGCCGCGCTTCAGGACGACGATTCCCTTGATGTAGCCCTTCGGGGTGAACCCGCCGGCGCGCGCGATCGCCTCGACCAGCCCGATCCGGTCGATGATGTTGACGATCCCCGGCTGACCGACCTCGCCGAGGACAAACACCTTGCGGTTCCCCATCGACAGCGACGGGATGAAAATCAGATCGCCGTTCTGCAGCCAGGGGTCGTCCGACTCGTCGGCCTGGAAGACGGCGCGGAACAGGTTCAGCTCGCGCCGCTCAGCGTTCGGCCGGATCATCTGGATGCGCATCACGTCGGCGTCCTGGCCCGGGCCGCCGTGCGCCGACAGGAACCCCACCAGGCGCGTCGGGCCCTCCAGCGCCCAGGTGCCCGGCCCACTGTCGCTGCGCGCCGTCGTCTTGACTTCGCCCATCAGGCTGACGCGGTGGCCCGCGTACTTCGTGATCAGCAACTCGACGTAGGTCTCCTTGTAGATGGAGCTGAAGCGGCGCTCCAGGTCCTTCTTCAAATCGATCACGGTCCGGCCCGCGACCGGCAGGGAGCCGATCCCCATGACCGGGAGGAACGCCTCCCCGTCGCTCTGCACGGTCAGCTTCAGCTCGTCGATCTTCTGCCCGTTCCAGATCCTCAGGCTCAACACGTCCCCGGGGCCGAAGCGGTACCCGGCCTCGGGGGCGATCGTCTGCTCCTGCCGCGTCTCGCCGGCCGCGGCGTCCTGCGCCGCGACGATTCCGCAGGCGCACAGGAGCGCGGCGATCAGGACACCTGCGCCCCGCAGGAGCCGCCGCGCCCGCCGTGCGGCCAGGTGACGCCGGACGCGCGCATCCGGGGCGAACGCCGGATCCTCGATCGGAAGGCGCAACCCGTCCCGCACCACGGCCGTCACCCGTCCGAGGAGACGCTCCCGCAGCACGCCCGTGTCGGCAGCCTCCTCGGCATCCCCCTGCAGGCGGTAGACGCGACGACTCCCCCCCAGATCGACCGCCACGAGCCGGTGCACGACGAGGAGCTCCCGGTCGGTGCGCGCCAGGACGATCTGCCCGGGACGGGGCAGCCCGTGGAAGGGCGAGACCACGACGACGTCCCCCTCGACCAGAGCCGGGCGCATGCTCGCGCCCCGCACCGGAACCAGGGCCGAGTGACCCTCGGACAGGAGGGCGTCCAGGACGGGAGCCGCGTCGCGGACCAGCGGGCCGGGCTCCGGCTCGGGTCGAGGGGCGGGGCGCCCGACTCGGTGGGCGCTCATACCGCCACCCGGTCGGCCGGCATCGCGGCGCCGACCCTGTGCCGGATGTGCAGGAAAGGGGCCCGGGCGAGATCGATGACCCGGCGCTCTCCCTGCTCCTGTCCGCTGGCCGAGGCCGTGATCTCGACACGCGGTCGGAAATGATTGTCCTCGTTGAGCGACACGACACGCGCCAGATCCCCGCTGCTGAGCTCCACGAGAGAGCCGATCGGAAAGATCGGAAGCGCCTTCAGGAGGGCCCGGAACAGGGTCGGGCTGAAGCGCCGCCCGTGCTGCTCCATGACCAGCGAGGTGACGTCGTGCAGATCCGCCGGTCGATTCTCGCCGGAGCCGCGCAGGTGGAGGTCCACCAGCGACGCGAGGGCGACCACCTGGGCGCGGTGGTCGGCGCGCGCGCGCTCCTCGGGCGACGGCAGATCGAACTTGAGAAGCAGGTGAACCGACCGCACCGCGTCGGCGAGGGCGGCCGCCTCCGGGCCGAGCTTCTTCAAGAGAGGTCCTGCCTCGAGGCGGCGGCCCGTGGGGTCGATCGCCTCTTCCGAGGCGATCAGAGGGATCTCGGCGTCCGGATCCACGCCCGCCTCGACGAGACCGAGATCGCGGACCAGAGCCAGAAGCGACACCGACGCGTCGACGCTGTTGCCGAGCGCTGCCCAGATGCGCCCCGCGATCAGGGGGACGTTCACCGAATGGGTCGTCAACCGGAAGCCGTCGGCCGGCGCGAGCAGCTTTTCCAGAGGGACATCGGACGGACCGTGGCCGGCGAGGGCGCGTGCGATCGTGCCCAAACGCTTCGGGTCCACGGTCGTGCCCCCGCGCGCGTCCCGCACGATGTGCGACAGCGCCTGCGTCTCCGCCAGGGCGGGGCCGGGTTGGGGCGCCGTGCCGAGGGGCCGCGCGCCGCCACGGCCCTGCGTGCCCGCCATCGCGACCGGCTCATGATCGGTGTCGATCTCGGCGGCCGGCCCGGCCTCGGAAGAGGCGGCGGCCGCGCCGGCATGCACCATGATCTCCCTCAGGCTGCGCAGCGGGCGCTGCGCGCCCGGCAGGATGAGCACATCGTCCGCGCAGGCCTGACCCTGAACCGCCTTGCGCCAGCCCTCCTCGCGCAGGCGGGGCAGCGCCCCGGAGCTGGCCTCGGGGTCCACGAACTCCTGAACCCCCACGAGACCGGAGCAACCGCTGCCGGCGCACTCGTTGCATCCCCCGCCTCGCGCCAGCGCCAGCCCACCCCGGCGCTCGAACGTCTCCAGATCCCTGCGGTGAAACCCGAGGCGTTGCGCCTGGGCGGCCGGAAGCATCGACCAGCGCAGGCAGCCCCGACAGACCGTGCGAACGATCGCCTGGCCCAGGACAGCGACCGGGATGTCCGGGGCGGAGCCGGTCGCCAGGTCGCGCGCCACGCTCTCGGTCAGCGCCTGCGGGTCGGCGGCCGGAGCCCCCGCCAGGACCAGGCAGCCGCAGGCCGCGAGACGCGCAGCCAGCACCAGATCGGCGGCTCCTTCGAGATGCTCGACGAGGATGAATTCCGGAGCGGCGGCCAGGAGACTCTCCGGAAACGGCCAATCGGAGAGAGTTTCGGCGAGCCAGGGAAGATCCGGCCGGGCGCTTCGGGCGCGCGGGCCGATCCGGCCGCCGCGACGACTGCGCGAGGCCATCGTCAGCGCGATCAGGTCGAGAGTCGTGGTCCGCCCGGAGGCCGGTCCCCCCGACACCAGGAGCAGTCCGGCGCGGCGTTCGAGGGTCTCGAGCAGGAGCTCCAGGACCGCCGGAGCGAGCCCGATGTCCACCAGGGTGGACGGCGGGGGAGTCTCCACAACGCCGGCGATCCGGATTCTGTATTCATGCGGACGGTCGGCCGGGCGGACCGCGAGCAGGACGCGACGGGCGCGGCCACCCGCGGTCTTCACGACCCCCCGCGGCGCGTGAGTGAAAACCGCCGCCAGGAATCCGAGGGCGTCCTTGGGAGCCACTGGAAACGGCTGCTCGTCGCCGGATGCGGTGACCAGGGAGGCCTTAAGACCGTCCCGCCCGGGCTGCAGGCTCAGCTCGGCGTGCTCGCGCCCCAGAAGGCGCGACAGCGCGGGGGAGAGCAGGTCCGGGCGCGTCACGACGCGCGGCCAGGCGCCGGCCTCGGGCGACGGCGTGATCTCCGTGGCCCGCACTTCCTCGTCGCTCACCGGTATGGCAACGACTCCGACCTGCGTGCCCCAGTAGCGTCGGGGGACGCGCAGGCTCTCGACGGCGCGTGGCGTCGCCACGAAGGCGACCTCCTGCCGATCGGCCAGCAGGACGGGGAGGGGGATCGACCCCTTAGCTCGCCCTTTGTCCGGTGCGTCGTCGGCCATGTCCGTGGATCCCCTCGTGGGCGCTGTCCCCCGACTCCGGCTCCAGCGTCACGATCTTCGCGAGCAACGTGCGCTCGAGATAGCGGAAGTCGAGAGGTTTCTGGATGAAGTCATAGGCGCCCAGGTCCAGCGCCTGCAGGGCCATATCGTGATCCGCGTGCCCGCTGATCATGATGACGGCGGCCGATGGCAGCGCCTCCTTCAACTTCTTCAGGGTCTCGATGCCGTTCATCCCGGGCATCGCGATGTCCAGAAGGACCACCTGCGGGCGAGCCGTCTTGATCATCTGGAGGGCCTCCCGGCCGTCCTCGGCCCCTGTGGCGGCGTAGCCGTGCTCGGACAGAAACTCGATCAGCACCTCACGGATGGCGATCTCGTCGTCCACGACCAGGATCTGGGTCATTCGTCGCCTCGCTTCGGGGTCGCCGGCCCGTCCTGCCCGCGCGCCCGGATGCTGTCGCGCTCCTCGAGGGTGGACAGGACGCAGTCCACCGCCGTGCGGTCGGGAAGGAACTGCAGCCGGCGCACCGGAACCCTTTCGGTCAGGCGGGCGAGAAAGCGCACGGCGAACTCGAGTCCCTGTTGATCCCACATCGCCGGAAAAGCCCGCACCATCATCTGCGCGACGGCGGTCGAGGGGGTGAGATCCAGCACCGCGTTCCGCGGCGCCTGGTCCAGGATGAACACCGCGTCGAGACGGGCCGAGGCCGGTGTCTCCCAGCCCGCCTCTCCGTGCCACGGAGTGCCGAAGATGCGGAAACCGTCCCCTTCGGAGCGGATCACGATGCGGTCGTCGGAGAGGATGGTGACGCCGCCGCGCTCCTTCCACAGGCGAGCCGTGGTGCTCTTGCCGGCCCCCGAGGTTCCCAGGAACAAAAGGCCCCGCCCCCCGAGCGCCAGACCGCAGGCGTGCACCAGCACGCCACGACCGCGCGACAGTCGCGCCAGGAAGACCACCTCGTCGAACGGATAGACGAAGGGATGCAGCTCCCCCTCGCTGAGGACCGGCCCTCCGACGAGCGTCTCTCCCTCGCCGCGCGCGTACTCGCGGTCGAATTCCACGGCCAGGTAGGGCTCCTTTCCGAACAGCGGCGAGCGGAAGGTCAGAAGACGCTGCTCCCCGACCTCCTCGAGACGCCAGACCGAGCCGGTGTCGAACAGGGTCCTGCCAGGTTGCCGGCGCGCCGCGCGTCCGGACGCCGGGCCGAGACGGACCCGTGCGCAGTCCTCGACGGACGCCTCCGCCAGGAACGGCAGGTGAGCGGGCTCCGCGACCAGGCGTATTGCCGGATCGGAGGACTGCACCTCGAGCCCGATGCGGGCGATCTCCAGAACCAGCTGGCGCTCGCGGTCAGCTGGCACTGTGGGAGCACAGGGCGGGGTTGGCCGCGCATTTCTGGATCGGGCCACCCGGGCCGGCAGTTGTCGTGTTCTTGCACGAGGCGAGCACCGCCTCATCCGGCACCAGCCGCACGCGTCGGAGGATCGGGGCTTCGTACGCGCGCCGGCTCGCGCCGGGTCGTCCGTTCTCGTTCCGGCTCATCGCTGACCTCCCGTGGGGCCCGCCGCCGAGGCGGGGCGATCGATTTGAATCAGTTCCATGGGGCGGGGCCGCTCCGCTGCCCGCGTGCAGCCCGAAGAGGCGCAGGTGCCGCCCGCGCCGCAGGTCGAGGCCGGGCCCTCGAGGGGGACCGCCCGCGGCAGGATGGCGCCGGTCGGCGTCCATCCGGATTGGACTTTGTAGGCGTGGGCGCGATAGCGGGCCGCCGCGTCGGGGCGACCCATGCCCTCCTCGAGCAGCGCCGCGCGTCGGTGCGTGATCTCGCAGTAGTAGGGAATCCATCCGTCGGGGCTGCCGGTCTCCAGCATCGCCGTGGCCGGGCAGCGATCGCACAGCGCCTTCAGCTCGCACGGCGCGCAGACATTGAAGGCGGCGGCCGGGCGCTCGCGGATCGCCCCGACGATGCCGTACCAGCCGTCGCGGAACCGTCCTTTTCGCAGATCGAAGCCGTTCAGGGGCAGCGCCTCGCACGACAGGAGCGTGCCCTGCGGCGTGACATGGAAGCTGTTGACGCCCGCTCCGCAGGACATGAGGAAGGTCGTAGGCTGGGTCGGCTTGACGAACTGCTTGTAGAACCTCTGCCACTCGTTAAGGCGTCCGGGATCGCGGGCGTCGTACTCCACCACCGTCTCGGGGGCCGAGCGCACCTCCGTGGGCTTCATCGAGCCGTCCAGACGGCCGTGGACGATGGCGTCGTACCGGAAGCGGACCCCGAGGGAGGCGCAGAAGGCCGCCATCTCCTCGATCTCGCCGGCCAGGGGATCCATCGCCACGGCCTTCAGCGACAGCGGCAGCCCGCGCTCGAGCAGCAGATCGATGGCCCGCCGCACCGGACGGAAGCGACCGGGGAATCCGGTGGTCTTGAGGTAGGTCTCGTCCGACAGGCCATAGAGGGTGAACTCGATGCCGAACGGCGGGTATTCGGCGAGCAGATCGGCGAGACGCTCGTCGAGGAGCGTCCCGTTGCTGAACAGGGTCAGGAGGAGCCCCAGACGCTTGGCATGCAGGTAGATCTCGGGGAAATCGGGGCGGCAGAAAATCTCGCCGCCCGTGAGGAGCATCCAGACGCAGCCTTCGTCCGCCGCTTCCCCGAGAATCCTCTTGACCTCATCGGTGCTCAGCTCGTTGCGTCCGGAATAGTCGGGAATGTAGCAATGCACGCAGCGCAGATTGCACTTGAAGGTGAGCTCGAAGGATCCCGAGAGGGGGAGACGGGAGCGCCCGCCCTCGCGCGTCATCAGCGCGCCGAAATCCCGATAGGAGATCTCCTGGAGCATCAGCGCTGCCCCGTCTCGTCGGCCGGCCGCACCAGACCGGCGTCCAGGAGCGTCCTCAGGAATTCGAGGACATCGCGATCGACTCGATCCCGATCGACCTGGAACTCCTCGCTGATGGCGCGGGCGATCGCGCGGCCATCACGCTGTCCGTCGAGAAGACGGAAGATCAGGCTGCCCACCTCGTTGGCGGTGAAGATGTAGTCCATCTGCGCCGCGCCGCTGCGCACCGGCACCAGGAGATACTCTCCTGCCACGCGTCGGGCCACGACGTCCGAGGAGGGGCGCAGCGCGCAGGTCGCGAGGTCGACAGGGGTCATCTGAGGCGTCTCCTGGCGGCGACCTCACGCAGGCCGCCGCCGGCAAGATCGACGACCCGCCGCGGCAGGGCCGAGGTGCGTCGCAGCGCCCCGCGCGGCCGCTCGCTCCGGGGCCACAGGGCGTCGATCAGGAACTGCAGGCGTGCGCCGAGCGTGCGAGCCGTCAGGGCCATCAGGAAGTCGCCTGTGCCGGGGAGCGGTCGGACCGCCAGGGCGCGATCGATCAGGTAACGCTCCAGGACGCCCGTGTCGCCCTTCACCGGAAGGTCGAGCGAGCGCAGCTGAACCCCCAGCGTGCCAGCCGCCCGGAAGGCCCACCCGACGACGCGGTCCGCCCCCCAGGACGCGGCGCGCCGGGACAGGAGCGACCAGTCGAGCGCCCCGCGGTACCGGTACAGGAAGTGCGCCACGTCCGCCGTGCGCACGAGGCGATCGAACGAGTGCTTGACCAGATGGATCGCCAGCAGGAGGAGGTCGTCCTCGGGCTCCAAGAGGAGCGCCGGAGCGCCCGCGACCCGGCCGGGCGCGGATCGCTCGAAGAGCTCGCGCACCGGCACGCGGAAGAGGAGATTCCGGCTGGGTCGGCGCCGGGCCCCCAGGGGATCGGTGTGCAGGTCGACGAGAACGCCGCCGCGGCGGAACAGACTCTCGGACGCCTCCGCGAAGCCGGAGCGTTTCAGGGCGGAGGCGGCGGCCTCACGGTCCGCTGGCAACACCAGGAGATCGTGATCCTCGAATGGACGCGTCGACAGATCGCCATAGATCGATTCGACGGCGCGCAGACCGCGCATGACCACGGCGGGGACGCCCACGCGATCGAGCCCCTCCAGGATTTCGGCCAGGGCCAGGACCTGCGACAGCGTCGCCGCCGCCAGCCGCTGGGTGCGTCGTTTCAGCGCGGAGCGCAGCCACGGGTCGATCGCGTCCTGGGGCAGCCGGCCGACCGCTCGGTGCGCCAGACCGTCCAGGCGGTGGAAGGAGAGGCGCTCGAGGAGCGTGGCGACGCCGCGGCTGTCGAGCCTCCGGAGCGCCTCGGCGAGGGTCGCATCGTTCCGCAGCGGTGAGGCAAGAAGACCGGCGAGACCCGTCTCGGGGGACGCAGTCCCTTCGACGACGCGCGCGCTCTGTGGGGACGCCGCACCGGACACCGGACGCACTCCTTCTGCCCAAGTCACCAGGCGCAGCGAATATAGGTTCCAGGTGCGCGGCCGCAAGTTCGCCGGCGTCCGACGTTTGCGCGTTACGAATGTGAAACGCGGGAGCCTCCCATCGTTCCCGGGCCGCGGACAGGGCCGGCAGGAAGAACCTGCTAGAATGACGCCTCATTCGAGATCACGAGACGCCGAGGGCCGGCGAATGCAGGGCACGTATCGCGATCAGTTCGACGCTATCGAGCGCAAGTGGCAGGGGCGCTGGGCCGAGGACAAGGCCTTCGAGGCGCCACGACGGCCGGGCGCGGCGGCGTTCTATTGCCTGGAGATGCTGCCGTATCCGTCGGGTCGGCTGCACATGGGTCACGTGCGGAACTACGCGATCGGCGATGCGGTGGCGCGCTTCCAGCGGATGCGTGGCCGCCAGGTCCTGCACCCGATGGGTTGGGACTCCTTCGGCCTCCCCGCCGAAAACGCCGCCATCAAGAACGGCACGCACCCGGCCCTGTGGACCAACCAGAACATCACCGCCATGGGACAGCAGCTACGACGCCTCGGGCTGTCGTACGACTGGAACCGGGAAATCGCGGCGCATCGCCCCGACTATTACCGCTGGAACCAGTGGCTCTTCCTCAAGATGCTGGAGCGTGGCCTGGCCTACAGGAGCCGACGGTGGGTGAACTGGTGCGGGTCCTGCAGGACCGTGCTCGCGAACGAGCAGGTTGAGGCGGGGCGCTGCTGGCGGTGCGACTCGGTCGTCGGCCGCACCGAGCTCGACCAGTGGTTCCTGAAGATCACCGCCTACGCCCGGGAGCTGGACGCCGAGCTCGACGGCATGACCGGTTGGCCCGAGCGCGTGCGGGCCATGCAGCGCAACTGGATCGGCCGCAGCGCCGGCGCGATCGTGCGCTTTCCCGTCCTGGACGGAAGCGATCGGGAGACGGGCGACGGGCTCGACATTTTCACGACGCGCCTGGACACCATCTACGGCGCCACCTTCTGCGTGGTCGCCCCCCGGCACCCGATCCTCGGACGCATCCCCGAGGGCGGCGCGGCGCGCCGGCGGGTCGACGCGTTCGTCCGCCGCCTGGACGCGCGCGACGTCACGCGCTCAGGAGTGGAGCCGGAGGAGAAGGAGGGAGTGGACACCGGCCTGCGCGCCCGCAACCCGTACAGCGGCGAGACGATTCCGGTCTATGCGGCCAACTTCGTCCTGGTGGAGTACGGCACCGGCGCCATCATGGCGGTGCCCGCGCATGACGAGCGGGATTTCGAATTCGCCCGCGCGTATGGTCTGCCCGTGCGCGCGGTGGTCGCGCCCGCCGATGGAGCGCCCTCCGGACTCGCGGCGGCCATGGTCGAGGATGGATGGCTGATCGCCTCCGGACCGTACACCGGCCTCGACTCGGCCGCCGCGCGCAGCGCCCTTCTCGAGGCGGGCGTGAAGGGCGGGTGGGCCCGCGAGGCCCTGCAGTATCGGCTGCTCGACTGGGGCATCTCGCGCCAGCGTTACTGGGGCACGCCGATCCCGATCATCTACTGTGAACGTTGCGGCACGGTCCCTGTACCCGAGTCGGATCTCCCGGTCCTGCTGCCCGAGGACGTGCCGCTCACGGGGGAGGGCGGCTCGCCGCTGGCCCGGGTGCCCTCGTTCGTGAACGTGCCGTGCCCGCGCTGCGGGGCGGCGGGCCGCCGCGAGACCGACACGATGGACACCTTCGTCGACTCCTCCTGGTATTTTTACCGCTATTGCGATCCGTGCAACGGAGGGATGCCTTTCGACCCGGAGATTGTCACCTCGTGGTTTCCCGTCCATCTGTATGTGGGCGGGATCACCCACGCCACGATGCATCTTATCTACTGTCGCTTCTTCGCCAAGGTGCTGCGCGATCTCGGACTCCTGAATCTTGACGAGCCGGTGGCGCACCTCCTGTGCCAGGGCATGGTCCTGAAGGGCGGCACCGCCATGTCGAAATCCAAGGGCAACATCGTCGACCCTGACGACATGGTGCGCCGCTACGGCGCCGACACGACGCGCTTGTTCACGCTGTTCGCCGCGCCTCCGGAGAAGGACCTCGAATGGAACGAGCAGGGCGTCGAGGGCTGCTTCCGGTTCGTGGAGAGAATCTGGCGCGTGCTGATGCCGCGCGCCGGCGAGCTGGCCCCTGCGCCGCTGCCCGGGGACGGCGAGGGAGCCGGCGACCCTCGCAGGACCGCGCTGCGCCGGCGGGTCCATCAGACGATCGAACGGGTGACGATCGACATCGACAGGCGGCTCCATCTCAACACCCCGGTCGCGGCCCTCATGGAACTCCTCAACGGCCTGCAGGACTTCGTCCGGGATGGGGCTGCTGGCGATGCGCCGTTCGTCAAGGAGGCCGGCCGGGTGATGGCGCTGCTCCTGCAGCCGTTCGCGCCGCACCTTTCCGAGGAGCTGTGGGAGGCGATCGGGGGGCAGGGAAGCGTCGCGCGCCAGCCCTGGCCGGTCGCGGACGCCCGCTGGCTGGCCGAGGACGAGGTGGAAATCGCCGTCCAGGTCAACGGGCGCCTGCGCGGCCGGCTGCTGGTTCCGCCGTCCCTGCCCGAGTCGGAGGCGCTGCGTCGCGCCCGGGCGGACGCCCACGTGGCCGCCCACCTCGAGGGCCGTGTCGTGCGCAAGACGATCTACCTGCAAGGGAAGCTTCTGAACATCGTGGTCGGCTAATCTATAATAGCGGCGATGCCCCCGGCGCGCCGTCTCGAGCGATCCTGGACTACGAGCGCTCCGGCGCGGCGCGCGCCCGCGATCGCGCTCGTCGCGGCGGCTCTGTGGGGCTGCGGCTACCACCTGGCGGGGCACACCAGCACGCTGCCGCCGGCCATCAAGACCATCGGCATCCCGACGTTCGTGAACCGCACCAACCGTCCCGAGCTCGAGCAGCGGATCACCGAGCACGTCATCGACGAGTTCTCGACCCGCGGGCGCGTGCGGATCACCCCCCGCGAGGAGGGGGCGCAGGCGGTCCTGCGGGGCGAGATTCTCAGCTACACGGTCACGCCGGTCGTCATCAGCCAGCAGGGGCGCGCCACGCGCTACGAGATCCTGATCACGTCTCACGTCACACTGAGCGAGACGGCGACGGACAAGGTCCTCTGGGAGGACAATCACTTTCTCTTCAAGCGACAGTACGACGTCGGGACATCGCCGAACGGGTTCATCGACCAGGAAATCGTTGCCATCGACGATGTCGCGGCCGATTTTTCGCGCAGCGTCGTGACCTCGATCCTGGAGGGATTCTGAGGTCCGCGTGCCCCCGTCACTGAGCTTCGTCCAGTTCCGCGAAAACCTGAAACGCGGCGTCATCGCCGCCGTCTACCTGTTCGAAGGGGAGGAGATCTACTTTCACGAGACCGGAATCCGCGCGCTCGAGGACGCGGCGGTGCCCGGAGAGGCGCTGTCGATCGATCGCGAGTCGCTGCGGGGCGACGAGTGCTCGCTCGCCGCCATCCTCGATCTCGCCGCCACGTATCCGATGGGGGGCGGACGCCGGCTGATCGTTGTGCGTCGCGCCGGCGGGGTGCGCGCCGACACGGTCGAGCCCTTGAAGACGTATCTGGTCGCGCCGAATCCAAAGAGCTGCCTCGTCTTCAGCGACACCGAATTCGACCGTCGGCGTTCCGTGTACCGCCTGCTGGTGGAGCACGCCACACGCGTCGACTGCCGGCCCCTGGACGAGACGCGCACCGCTGCATGGATCCGCGAGCGCTTGCGCGGCCGTGGTTTCGGCATTGGCGCCGATCTGGTCTCCGCGATCGTCGAGGGTCTGGCGGGAGCGGGTCTGGGGCGGCTGGAGACCGAGATCGAGAAGCTGATGTGCTCCATCGGCACACCGCGGCCCGTGGAGCCCGCGGACCTGGCGCTTCTGGCCGACGTGCCGCGCGTCGAGGACACCTTCCGGCTGGCGGCGCACGCCGCGCGCGGTGAGACCGGGGATGCTCTCCTCGTGGTCCGGGCGCTCCTGCGATCCGGCGAGGACCCCCTCAAGCTCCTCGGCGGGCTGTCGTGGTATTTCCGCAACGCCCTCAGGGCCAAGGCGGCGGACAGCCGCCGTCTGCCGCCGCGCGAGGCGACGCAGATCTACGGGATCGACCGCGGCCGCATCGAGCGCTTCGGCCGGGAGATCGGCCCCGCGCGCGTCGAGGACCTGCGCGACGCCCTGCGCTTGTGCCTGAAGATGGACCGCGAGCTGAAGGGCGGGGGAGCGCGGGATCCGGCGAACGCCCTCGAGCGTCTGGTGCACCAGGTCGGCCGGCGCGCCCGCGGTGCGGTGACACGCGCCGCGTCGGGTCCGGCGGGGGCGGGCCGTTGAGCCGCGAGAGAGTCGTCGTCCTCGATTTCGGAGCGCAGTACTCGCAGCTCATCGCCCGCAGGCTGCGCGAGTTGAACGTCTACAGCGAGCTGGTCCCGTTCGACGCACCCCTCGACCGCCTGCGCGGCGCCCGGGGCCTGGTCCTGTCGGGAGGACCCGACTCCGTGGACGCTCCCGGCGCGCCGCGGCTGGATCCGGCGGTCTTTCGCCTCGGGCTGCCGATGCTCGGTATCTGCTACGGCATGCAGCTCATGGGCCACCAGCTCGGGGGACGTGTCGTGCGCTCGCCGCAGCGGGAGTTCGGACCGGCCACCATTCGCGTGCTACGGACCGGAGGCCTGTTCGAGGGCCTGCCCGCACAGCAGAAGGTGTGGATGAGCCACGGCGACGTGGTCCTCGAGGTGCCGCCCGGCTTCGAGCCGACCGCCACCAGCGCGAACACCGCCTGCGCGGCCATGAGCGACATGACGCGGAAGCTCCACGCCATCCAGTTCCACCCGGAGGTCGCCCACACCGAGCACGGCCGCGACATCCTGCGCAATTTCCTGTACGTGATCTGCGGGTGCGCCGGCGACTGGCGGGTCGCGTCGTTCATCGAGACCGCTATCGCAACCATTCGCGAGCGCGTCGGAACCGGACGGGTCCTGGCGGGTCTGAGCGGAGGAGTCGATTCCGCCGTCGCCGCGCTCCTGATTCACCGGGCCATCGGCGATCGGCTGCACTGCCTCTTCGTCGACAACGGGCTCCTGCGTCGAGGCGAGGCGGACGCGGTCGTGGACGCGTTCCGGCGGGTCGATCGCCTCGCCGTCCGCCGCGTCGACGCGTCCGATCGCTTTCTGGCCGCCCTCGCGGGGGTCGCGGATCCCGAGGAGAAACGGCGGCGTATCGGTCGCGTGTTCATCGAGGTCTTCGAGGAGGCCGCTCGCGGGCTCGGCGGGGTGGATTTTCTGGCCCAGGGGACCCTCTATCCGGACGTGATCGAATCGACATCGTTCACGGGGCCTTCCGCCGTCATCAAGACGCATCATAACGTCGGCGGTCTGCCCGACGTCATGAACCTGAAGCTGGTGGAGCCGCTGCGCGAGCTGTTCAAGGACGAGGTGCGCCGGGTCGGCCGCGAGCTCGGGCTCGACGACGCGATTCTGACCCGTCATCCATTTCCAGGACCGGGGCTGGCGGTCCGTGTGATCGGCGAAGTGACGCGCCCGCGCCTCGATCGCCTGCGCGAGGTGGACGCCGTCTTCATCGAGGAGCTGCGGGCGGCGGGTCTTTACGGCGCGACGGCCCAGGCTTTCGCCGTGCTCCTGCCGGTCCGATCCGTCGGCGTGATGGGGGACGGCAGGACCTATGAGAGCGTGGTGGCTCTCCGGGCCGTGTCGACCGAGGACTTCATGACGGCCGACTGGGCGCGCCTGCCGCACGACTTCCTGGCGCGGGTGAGCGCGCGCATCGTGAACGAGGTGCGCGGCGTCAACCGCGTCGTCTACGACGTCAGCAGCAAGCCTCCCGCCACCATCGAGTGGGAGTAAGGGCGAGACGGCCATGGGTCGAACGAGCTTCGTTCACCTGCACAACCATTCGCAGTTCTCCCTCCTGGATGGCGCCTCCAAGCTCGAGGAGCTGGTGGACCAGGCGGTGCGCTTCGAGATGCCCGCCCTCGCGATCACCGACCACGGCAACCTGTTCGGGGCCATCCCGTTCTTCGAGGCGGCGGCTGAGAAGGGCGTCAAGCCGATCCTCGGCTGCGAGACGTACATCGCTCCCGGCCATCGCACCGACCGCACACCCTCCGGCCCCGGGAAGAAGCCCTACCACCACCTTCTGCTCCTGGCGCGGGACGAGGAGGGGTACAGGAACCTGATGCGTCTGTCGACCTCCGGGTTCCTGGAAGGCTACTATTACCGCCCGCGCATCGACAGGGAGATCCTCGGACAGCACAAAGACGGTCTCATCGCCACCTCGACCTGCCTGGGAGGGGAGATCCCCCAATTGATCCTCGGTGGGCGCCGCCAGGATGCCGAGCGCGTCGCCTGCGAGTATCGCGACCTGTTCGGTCCGGAGAATTTCTTCCTGGAGATCCAGGATCAGGGCCTCCCCGAGGAGAAGGCGCTGAACGAGATCCTCGTGCCGATGGGGCGACGGCTGGACATCCCCCTCCTGGCGACCAACGACTGTCATTTCCTGAGCCGCGACGATCATTTCGCGCACGACATCCTGATCTGCATCCAGACCGGCCGGACGGTGAAGGACGCGGACCGCATGCGCTTCACCCAGGAGCACTACTTCAAGTCGGCGGATGAGATGTGGAGGGTCTTCAAGGACTTGCCCGAGGCCGCTGAAAACACGCTGCGGGTCGCGGAACGCTGCCAGCTCGCCCTGACGCGTGGGGACAACCTGCTGCCGCGCTTCCGCGTGCCCGACGGGCGCTCGGTCGAGGAGTACTTCCGCGACACGACCGAGCGCGGCTTCGAGGAGAGGCTGCGGGTCTGGAGCGAACAGGAGAGGCACGGGCGGCTGACCGCTCCGATCGCGGACTATCGGACGAGGCTGAACAGCGAAATCGACATGATCATCCGCATGGGGTTCGCCGGCTACTTCCTGATCGTGTGGGACTTCATCAAGTACGCGCGCGATCGCGGCATCCCCGTGGGACCCGGCCGCGGCTCGGCGGCCGGCTCGCTCGTGGCCTATTGCCTGCGCATCACCGACGTCGACCCGCTGCGCTACAACCTCCTCTTCGAGCGCTTCCTCAATCCCGAGCGCATCACCCTGCCGGACATCGACATCGACTTCTGCATCCGGGGCCGGAGCGAGGTGATCGACTACGTGCGTCAGAAATACGGAAGGGAGAACGTGGCTCAGATCATCACCTTCGCCACGCTGGGCGCCAAGGCCGTCGTCCGGGACGCGGGACGCGGTCTGGACATCCCCTACGGAGACTGCGACCGGATCGCCAAGATGATCCCCGCGGAGCCGGACATGACCATCGAGAAGGCGATCGGGCAGGTCGTGGCGCTGCGGCAGATGCACGAGAAGGACGAGCGGGTGCGCCAGCTCCTGGACGTGTCGCGCCGACTCGAGGGTCTGACCCGCCATGCCTCGGTGCACGCCGCCGGCGTGGTGATCTCCCCGCGGCCGATCGTCGAGTACTCGCCGCTCGCCCGGACGCGGGACGACGAAATCGTCACGCAGTACGCGATGGACGAGATCGGCAGCATCGGCCTGCTGAAGATGGACTTCCTCGGTCTCAAGACGCTGACGCTGGTGCACGACTGCGCGGCCCGCCTGCGGGAGGACGCCGGGATCGAGGTCGACCTCCCCAACCTGCCGCTCGACGACCCGGCGACCTATGCGATGTTCCAGTCGGCTCGCAGCGCGGGCATCTTCCAGTTCGAGTCGTCGGGCATGCAGGACATCCTGCGCAAGCTCAAGCCCGATCGGTTCGACGATCTGATCGCGCTGAACGCCCTGTTTCGTCCAGGCCCGATCGGCTCGGGGATGATCGACGATTACATCGAGCGACGGCACGGTCGCAAGACGATCGAATACATCGTGCCGCAGCTTGCGGACATCCTCGGCGTGACCTACGGCGTCATCGTGTACCAGGAGCAGGTGATGCAGATCGCCTCGCGTCTCGCGGGATTCACCCTGGGCGAGGCCGACATCCTGCGCCGGGCCATGGGGAAGAAGAAGAAGGACGTCATGGCGGCGCAGAGGGAATCGTTCATCAAAGGGTGCCGCTCGCGCGGCGTCGGGGAGAAGGACGCGCGACGCATCTTCGACCTGATGGAGTACTTCGCCGGATACGGCTTCAACAAGGCTCACAGCACCGCTTACGCGCTCATCGCCTACCAGACGGCGTGGCTCAAGGCCCACCATCCGCGCCATTTCATGGCCGCGCTCCTGACGGCCGAGAAGGACAACACCGACAACGTCGTCAAGTACATCGCCGAGTCGCGCGAGCTGGGGATCGCCGTTCTTCCGCCCCACGTGAATCACTCGGGGGTCGACTTCACGGTCGGGACGGAGGGGATTCGTTTCGGGCTCGGGGCGGTGAAGAACGTCGGGGAAGGGGCGGCGCGCGCCGTCGTCGACGCGCGCGAGGGGGTCGGGACGTTCGGCTCGCTGGCGGGGCTCTGCGGCGCCATGGATCTCCGGACGGTCAACAAGAGGGTCCTCGAGTCCCTCGTCAAGGCGGGCGCCCTCGACGGCCTCGGAGCGAACCGGGCCAGTCTGTGCGCCGCCGTGGACGCCGTCATCGAATCGTGTCAGAAGGCCGTGCGCGACCGGGACAGCGGACAGGCGGGTCTGTTCGCCGGAGGGGATGCCTCCCCACCCCTGACCGCCGCGCCCCCGGCCCGGGCGGAATGGCCCGAGCGGGAGCTGCTGGCGCACGAGAAGCAGACGCTCGGCTTTTACATGGCCGGCCATCCTTTCAAGGAATACGCATGCCGTCTCGCGGGACTCGTCACGCACACGACACGCACCCTGAAGGAGATCTCCCGACCGGGGCGGGCGACGGTGGCCGGAATCGTCTCGGCGCTGAAGCGACGCAAGACCCGGCGGGGGGATCCCATGGCGGTGTTTCATCTGGAGGACCTCGAGGGATCGATCGAGGTGATCGTGTTCCCGGAGGCGTATGCGAGACAGCGCAGCCTCATCGAAGACGAGGCACCGCTTCTGGTCACCGGGAACGTGGAGATCGCGGAGGAGCAAAGGCGCCTGATCGGGGAGACCTTCCTGCCGCTCGACCGCGCCGAGGAGAAGGCGAAGGAAATCGTCATCCGCTTTCCAGCCTCTGGTCTCCAGGAATCCGAGGTCGGTCGCGTCCGGGATCTGCTGCGCGAGCGCCCGGGGCCGTGCCCGGTCTACCTCGAGGTGACTCAGCCGACGGGATTCCGCGCCACCCTTCGGGCGGGGGCGGCGCTGAAGGTCTCACCCAGCCGGGATCTCACCGTGGCGCTCGAGGATCTGCTCGGAAAGGGTGCCGTAAGATTCCGTTGACTTTCACACGCCAACTCCCGTATTCTCGGCCCTTTCCGCCGTCCGGGCACCCGTGACGAAAGCGCGCGCGCCGAAGGAGAGCGGTATGGCAAAGGGGCGATCTCTGTTCACCTCCGAATCGGTCACGGAGGGGCATCCGGACAAGGTCGCCGACCAGATATCGGACGGACTGCTCGATGCCGTCCTGGCCATCGATCCGCTCTCCCGGGTCGCCATCGAGACCTTGGTCACGACCGGAATCGTCTTCGTCGCCGGCGAGATGACCACCCGCGCGAGCGTGGACATCCCCTCCATCGCGCGCGCGACCATCCGGGATGTCGGCTATACGCGCGCCAAGTACGGGTTCGACTGCGACACGTGCTCCGTGATTACCTCGATCGATCGGCAATCCCCCGATATCGCCATGGGTGTCGACACCGGCGGTGCCGGGGATCAGGGGATGATGTTCGGCTTCGCCTGCAAGGAAACGCCCGATTTGATGCCGATGCCGATCGACATGGCGCACCGCCTGGTGCGCCGGCTCTCCGAGATGCGTCGGTCCGGCCGGCTGCCCTTCCTGCGACCGGACGGGAAATCCCAGGTCACGGTCGAGTACGACAACGGCCGGCCCGTCCGGATCGACACCGTCGTCGTCTCGACCCAGCACGCCCCGAGCATCACCACCGAGGATCTGCGGCGGGAGCTGGAAGCCCACGTCATACGCGCCGTCATTCCCGAGAATCTCCTCGACAAGAACACCCGCATGCACATCAATCCCACCGGACGGTTCGTCGTCGGAGGACCTCAGGGAGACACCGGACTCACCGGCCGCAAGATCATCGTCGACACGTATGGCGGTTACGCGCACCACGGGGGGGGGGCGTTCTCGGGCAAGGACCCGACCAAAGTGGATCGGTCGGCCGCCTACATGGCGCGCTACATCGCCAAGAATCTGGTCGCCGCCGGAATCGCCGATCGCGCCGAGGTGCAGCTCGCCTATGCGATCGGGGTGGCCGACCCGGTTTCGGTCATGGTCGACACGTGCGGAACGAGCCGGATCGGCGACGATGCCCTGGTCAAGCTGATCCGCGGGCACTTCGGCCTCAAACCGCGTGAGATCATCGAGACACTGGACCTCAAGAAGCCGATTTACCGCCGTACGGCGGCCTTCGGACATTTCGGGAGAGACGATGCAGGATTCAGCTGGGAGAGGACAGACAAGGCCGAGGAGCTCCGCAAAGCGGTCCGCGTCTAGCGCACCGCAGCGAGGCGCACGCGGGGCCCGGCAGGACCGTTCCGGGCGATGCGACGTGAAGGACCTCGATCTGGCCCCACGCGGCCGGACCCGCATCGACTGGGCCGACGGACAGATGCCCGTCCTGCGCAGCATCCGCGAGCGCTTCGCCAGGGAGAAGCCGCTCAAGGGGCTCCGGCTGGCCGCCTGCCTGCACGTGACTTCCGAGACCGCGAACCTCGCCCTCACCCTCGCCGCAGGCGGCGCGACCGTCCGTCTGTGCGCCAGCAATCCGCTCTCCACGCAGGACGATGTCGCGGCCTCGCTGGTGGAGCACGGCGGGATCGATGTGTTCGCCATCAAGGGCGAGGACAACGAGACGTATTACCGGCACATTCTGCAGGCGCTCGATCGCGGTCCGCACCTGACCATGGACGACGGGGCCGACCTGGTCTCCGTCCTGCACTCGCGCCAGCGCGAGCTGCTCCCTGGGATCATCGGCGGCACGGAGGAGACCACCACGGGCGTCGTGCGTCTGACCAGCATGGCCAAGGAGGGGGTCCTGGCCTATCCGATCATCGCCGTGAACGACGCCATGACCAAGCACTTCTTCGACAACCGGTACGGCACGGGTCAGAGCACGCTCGACGGGATCATCCGGGCCACCAACCTGCTCATCGCCGGGCTCAAGGTCGTGATCGCCGGATATGGCTGGTGCGGTCGGGGAGTCGCGATGCGCGCCCGTGGTCTCGGAGCCCACGTCATCGTGACCGAGATCGATCCGGTCAAGGCCCTCGAGGCGGTTCTCGACGGCTTCCAAGCCATGCCGATGGACGAGGCCGCGCCTCTCGGGGACATCTTCATCACGCTGACCGGCGACAAGCACGTTCTGGGCGCGCAGCATTTCGAGACGATGAAGGACGGCGCCGTCCTCGCCAACTCGGGTCATTTCAACGTCGAAATCGACCTTCCCGCTCTGGAGCGGTTGGCGCGCAAGCGCATCCGCCGCCTGCGCGACTATGTCGACGAGTACACGCTGGCGTCCGGACGGCGGATCAATCTGCTGGGAGAAGGACGTCTCATCAACCTGGCGGCGGCCGAGGGCCATCCGGCCGCGGTGATGGACATGTCCTTCGCCAATCAGGCCCTGTCCGCGGAATACCTTGCCCGCGAGGGCAAGGAGCTGAAACGCACCGTGCACCCGGTGCCACCGGCGATCGATCGCGAGATCGCGCGCTTGAAGCTGCAGACAATGGGGGTCCGCATCGACACCCTGACGTCCGAGCAGCAGGACTATCTCTCCGGCTGGTCCGAGGGGACCTGAGCGCACGCGCGCGCGTCCATGAACATCGAGTCGATCAGGAAGCGCAGAGTCCCGGTCGGACTCGGCTTCCTGCTCGTGTCCCTCTGGCTCCTGACCGGCATCACACGGACGGATCATGAAGGCGGTCCGACCGTGCTCGACTCGCCTGTGGGGGTCCTTCGTCCCCGCGTCCTCGCGGCGGGCTGGCACTTGGCCCCGCCGGGTCTTTTCCGCATCAGCCGCTATCCGCTTGAGCCCGTCACCCTGTCGTTCCGGGCCGGCGGGCGCGATCGAACGACGCTGGTGACCCACGAGGGCATCGAGGTCACGGCGACCGGCACTCTCCGCTATCGTCTCGACCCCGACCGCGTCCTGGAAGTGCATCGCTCGGTCGGGCCCGGCTATGCGCGCGTTCTCGAGCGCTGGGTTCAGGAAGCACTGCGCGCCGCCATCAGCTCGGCCGACTATGCAGCGATCTCGGGAGCGCGTACCGAGGAGCTCCGATCGTCCATCGGGCAGGCTCTGGCCGAGCGCTTCCGAGTCGCCGGACTCGAGCTTCTATCCTGCGACGTCGGCAACGTGCGCATCCGTTCGTCCGTTCATGCCGACGGAGAGACACAGCGCCGGACCACCGGCACCAAGGCGCTCCTGATCGGGCTGGATGGGGCCGACTGGAACATCATCGATCCTCTGATCGAGGCCGGCCAACTTCCCAACCTGGCGCGTCTCGCTCGCTCCGGTGTGCGCGGCCGGCTGCACAGCCTGACGCCGATGCTCTCCCCGGTCATCTGGACGAGCATCGCCACCGGCGTGCAGCCGGCACGTCACGGGATCATCGACTTCCTTGCGACGACGGGGCGTGATGGCGAGCGTGTCCCGGTGACCTCGAGCCTCAGGAAGACCAGGGCCATCTGGAACATGCTGAGCGACCGCGGGCTGCGCGTGGGCGTGGCCGGATGGTGGGCGACCTTTCCCGCCGAACAGGTCAACGGATTCATCGTGTCCGATCGGGTGGCCTATCAGCTCTTCGGCGCCGGCGCGTCGCACGACCAGGTGCGCGAGGGCAAGGTCTATCCGCCCGATCTGGGAGATCTGGTGAGCTCCCTCACCGTCGCGCCGGAAACGATCGGCACGGGAGAAGTCTCCCGCTACGTGCGCCTGCCCGCCGACCCCGCCGCCCTGGGAGCCGAGCAGAACCGTATGATCGATGACTTGAAGACGCTCCTCGCCGCGGGCGATACCTACACCACCATCAGCCTGGCGCTGCGCGAACGTTTCCATCCTGATTTTCAGGCAGTTTATCTCGAGGGGACCGACACGGTCGCCCATCTGTTCATGCGCTACGCGCCGCCGCTCCTTCCCGGGGTCGAGAAGGAGGATCTGCAGCGGTTCGGTCGGGCGGTCGACGAGTATTACCATCATGCCGACGAGCTCGTGGGGCGCCTGGTCGAGGCCGCAGGATCCGACACGGCGATCCTCGTGTGCTCGGACCACGGTTTCAGGACCGGAGACAATCGACCGTTGACCGATTCGCGCATCGGGTTCGGACAGGCAGCGGATTGGCACCGCAAGTTCGGCATCGTGATCCTGTCCGGAGCTCCGTTCCGAAAGCACTACGAGCTGCAGGAGGCATCGGTCCTCGACATCACCCCGACAATCCTGGCGCTCCTCGGTCTACCGGTGGGGGAGGACATGGACGGGCGGCCCATCCTCGATGCCTTCGACCCCTCGTTCATCGCGGGGCATCCGATCCGTTATGTGCCCACGTACGAGAGCGCGGTCGCTTCCTCGGGAGCCCCCGGATCGCCCGAGCCCGGAGCCGCGCCCCCGGGAGAAAGGGGAGCGGCGGCCTCCCTCGATCCACAGGGCGATCAGGAGCTGAAACAGAAGCTCGAGTCGCTCGGTTACCTGAGACAGGATACGGCCAATTCACACAACAACCGGGGCATGATCCTGCTCAGCCAGGGGAAATACGACGACGCGATCGGCGAGTTCGAGCAGGCCATCCACGCCTCCGAGGATCTCGGCATCGCCCGCATTAACATGGCGCGCGCTCTGTTCAAGAAACGCGATTTCCAGGCCGCGACCAAGGTCCTCGAGGACTACTCCAGCCGCCAGCCCCGCTCGAAGGACTCCGAGAACCTCCTCGGTAACATCGCCATGGAGCAGAAGCAGTACGCGGAGGCCGAGCGCCACTTTCGGAAGGCTCTTGACTATGAGCCGAACTTCACGGACGCCCGCAACTCGCTCGGAATCCTTTACGACCGCCTCGGGCGCCGCGACGACGCCCTGGCCGAGTATCTCAAGGTCGTGGCGGTCGACCCGGAGTACGCCGAAGCGCACAACAACATCGGTCTCATCTACAAGGAGCGCGGGCGGTCCCAGGAAGCGATCTCCTCCTTCCGCAAGGCGATCGAGGCCGATGCGGAGTTCACCGGGGCCTACAGCAACCTGGCGCTTGTTCTGGAGCAAACGGGACAGCTGAAGGAGGCCGGGGAGCAGTTCCGCAACGCGCTGCAGCGGGATCCGCAGAACGCAGCCGTGCGCACGAACTACGGCGGGCTTCTGTATGCTCTCGGACGGTTCGATCAGGCGCGTGTGGAGCTCGAGAAGGCGGCCGCGGCGGACCCTCTTTACGCATCGGCCCAGAATAATCTCGGGGCCGTTTATGGCAAGCTCGGGAGGATCGAGGACGAGATCGCCGCCTATCGCAAGGCGGTCGCGCTCGACCCCGAGTATGCCGATGCGCATCACAACCTCGGCCTGGCGCTCCTGAAGCGCGGCCGTGTGGCGGAGGGGGAGACGGAGCTGCGCCGCTCTCTGAGCATCGATCGCGCTTACGTTCCGGCGTACCTGAACCTGGCGCGATCGCTCCTCACCAGGGGACGACACCAGGAGGCGCTCGACCTCCTGACGGCGGGCTCGCAGGCTGTGCCGACCGACGCCGACATCCAGAGTCTTCTCGGAGAGGCGTATCTCGGCCTCGGCCAGACCGACAGGGCGATTGCCGCTTTCGAGGAGTCTCTTCGCCTGCGACCGGATCAGTCCGAGCTGCGACAGCGGCTGCGGTCGATGGGTGCCTCCCGGCCAGGGAAGGGAGGCGCGCCCGGAGGCGGTCACGGGGGAAAGGCGTGAAGCAGAACCGGTTCACCCGATCCGTGGGTCGCGTGGCGACCGTTTGCATGATCCTGCTGCTGGCGGGGGCCCGGGAATCTGTCGGCCAGACCGGGCCGGATCCTGAGACACTGAATCTCTTTCAGATGATCGCGCGTTCCGATCTGGTTGCGCTCGTCCGGGTTCGAAGCGGCAGTCTGAAGTACGCCATCGTTGAGCGGCAGGAAACGCTGAAGGGAACGACGGATCTCAGCGTGATGCGAATCGCTTTCCGCGATTTCAACTTCACACGACGACCGGGGGAGGATTTGATCGTCTTTCCCGACGGCCAGCAGGAGATCCTCTTCCTGGCTCCCTACGGGCGGCACGTGAAACGCAAGAAGGCCCGCGCCAAGAACGTCGATCTGTTCACCTTGTATCGCGGGCGGGCGGGGCGGATCACACTCCCCGCGGAGGGCCCCGACGTCATCCTGGGGGCGATTCGCAGCCTGGCGCAGATCGCCGGCCGCGATCCGGCAAGTCAGGTGGACGCCTTGAAGGGGCTCCTCGGTGCCGACAATCCCTTTCTGACCGAAGCGGCGCTGCAGGAGATCGAGCGATTACGCGCCGGGGAGCCCGCCATCCTCTCGGCGTTGCTTCATCTTCTGGGCTCAAGGTCCGTCGCCCTTCGGTCCCGCACGCTGCGCGTCGTCACGCAGGTGTTCACGGCAGAGCGTCTGGACGACGAGACCCTCGATCAGGCCCGCTCGGCGCTCGCCGCGGTTCTCGAGAGGGCAAGAAACGACCCGGACGAATCGGTGCGCGTGCAGGCGGTCGCCGCTATGGCGGCGTGGCCCAATCGGCCGGATGTCGAGTCGGATCTGAAGGCGATCGCGGGGACCGATGCGGCTCAGGCCGTCCGCTACGAAGCCGAGAAGGCGCTTCTCCGGTAGTCTCCGACCTCAGGTGTTCGTCTTCAACAGCAGGTAGGCGCCCGATCCCGCAAAGAGAACGTTCGGCGCCCAAGCGGCAAGAAACGGCGGCATCAAGCCGATTCTTCCGAGGGCATTTGTCGTCGAGAAGACCACGAGAAAGACCGTGACCAGAAGGACCGCGATCCCGATGCCGTACAGCGACCCGCGTTTCCCCATGCGGAAACAGAAGGGAACCCCCAGGAAGACCATGGTGAGAGGTACGAGGGGGAGGGAAGTCTTGTCGTACAGATCGACCAGCAGTTCCTGGACATCGTAGCCTCTGCGCCTCAGGTCGGTGACGTATTTCGTGAGCTCGGCAAAATTCATCTCGGCAGGGGATTTCCACTCCTTGACGAAGTAGCCCGGGCCTTCGGGGAACTCGAAATTCTTCTCCGCGAACGTCTCGAACGATTCCTCCCCGCTTCGGAAGTCCCGGGACCACCCATCCTTCAGAACCCAGTGCCCGGACGCGAACAACGCGCTGCGGGCGTAGACACGCTGCTCGATGTCGAACGTCGACTGATCGAGCTGGTAGGCGGAGAAGCCCTGGAACTCGCCGCTGCCCGGGGCGGAAAGGACGGGCACGGGGATCGGGATATAGCTGCGGAAGTTATACAGCCGACCTCCCTCGCCGAAGACCCAGCGGCGCTCATCGGCGCTATAGCTTCGAGGACTCTTTCCACGGATGACGTCCTTGAGCTGCTCCGCACGTTGATTCGAATGCGGCTCGAGGTAGTCGGCATCGACGTAAGCGAAGGCGCAGATGGCCACGGTCACGATCAAGATCGGCGCGGCGATCCGGTAGATGCTGGTGCCGCTCGATTTCAGGGCGGTCACTTCGTTGAACCGCGCCATGATTCCGAGAGCCAGGAAGGTCGCCACAAGACAGGACACGGGGATGATCTGCGAAATGATCCAGGGAGAGCGATATTTCAAGTAATGGAGCATGAGCGAAAAGGGCAGATTGTGCTCGACCAGGTCATCGAGGAGGTTGATCATCTCGTACACCGCGAACAGCGTGAAAAACGTCACCCCGCACCCGGCGAGGATCGTTCCGAACCGACTGAGAATGTACCGGTCGAGGGTCGTCCTGAAGATCAGGAACAGGGCCAGCAGGATAAGCCCGACGAGAAGGAACGGCACGGGCAGTGATGGATTCCCCGCCTGCAGGAGCAGGCCCGTCGTGATGACGCCGAGACCGCTCCAGAGTAAGACGCGCACGCGCCGGGTGAACGACCGCGCCGCCGGCTCCTCCTCCTCGACCACGTCCTCCTGGTCCGAGCTCTGCCGCCGCTCGTCCCGGCCCACGGCTCGCGGGAAGCGGTGCTCGCGACTCGATCCGGCTTGCTCGATCCCCGCTCCCGATCCCTCCATCACTCGGCCCTGGGTGTTCCATCTTCTTTCCTCCCGTCTCCGCAACGCCCCAAGGGCGCGCTGCAGTCGGGCGGGGACGAGAAAGGAGAAGTCCAGCGCCTCCGATCGCTCGCGCAGCAGCAAAAAGACGATGCCGAGGGTGCCTAGAAGGGCGTTGCCGATCCAGAGACCCACGTAAGGGGAGAGCTGTCCCTGGCTCACGAGGTTCTGCCCGGCCGAGAAGAGAATCCAGTAGATGATCGAAATGCCGATGCTCAAGGTGAAGCCCGAGGCCCTGCCTCCACGACGGTTCATAGTGCCGAGGGGCACCCCGAGAATGGCGAACACCAGGCACGCCACCGGCAGCGCAAATCGCTCGTGCATGATGGCCAGGATGTTGCCGATCACTTTGGCCCTGGTCTCGGCATGCTCGATGGAGCCGGCGCGCAGGATTGAATTCGCAAGGTCGGACAGGCTCTGCTCGTGGTAGTTCTTCGGGGATGGCCTGCTCAGCAGGCTGCTGCGAAGGCGGAAGGACTCGTCAGGCTCTTTCACGATCATCTGTTTCTCGAAACTGCTCACCTGATAGCTATCGGTGTCGGTCGGGGTCGTGCTGTGGGTGACCCCGTTCTCGAGGTAGAACTTCGCAACTCCTGTCTGCTTGTCGTAGTCGATCTGGGAGCGGCGGGCAACCGTGACAAGCTCTTTGCCTGCCTCGGCGCTCTGATAGAGGAACACCTTATCCAGAAAATCGCCCCCTTCACGGACCTCGTCGGCATAAAGGAGCATCCCGGGGATTTCGTCAAAGAAGACCCGAGGCTTGATCTCCCGCCGCATGTCGGCGGAATACATCGTCTTCGCGAACACCTGACGACGCTTATAATTCGCGCCCGGCTCGACCACCAGGATCAGAAAGCTTGACACCAGCCAGCCCGCTACTCCCAGGGTCAGGACCGGATACAGGATTCTCCAATAGCTGACCCCGCTCGCTCGTAAAGCAACGACCTCGCTGTCGGTCGAGAGGCGGCCGATCCCCACGAGAACTCCCAGAAGCAGCGCCATCGGAATGGTCATCTCGAGGACCCGTGGCAGGAAAAAGAAGAGCATCCTCAGGACCGTCCGGAACGAAAGGTCCTTCTTGATCGCGAGCTCGACGAGCTCGAACACCGCATCCATGAGGAACACGAGAACATAAACACAAAGACCCAGGAACGCCGGCGAAAGAACCTCACGGAGCACATAGCGCCAGATGGTGTCGATCCGGAATGCTCGCATGCGTGGCCGATGTTAGAGCGAGGAACCCAACGCGTCAACGTGTGTTTCGGGGGTGCCCGACGCAGCGTCCGATAAGATATCTTATGTCAACCTGCGCGAGGAGGCCGCCCGATGTCGGCGCGCCGACATCCGAATGCCTACCCGGCGATCAGAAACCGATCACCCGGAACTGAGAAGGCTATCGATCAAATCGCGGAGCGTCTTGACGATCTCGTCCTTCGAGACCTCGGATCTCTTGAACTTCAAATTGAGGGTGAACTTGCTGTCAGGAGGGCGAAAATGAAACACGAACCCCTTTGGCCTGCCGGGGCCCTTCTTCTCGTCTTTGAGCTTTCGTACGTCGTCCCGTGTCAGCCCCGACGCCTTGATCTCGTCGATCATTCTCTGCATCGAGTCCCGATTCGGCTGTCGCGCAATCTGAAGCAGCGTCGAGCGCGCAAGAATGCCGGCCTGCCGGCAGCGCTCACGAAGCTCCGTCGGGATGTGGTTCAGCGTCAACGTCTCAGTGATCGAGCTGCGCGACTTTCCGAGTTTTTTGGCCACCTCCTCATGGGTGTACAAAAACTTCTCGCAGAGCTTCACCAATCCATCCGCCTCCTCGAAGGGGCTCAGATCGCGTCTCTGGAGGTTCTCGATCAGACTGATCTCCAGTACTCCCCTGTCGTCGACATCGATCTCGACGCATGGGATCTGCGACAGACCTGCCTCGAGCGACGCCCTGTACCTTCTCTCACCGGCTATGATCTGAAACTTCTCTCCGCTCGGGCGCACAAGGACCGGCTCCAGCACACCCTTCTCCTTGATCGATGAGACGAGATCCGCCATGTCTCCAAACGAGCGTCGGGGCTGGTCCGGGTTGGGGACCAGGAGATCCAGCGGGATCATCTTCCCGACGCCGGGCGCCGGACCCGTACTCAGGTTGTCCACAAAATGAAAGTCATGCCGCATCCTTCGCTGCGCTGGCAGGCCCCGTTGCTTAGACACGTCCGATGACCTCTTCGGAAAGTTTGTAGTATTCGAGCGCTCCGGTCGAGTTGGGCGCGAAGCTGAAGATCGACTCCTTGTACGCAGGACTCTCCTCGAGGCGAATGCTCCGGGAGATCACAGTCCGAAAAACCTTCGTCCCGAACACCTCTCGAATGTGATTACGAATGTCGCGTCCGAGGACCGTTCGCTTGTCATGAATCGTGATCACGACGCCCAAGAACTCGAGAGCCGGGTTCGGACGGGCTTTGATCTTCTCGACGGTTTCCAGGAGATCGTCCGTCCCCTCAAGTGCGAAATACGATGACTGGATCGGAACCAGGAGATGGGTCGCGGCGACCAGTGCATTGACCGTGAGGAGCCCGAGAGTGGGCGGCGTGTCCATGATGACATATTGATAGTCGCGAGCGAGAGGCTTGAGGCGATCCTTGAGACGGAAGTGGCTGTCGATGTCGCCCAGAAGCTTGCTCTCGAATTTGGCGAGGCTGATCCGCGCCGGCACGAGGTCGAGCATCTTGATATTGGTCTTGTGCACGGCGTCCTTCAGCGTTCGATTCTCCTCGACGAGGCTCTCGTAGACCGAGAGGTTGAGCTGCTCGGGGTCGAGATACGACAGAGTGGCGTTTCCTTGAGGATCGAGGTCCACGAGGAGGGTCGAGAATCCCTTCTGGGCCAGGGCGGCCGCCAGGTTGATCGCCGTGGTCGTCTTGCCGACTCCCCCTTTTTGATTGGCGATTGCGAGGATCACGTGCCTGCGTTCCCCATCAGGTCGCGAGTGGATCTGAGTGATTGCCGTCTATCCGAGTTCTGGGTCTGGACACGGCCCAGATATGCCGCTTTATACTGGAGCAGGGTTTGGAGTGTCAAGAGACACCGGGCGAGAAGAATACTGCGTTGATCTATATATAAGTTACTGAGAAATATTGACTTACGGTGTCGAGCGAGAGGCTCGACTACATCTCGTACTTGCCGAGCTCGTCTGGATCGAGATTCTCGAGCCACTTGCGAATGCGCTCGGACTCACCGGCATCCTTGGTCAGGTCGGTGTTCTTGGCTTTTTCAATCACGTCGCTCTTCACGAAGATCGGCGATCCGGTTCGAAGCGCCAAGGCGATCGCGTCGCTTGGCCGTGAGTCGATCGAGACGACGCGTCCGTCGTGACTCAGAAAGATCAGAGCGTAGAACGTGTTGTCCTTGAGGTCGGTGATCACGACCTTCTCGACCGTGGCGTGCATGTTCGTGAGCATGCTCTTGAGGAGGTCGTGGGTCATGGGGCGCGGCGTGACGATTTTCTCGATCTGCAGGGCGATGGCGTTGGCCTCGAAGATCCCCACCCAGATGGGAAGGACCGCCGAGCTTCCCGGATCACGGAGGATGATGATCGGCATGTTGGTGATTGGATCGATCATCAACCCCTTGATTTTCATCTCCAGCTCCATCGCGCCCATGCACTCCCCCTTATCAGTTTTATAACCCGGCCACCCGGGCAAGTCAAGCAGCGCCGCGGGCCACGAGGGGTTCGCCGATCAACGAGTGCGCGTTCGCGCGCGTGATCCGGACGTCGAGGATGTCACCACGGCGCGCGGCCCCCGCGAAGTGGACGATCCTGTTGCATCGCGACCTCCCCTTCAGCAGTCCGTTCTCGACGCGACCCTGCCCGTCCACGAGCACCTCGAACACCCTGCCCACCCATGCGTTGTTGCGCCGCGTCTGGATGCTTTCCTGGACCGCCAGCAGCTCCTGCAGCCGTTCCCGCTTGAGCTCGTCGTCCGGCCATGCGTCGAGCGCCATCGCGGGCGTGCCGGGACGGCGGGAGTACGCGAACGCGTAGACCTGGTCGTACTCCACTTCCCGCAACAGGGACAGAGTCGCCTGGAAGTCCTCGGCGGTCTCACCGGGGAACCCGACGATGAGGTCCGTGCTGAAGGCCATCCCAGCAACGGCGTTCCTCAGATAGTCGATGCGAGAAAGATACCGGGCCCGCGTGTAGCCCCGATTCATGGCCCGCAGCACCCGATCGGATCCGGACTGTGCCGGCAGATGGAGATGGTTGCAGACCGTCGGAACGTCCCGGATGGCGTCCATGATGCGCTGCTTCAAGTGGCCCGGGTGCGACGTCGTGAACCGAAGGCGGCGCACCCCGGGCACGCGGTCCGCCATGCGCAGCAGCGAGGCGAGGTCGTGGTCACCCCAATGATAGGCATTGACGTTCTGGCCCAGGAACTCGATCTCGCAATAGCCACGCGGCGGCAGAGCGCGAACTTCGGCGAGGACGGCCTGCGGATCCCGGTAGACTTCTCTGCCACGCGTCAACGGAACGATGCAGAACGAGCACGACTTGTTACACCCTTCCATGATGGTGACGTAGGCCCTGGGTCCTGCGGCCCGCGCCGTGGTGTCCGTCGGGAACACGATCGGATCGTCATCGCGCGCCAGACTGATCGAACGTCCCTCGCGCCGCGCCTCGTCCAGCAGGGCGCCCAGCCGCGTCAGATTGCGCGGCCCCATCACCAGATCCACGTAGGGCGCGCGCCGGAAAATCGCCTCACCCTCCTGCTGCGCCACGCAGCCGATCACGCCGATGATCACGTCCGGGCGCGCCTCCTTCAATTTGCGCAGCTCGCCCAGCCTCCCGAACACCTTGCTCTCCGCCTTCTCGCGCACGCTGCAGGTGTTGAGCAGGACGACATCCGCGAGGCGCTCGTCCTGAGTCGGCTCGTAGCCGAGCCCTGAGAGGATGCCGGCCACTTTCTCCGAGTCGTGCTGGTTCATCTGGCATCCCCAGGTCTCGACGAGATACCGCCGCATGCTGCTCTCCGGGGTCATCGAGGGGCCCGTCCCGCGCGCAGGCCACCGTGTCTGCGCGCCGGGCGATCCGGGAGACTCCGGCTGCCTTCGAACGCGCCTTCGCCGGCCTCGTGCAGAAGCGGTCGCAGACGCCGATAGGTGGCGCGCAGCGATTCGGGGATCACACGGGTTCCGTGCACCACCGACATGAAGTTGGTGTCGCCGTCCCACCGTGGAACGACGTGCAGATGCAGGTGTCCCTCGATCCCCGCTCCTGCGCTGCGACCCAGATTCATTCCGAGATTGATGCCTGTCGGACGGTACGCCGCACGCAGCGCTGTTTCGCTCCGCGCCGCGAGCGCGATCATCTCCTGCAGAGCCTCGGGGGACGCCTCGCGCAGCGAAGGCACGTGGGCGTAAGTGACGATCATCAGGTGGCCGTTGTTATAGGGGTATTTGTTCAGGATGACGTAGTTGCTGCGCCCACGGAGCAGCACCAGACGGTCTCGGTCGCGCCGACCGCGCACGGCCAGGCAGAAGACGCAACCCCTCTCGCGCCTTCGCCCGGAGGTCATGTAGCGGAGGCGCCAGGGACTGAAGAGTTTTTCCATGCAGGTGCGTCCGGAAGGCTGTCTTCGCCCGAACAGAACCCCCGATCACGGCTCCGCGCCGGTCGAGGAGAACGAGGAGGCCGCTGGCTCGGAAGAGGCTGCCGCCGTGTTGATCAACTCCTTCAGCTCCTTGCCGGGCTTGAAGTAGGGGATTCTCTTGGCGGGCACGTCGACTTTGTCGCCCGTCTTCGGGTTGCGTCCCTGCCGGGAGCGTCGCTGCCTGATGCGGAAGCTCCCGAAGCCGCGCAGCTCGATCTTTTCGTCCTTGCGCAAGGCGTCCACGATCGAGTCGAAGACGGTGTTGACGATGATTTCGGAGTGCTTTTTGGTGAGCTCCGAGACGCGGGCCACCTCCTCCACCAGCTCGGCCTTTGTCATAGATACGACCTGCCCTCCCCCTGGCCGGCGTCCCCGCGGCGCCGTCGTGTCTTCGTCTTCCTCTACTCTTCCTCTCCTCCCTCGTCGAAGCTCTCACGGACACGGCGACGCTTCTCCTCCCGCCGGCGCCCGGAATGACCCGCCACCTCGCCGAGGTTGACCGCTCCCCCGCCCTGCGACTTCATGTAGTTCCGGAACTCCTCGCGGTTCTGCTCCTGCAGGGCGGCCTTCACGGACAGTCCGATCTTCTGCTCCGCGATATCCATCTTGATGATTTTGGTGGTCACGACGTCGTCCACCCGGAGGCGGTCCGCGGGTTTCTCGACACGCTCCTCCGCGATCTCCGAGACGTGGACCAGCCCTTCGATCCCCTCGGAAATCTCCACGAACGCGCCGAAATCCGTGAGCCGGACAACGCGCCCGGTGACCAGATCGCCTACCGAATAGGTCTTGAAGAACTCCTCCCAGATGTTCGGCTGCAGCTGTTTGATGCCCAGGGACAGACGCTGATTCTCGGAGTCGATCTTGAGGATCACCGCCTCGACGTCGTCCCCCTTCTTCAGCATCTCGGACGGGTGCTTCAGCCGCTTGGTCCACGACATGTCCGAGATGTGGACCAGGCCGTCGATGCCCTCCTCGACCTCGATGAACGTCCCGAAGTCGGTCAGGTTGCGGACCTTGCCGGTGATCCGGTCGCCCTCGTGATATTTTTCGCTGATCGTCTGCCATGGATTGGGCTCGGTCTGCCGGAGCCCGAGAGACAGCCGCCGAGCTGCCTTGTCGACATCCAGGACCACCGCTTCGATCGTATCCCCGACCGCCATCACCTTGGACGGGTGCTTCACTCTCTTGGTCCAGGACATCTCCGAGACGTGGATCAGCCCTTCGACGCCCGGCTCGAGCTCGACGAAGGCCCCGTAGTCGGTCAGGCTGACCACCTTGCCCTTGACACGCGATTCGCGCGGGAATTTCTCGTCGACCGCCTCCCAGGGATCGAGGCTGCGTTGCTTGTAGCCCAGCGACACGCGCTCCTTTTCGGGATCGAACTTGAGGACGACCACCTCGACCTCGTCGCCGACGTTGAACATCTCGCTCGGGTGGTTCACCCGTCCCCACGACATGTCGGTCTTGTGCAGCAGTCCGTCGATCCCTCCCAGGTCGATGAAGGCGCCGTATTCGGTGATGTTCTTGACCACGCCCCGCACCACCTTGCCATCCGTCAACCCCCCGAGCGTGCGGCGTTTCTTCTCGGCGTTCTCCTCCTCGAGCACGGCCTTGCGCGACAGGACGATGTTGCCGCGTTTGCGGTTGACCTTGATGACCCGCATCTGCAGCTCTTTGCCCTTCATCGCGTCGAGGTTGCGCACGGGGCGCAGGTCGACGAGCGAACCGGGCAGGAAGGCGCGCACCCCGATGTCCACCGCCAAGCCTCCCTTGATCCGCTCTTTGACGACGCCCGTGACCGGACGGCCGTCGGCGTAGGCCCGTTCAATCTCCTCCCACACCTTCATCTTCTCGGCCTTCTCCTTGGAGAGGACCACGTAGCCGTCCTTGTTCTCGGTCTTCTCCAGGAGGACGTCGATTTCGTCTCCCACCTGAACGTGCGCCTGTCCGTCCGGTCCCATGAACTCGTCGAGATCGATGATGCCTTCGGACTTGTAGCCGACGTCCACGATGACTTCGCTGCCGCTGATGCGGAGCACGCGGCCGCGCACGACCTCGCCCTCGGCCAGCGTGCGCAGGGACTGGTCGTACATCTCGAGCAGCTGTTCGTACTCGCCGCCCTCGAATTCGGCGTCGACGCCGTCCATCACTCTCAGGCGCTCGGTCCGTTTGGGCTTGGGGGAGGGGTTGAGGTTCTGTGGGGCCGCGTCAAGCGGCCCGAGGGCGGGATCGTCCTTCATCTTCTGCAAATCCATGCAGGCAGGTACCTCCTTCTCGTTTCGGTCGCCGGCTGCCTTGGAACCGGTCGGACCGTTCTGTGGACGCCCGGCGGCGTCCCGGGTCAATCACAATCACACGGAAGCTCCCGGCGCCGGTTCGGTGGGGTCTTCCATCCCGCCGAGGAGCCTCTCTAGAAGGCATGTCACTCCAAAAGAGCCGGAACCCTCTTGGCAGGATTGGGAAAGGATACTGACCGGTCACCCATCTGTCAATAAGAAAAACTTTATTTTCATCGGATTACGACGCGGACGAGGCGCGGCGCGCGCGCCCCCTGGACCTGGCGACCGATTGATCCCAGGCGGCAAGGAATCGCTCGTTCTCGGCGCGCGTTCCTACGGAGACCCGCACCGCCCGGGCCAGGCCGTGGGACCCCAGCGGCCGGACGATGACGCCCTCGCGCAGGAGGGAGTCAAAGGCCTTCGCCCCCATGCCGGGGGTGAAGACCAGCAGGAAATTGGCCACGGTCGGGACGAAGCGGACGCCGCGCCGCGCCAGCTCCTGCTCCAGATAGGCGACTTCTCGCTTGTTCTCCACCCGGGATCGGCTCAAATGGTCGACGTCCGAGAGAGCCGCCAGGGCGGCGACCTGGGCCAGCACCGAGGTATTGAAGGGCGACCGGACCGTCTCGAGAGCGGCGGCTACCTCGCGGGTCGCGATGGCGTACCCGATCCGCATCCCGGCGAGCCCGTGAATCTTGGAGAACGTCCTCAGGACGACGACGTTCCGGCCGGCTCGCAGGTCGTCGAGACAGTCGGGGTAATCGTCGACCGCGACGTAGTCACGGTAGGCCTCGTCGACGACCGTCAGGACGTGCCCCGGAACGGCTTCGAAGTACGCGTCGAACGCGGCTCGGCCAACGTAGGTGCCGGTCGGGTTGTTTGGATTGGCGATGTACACCAGCGCCGTCGCGGCGTCACAGGCCTTGGCCATCGCCACCAGATCGTGCCGGTAATCCCTGAGGGGCACCAGAGTCAGCGGCGCAGCCATCGCCTTCACCGCAATCGGGTACATGACGAAGGACGGGTCGGCAATCACGGCGCCCCGTCGCTGAGAAAGGAACGTCTTCGCGAGAATCTCGACGATCTCCGTCGATCCGTTCCCGAGCACGATCTGCTCCGGCGCAAAGCCGAGACTCTCGGACAGCGCGCGGCGAAGCTTGTAGCCGGCGCTGTCGGGATACCGATGCACCCGCATCGCCGCCTCCCGGACCGCCTGCAGAGCGAGGGGGGAAGGTCCCAGAGGGTTCTCGTTGCTGGCCAGCTTGACGACCTCGCGGATGGCCATCTGCCTCTCCGCCTCCTCGATCGGCTTGCCCGGAACGTACGGCGCGATCAGACGGATGTGCTCGGGGATGCGCACCTTCACGATCCCTCCCGCAGGAGCCGCACCTCGTCCGAGGTGAGACGCCTCCACTCCCCCGGCTTCAAGGCCCGATCCCGGATGGGACCGATGGCGATCCGCTTGAGCTTCAGCACGGCGTGCCCGAGCCGGTCGAACATCCGGCGCAGCTGGTTCTTCCGACCCTCGTGGAGCGTGACCTCGAGCCATGTGTGCGCCTGCCCGGATACGCGCTCCACGCGCGCCGGGAGCGTCCGCCTGCCTTCGAGAAACATGCCACGCCTGAGCGCTTCGAGATCCTCGGTGCTCACGGCGCCCTTCACCTTCACGCGGTAGACTTTGGGGACGTGGTTGGCGGGATGCGTCAGGCGGTAGGCCAGGTCGCCGTCGTTGGTCAGGATCAAGAGACCCTCGCTGTTCCAGTCGAGACGGCCCACGGGAAAGACCCGCTCGCGCACGCCCTGAAGGAGGTCGATGACGGTGGGACGGCCGGCCGGGTCGGCCACGCTCGTGATGCTCCCTTTCGGCTTGTGGAGAAGGTAGTAGACGCGCCGCCCGCCCCCCTGCACCCTGCGGCCGTCCACCCGGACGGAGTCCCGCTCGGGGTGGACGCGCGTGCCGAGGGTCGTGACGACCCGGCCGTTCACCTCGACGCGGCCACCCAGGATCAGACGCTCTCCCTCACGACGCGACGCGACGCCGCCCTCGGCCAGGAACTTCTGCAGCCGGACGCCCGTCCTGTCGTCACGAATCGTCCCCGTCGTCTCCGCGCTCGCTCTCGTCGTCTTCATCGTCCAGGGTCCCGTCCTCGTCGTCCTCGGCGCCTTCGTCATCTTCCTCGAACGGGCCGGCCGCGCGCATCCCGACGGCGGGAAGCGGGGCGCCTTCGGAGCGGCTCGTCGGCACGCCCCGCGCCAGGTCCTTGAAGTCGGCCATGTCCGGCAGATCCTCCAACGAATTGAGCCCGAAGTGTGCCAGAAACTCGCGCGTCGTGCCGTACAGCATCGGCTTCCCGACGACTTTCTTCCGTCCCAGGACGCGTACCAGCTTCTTGTCCAGGAGCGCTTCCAGCACCGAGGTCGGGTCGGCGCCCCGGAGCGACTCGATCTCGGGCGTGGTGATCGGCTGACGGTAGGCGACGATCGCCAGAGTCTCGAGGGCCTGCGCCGTGAGACGCCGGCGGTTACGCGAGCGGAACAGCGCGCGCACCCATTCCCCCAGCTCCGGCTTCGTGGTCATCCGGTAGCCGCCGGCCACGCGCTGCACCGCCAGGCCGCGCTCGTCGGCCTCGCTCGCGGCCTGTACGGCATCGAGGGCGGCCTGCAGCGCCTCCCGGTCGGCGCCCGGGAACAGATCGATCAGATCGTCGATCGTCAGCGGCTCCTCCGCGGCGAACACGAGCGCTTCGACGATGGCGCGCAACCTCGCGCCCTCGGGCAGCGCCGGCTTCTCACGCACGGGGCAGCCCCGTCTCCGAGCCGAGCTCCGCCGGCGTCTCGCTCAGAACGATCAGGATGTCCTCTTCCCCGTGACTGACGTGCGCCCGCACCAATCGGAGACGCATCATCTCCAGGAGCGCCAGGAACGTGAGAATGCAGGCGACCCGGTCGCGCAGACCGGTGAACAGGTTGCGAAAATGGACGCGCCCTTCCCGCTGCATCGTTTCCATGAGCCAGTGGATCCGCTCCACGAGCGTCATGCGCTCGCGGCTGATGTGCGCCGCCGCTTCGCTTTCGACCCGCTTCAGGATGTCGCTGAACGCCCGCAACAGGGCGAAGAGATCCGCGTCGATACCCTGCTCCCCGGCGTACTCGGAGACCGCCGAGGCGGGGCGGAGATAGACCAGCTCCATCACCGCCTCCCTCTCCTGCAGGTGCTCCGCCGCCCGTCGCAGGACCTGCCCGCGGGAGCCCGCGGCCTCTTCGCCCGGTTGCTCCGGCGCGCCCATCGGGTCGGTGGCGGCGTCCGGATCGGAGGGCAGGAGGCGGCGCGACTTCACGTGGATGAGCGTCGCCACTCCCACCAGGTGCTCCCCCGCCGCCTCCGGCTCGGGCGCACCGGCGCGCGCCAGGTAGTCGTTGTACTGGCGCGCGATGTCCGCAACCGGAATCGTGGTGATGTCCAGCTCCTCGATCCGGATGAGGTGCAGGAGCAGATCCAGGGGACCAACGAACGCGCCCAGACGCAGGTCCGGCTGGGAGGGTGCGGGCTGCGGGACCGCGCGCGGCCCGCTCATCCTCCGATCCTCGAGTCGATCCTCATGGCCGTCCGCACCTTCGCCATGGTCTTCTGCGCCTCGACACCCGCCCGGCTCGCCCCGTCCGCCAGAATCTGCCTGACCCGGTCCAGGTCCTGCCGCAACCGGGACCGGCGCTCCTGGATCGGGGCCAGGACCGGCACCAGGTGCTCGAGAAGATACGTCTTGCAGTCGATGCAGCCGATACCGGCCCGCCGGCATTCCACGTTCACACGGTCGATGGTCGGCCGGTCCGAGAACGCCTTGTGGAGATCATAAACCGGGCAAACGTCGGGATTGCCGGGATCCTTGCGTGTCTTGCGCGCCGGATCGGTGACCATCCTGAGGACCCTCTCCCGCGTCTCCTCGATCGGATCGCCCAGGTTGATGGCATTGCCGTACGACTTGCTCATCTTGCGGCCGTCCGTTCCGGGAACGCGCGGGACGCGGGTGGTGAGCGCCTGTGGCTCGGGGAAAACAGCGCCGTAAAGCGAATTGAAGCGACGGGCGATCTCGCGGCACAGCTCCAGATGAGCGAGCTGGTCCTCTCCGACCGGGACCAGCTCGGCCCGGTAGATCAGGATGTCCGCGGCCTGCAGCACGGGGTATCCCAGGAATCCGTAATTGGTCAGGTCGCGGTTGCTGATCTGCTGCTGCTGCTCCTTGTAGGTCGGCACCCGCTCCAGCCAGGCGAGCGGCACGATCATCGACAGGAGCAGGTGCAGCTCGGCGTGCTCGGGGACGTGCGACTGGACGAAGATCGTGCACTTCTCCGGGTCGAGTCCCGCCGCCAGCCAGTCGACGGCCATGTCGAGTACGAAGTCCTTGATCGCCGCGGTGTCGGCATACTCGCTGGTGAGCGCGTGCCAGTCGCAGATGGCGAAGAAGCAGTCGTGAGTGTCCTGGAGCCTGACCCAGTTCTCCAGCGCTCCGACGAGATGACCGATGTGCATCGGCCCGGTCGGCCTGAACCCCGAGAGGACTCTGCGGCGCGCGCCCGCCGCCGGCGCTTGGGAGGCTCTCAAGGGGTCTTCTTGACCATCGCGGAATTGATGATCTGCACAGCGGCCGTGATCCGGCTCAGCTTGCGGCCCCTGCGCTGGATCGCCTGCGTATCGTCGGGGGCCGGCTGCTCGGCCCGGGCCTCCTTCTGGACCTTGTCGAGCTCGAACAGAAGCTGCCGCATCTCCGCCGGCACGAATTTCTTGAAGGTGCCGGCGTTCACCAGGATCATGCCCTCGGCGATGTCGTGCGCCATCGCGTAGGCTGACCCACCCATGAAATTGCTCATTTCACCTCCGGATGACGGGAGACGCCCTTACCCGATCCCGTAACGTGGCCATTTGGCTTCGACGAGGGCGAGCGTCTCGGGAGCGTGGCGGATCTCCTCCGGCCATTCCCGGTTGAATCCTTCTCCGCGCCACTTGCGCGTGGCGTCCACGCCCATGTGCGAGCCCAGCTGAGGCAGGCGCGACGCGTGATCGAGCACGTCGACGGGCCCGAGAACGAACTCGATGTCCCTTTCCGGATCGATGTGGTTGAGGGCCTTCCAGGCGACCTCCCGCACGTCCTGCACGTTCACATCGTCGTCGACGACGACGATGACCTTGCTGAACATCGCCTGGCCCATCCCCCAGATGGCGTGCATGATCTTGCGGGCGTGTCCCGGATACCTCTTGCGCAGCGACACCACGATCAGATTGTGGAAGATGCCTTCCGCCGGCATGTTGATATCGGCGATCTCCGGCAGCTGGCGCTTCATGAGCGGCAGGAAGACGCGCTCGATCGCCTTGCCGATGTAATAGTCCTCCATGGGCGGCGGGCCCACGAGGGTGGTCTGATAGACCGGGTCGCGACGGCGCGTGAGACCGGTCAGATGGAACACCGGGTAGTCGTCGGGAAGGGAGTAGTAGCCGGTGTGGTCGCCGAAGGGGCCCTCACGCCGCCGCTCCTGCGGATCGACGTACCCCTCCAGCACGATCTCGGCGCTCGCGGGCACCTCGATGTCGACCGTCACCCCCCTGACCATCGGGACCGGCTCGCGCCGCACGAAACCCGCCAGGATCATCTCGTCGACGTCGTCGGGAAGGGGGGCCGCCGCCGCGAACACCAGCGACGGGTCCGCGCCGATGGCGCAGGCCACCTCCAGACGCCGGCCGCTCTCCTCGGCGCGGCGATGGTGATGCGCGCCGTGCTTGTGGATCTGCCAGTGCATCGCCGCGGTGGTCGAATCGAACACCTGCATGCGATAGATCCCACAGTTGCGCCTGCCGGTCACCGGGTCGCGCGTAAACACCAGAGGCAGAGTGATGTATCGCCCGGCGTCCTTCGGCCAGCATCGGATCGCCGGCAGGGACAGGAGAGAGGCGTGCTCGGTCTCGATCGTCTCCTGGCAGGCCGCCTTCTTCACGATCACCGGAAACAGGTCGGCGAGATCCCTGAGCTTCGGCAGCATCTTGATCTTGTCGAGGAGGGAGACCGGTGCCTTGCCTTCGAGAAGAACGTCGATACGCTCGCCGAAGTCATCGAGGGAATCGACCTCGAGGGCCAGCTTCATGCGGGCGAGCGAGCCCAGGGCGTTGATCAGCACCGGCACCTGGTAACCCCGCGGGTTCTCGAACAGGAGAGCCGGCCCGCCGCCGGGCGACTTGGAGACGCGATCCGCGATGGCGCTGATCTCGAGGTCGACGTCCACCGGCTCGCGCACGCGCACCAGCTCGCGCCGCTTTTCGAGGACTTCCATGAAGGCACGCAGGTCGGAGTGCGCCAACGGCGGTCTCCTCAGGATCGGCCGGCCGAGGCCGTTTTCCTGCCCGCGGTCTTGCTCGATGTCTTGAAGACGAGGGCCACCATTCCCAGACCGACCTTGTCGCCGCTGACGATGCGTGTCGGCGTGCCGGAACCCAGGCGCGTCCCATTGACGAACGTGCCGTTCAGGGCGCCCACCTCTTCCGACAGCATGAAGGCCCCCTCCTGCAGCACGATCCGCGCGTGACGTCGCGACACCGATCGGTTGATGTCGACCTGGGTCAGGTCGATTTCGGGCCGCGTGCCGGTCACCGGATCGTACCGGCCGATGAGAGCCGTCTCGGAGGTGATCGGGAAGTGCCGTGAGCCGCCCTCGAGCACCAGGAGCGCCAGCGCCCCGTCCGGGACCTCGATCTCCCCAAGGGGCTTGGGAGCGGCCTGAAGACCCGCGGGCCGCGCGGCACCCGCCCGGGGGGGCGGCGGCCCGGCCCGGCGGGCGGTTGCCCACGCCCCCCCCCCCCAGACCGGAAGGCC
>CAYLND010000013.1:0-44411 GCA_964384905.1 uncultured Acidobacteriota bacterium
ACAGCAGGCCGCGCAGGTACGGCGCGATGCGGGCGACGAGGGCGCGGCGCGCCGCGGGCGCCAGGACCGGGCGCGCCGGGGGCCCGAAGACCGATGACCCCTTCCCCCGTTCGCGGGCGTACTCCTCGGCGCGGCTGTTCATCTCGATCGTCGCGTCGTACGACTCCTTCGCCGACCCGCCCCAGGTGATCAGTCCGTGCTTCTCGAGCACGACGCAGCGGGCCTTCGGGTGATTCCGCATCGCCTCGCCCACCTCGCGCGACAGGGTGAAGCCGGGACGCCGGTACGGGATCCAGAGCGCCTCCTGCCCGTACACCGCTTCCACGTGCCGGCGTCCGTCGACGGTGTTGGTGAGAGCCAGGATGGCGTCGGCGTGCGTGTGATCGACGTGCGGGTGCGGGAGGAATCCGTGCAGGAGCGTCTCGATCGAGGGCCGCGGCGAGCCGGGCTCCATCAGGCAATGGACCAGGTAGGCGACCATCTCCTCGTCGGTCATCGCGTCGCGCCGGCCGAGCGGCTCGAGATCGTCCAGCCGGATGCCCGGGAATTGCTCCGGCCGGATCGTCTTGAGGTCGGAGCCGCTCCCTTTGATCCGCATGACGCGCACCTTGCGCCCGCGAAAGTCGGTCTCCTGATGCTTGATCGACGTGTTGCCGCCGCCCCACAGCACGAGGTTGGTGTCGCGGCCGATCAGATGGGAGCGGTAGACGAGCAGATCGATGCCCGAGAGGCCGTTGGCTTCTTCGTCGCGCCACAAGTTGTGCATGGCGCGCGGATTATACCTTTTCTATGGCTGCACTCCCTGAGCCGCCGTATATTCGGGGGGATGCCCATGACACCGAATCGCAAAAAGGTGATCCGGATCGCGGGTCTGGCGGTCTCGATCGCGGGTCTCGCGGTCGCGGGGTCGGCCTTCGTGCGCTTCGTGCGGGACGTGGCCGGCAACGCGATCGGGGGTGGTCCGGCGCTGATCCACTATCCGGAGTACTACCGGCAGGTCGGGCACTATTATGCCCGCGGCTTCACCACCGGCTTCTTCGTCTGCTACTTCCTGATGATGCTCGCGGTGATCGTGGGCTCCTGGGTGGACGAATGGCGCACGGCCCGCCGCGCCGCGCGCGTCATCGCGGTCGATCCCCGTCCGATCGCCGTCACTCGATCGTAAGACCCCCGCCGACGGCGACGACCTTCTCGGCCTCCGGGCCGTTCGGTCCCCCCCGGGCGATCTCGAACTCGACGGTCTGGCCCTGCTCGAGGCTGCCGAACCCCTCTCCCTGGATGGCGGCGGAGCGGACCAGGACATCCTCGCCGCGATCGGAGTGGATCAGCCCGTACCCCTTCGTGTCGTTGAACCACTGGACGCGACCTGTGATTCTCACGGAGCGCCTCCTCGAAGGTGAGCGTGCGGGACGAACGCGCTGCGCGGTTTAGCACGCGATCTCGAGCGTTGTCAAGGTGCCGCCCCGCTGCTAGAATCCGCCCATGCCACGTCGCGCGCGGGCCGGTGCGCTCTTGCTGACCGCGTTGTGGCCCGCGGCGGCCATCGCCCAGTCATGGACCGACGCGACGCGGTCCCGCATGATCCAGGATGCGCTCAAGATCTCACCGCCCGCGCTGAGCGAGATCCTGCTGCGCTACGAGAAGGACCTGAGACGCGGCATGCTCGAGCCATCGCGGCACGAGGACGAGGAGGTGCATTTTCAGCACGCCGACGGCCGCGGCGGGCTGGCGGCGGCCGGCGTGGCGGGGAAGGTGGACGAGATCCGCGGCCTGCTGCAGAAACGCGCCGCGTTCCGCCGCGTCACCTACGAGATGGGGGTGCTCGCGCACCTGATCAGCGATGCCGAGTTCCCGTTGAACGCCTCCGATTCCGACGCGCGCGCGCCGCTCTATCGCGACGCGTACTGCAAGTATGTCGAGCGCATGCTCGACAGGATCCCGTTCGTCGTCGACCGCGAAGAGCCGGCCGCGCTCCAGAAGGACGATGTCCAGGGCTTCGTGATGGAGATCGCGCACCGCGCCGCGAAGAATTACGCGCTGATCGGACCCGCCTTCAAGGACGATGGCTCGCCGGTCTCGGCGTCGGCCCTGGACGAGCGCTCGGTCCCCTTCGGCATCACGTCGCTGTCGTACTCGCACGCCACCAGCGACATCGCCTGGATCTGGCGCCACCTGTGGGTCTCGATCAACGGCGACATGCGTGGCACGCCGTTCGTCGGCGGCCCCCCGCCGGAGAAGGTGCAGGTTCCGCCGCGGCCGGCGAAGACGAAGCGCGCCGCCCGGAAAGCGGCGGCCTCCCCTTCGCCCGCGCCGCAGGCCAGCCCCTCCCCTCCGCCGCAGCCGTCCTCCGGGACGACGCCGAAGCCGTCGCCGTCTCCCGGCCCCGCGGAGGCAGGACCGTGACCCGCTCCACCGAGCGGAAGCGCGCCCTCCTGAGCGTCTACGACAAGACCGGCATCGTCGATCTGGGTCGCGATCTGGCGGCGCTCGGCTACTCGCTGCTGTCGACGGGCGGCACCGCCGCGGCCCTCAAGAAGGCCGGCCTGCCGGTGATCGAGATCGCTCATTACACCGGGCAGCCCGAGATCCTCGAGGGACGCGTGAAGACGCTCCATCCCAAGGTGCACGGCGGGATCCTGGCGGACCTCTCGAAGGAGTCGCATCGCGGCGACTTGACGCGCTCCGGCATCGAGCCGATCGGTCTCGTCGTGGTGAACCTGTATCCGTTCCGCCAGGTCGCCGCGCGCCCCGGCGCGCGTCTCGACGACCTGATTGAGATGATCGACGTCGGAGGACCGGCCATGGTGCGCGCCGCCGCCAAGAACTACCGGCACGCCGGCGTGGTGGTCGATCCCTCGGACTACGCGCCGGTGCTGCGCGAGATCAAGGAGCAGGGCGCCCTCGGCGAGGCGACGCGGTTCCGGCTGGCGGTGAAGGCGTTCGCCCACACGGCGGCCTACGACGCGGCGATCCGGGACGAGCTGGGGACGCGCGCCGCCGTGACGACGGCGCGCCTCCAGGCGGCGAAGCCCCCGGCCGAGCGCCCCCCCTTCCCCCCCGCTCTCTCGATCGAGGCCCGTCTCCTGCAGGAGCTGCGCTATGGAGAGAACCCGCACCAGCGCGGCGCGCTGTACGCCGACGTCGGCGAGGCCTCCGGCTCGGTGGCGACGGCGCGCCAGCTCCAGGGGAAGGATCTGTCGTTCAACAACCTCATCGACCTCGACGCCGCCTGGCGTGCCGTCAACGAGTTCGAATCCCCGGCCGCCGTGATCGTCAAGCACAGCAATCCGTGTGGCGTCGCCACGGGCGCCACGCTTCAGGAAGCGTTCGTCAAGGCGCGCCAGTGCGACCCGACCTCGGCGTTCGGCGGGATCGTCGCCTTCAACCGGGCCCTGGACGCCCCCGCGGCCATGGAGGTCGTCTCGATCTTCCTGGAGTGCCTGATCGGGCCCGCCTACGACGCCGCCGCGCGTGACGTGCTCGCGGAGAAGAAGAACCTCAGGGTCCTGGAGGCGGGGGCGCCGGGGGACATGTTCCGGGGCGTCGATCTGCGGCGCATCACGGGCGGCTATCTGGCGCAGGACTGGGATCGTCCCGGCGACGACCTGCGCAAGGCGCGCGTCGTGACGCAACGGGCTCCGACGGACGAGGAGCTGCGCGCCCTCGACTTCGCCTGGCGCGTCGCCAAGCACGTCAAATCGAACGCCATCATCCTGGCGCGCGCCGACCGGAGCATCGGCATCGGCGCGGGTCAGATGAGCCGCGTCGACTCGGTGCGCCTCGCGGTGATGAAGGCCCTGCAGCCGACCCGGGGCGCGGTCATGGCCTCGGACGCCTTCTTCCCGTTCCGCGACGGCCTCGACGAGGCGCACCGGGCCGGCGTCGCGGCGGTGGCGCAGCCGGGGGGCTCGATCAAGGACGACGAGGTGATCGACGCCGCGAACGAGCACGGAATGGCGATGGTGTTCACCGGAGTGCGGCACTTCCGGCATTGAGCGGAGAGCCGGGCGTCTATTTCTGGTCGAAGCCGCGCAGGGGGAGGGAATCGGTGAAGGCGTAGAAGACGCGGTCCTTGGCGCGGCTGTTGTACTTCTCCGCCACTTCCTGCACCTTCAGGGCCGAGGCGTCGTCGGGATCGACGGTCAGGCACTCCGACAGCTTCTGCAGCGCATCGCGCGAGTTGCCTGCCTTCAGCAGCACGACCGCCCAGTCATACCAGGCGTTCCGTATGTAGAGATCGATGTCACCCAGCCCCCGGTCGCGCGGCAGGCGATAGAGCTTGCGGAGGGCGTTCTCGTAGTCCTTGTCCGCGTACAGCCGCTTTACTGAATCGAACTCGTCCTGGAGCTGCTGCTCGTCGTCGATCTTCGCCTGCACCTTGTCGACGAGGTCTTTCACCTCGATGTTGGCCGGGTCGAGCGCCAGGACAGCCTGCAGCTTCGCGCGCGCCTCCCGCCATTTCCCGAGACCCATCAGCCGCCGGCCGTCTGCCGTGTACGCGGTGATTCGTCTCTTCGCCTCCTCGGGAGGCAGCGGAGGAGGCGTCGGTGGCTTGATCGGCTCGGTCGGGTGCTCGGTGGCCGCGACGCCGGCGCCACCGGTTTGCGCCGGCGATCCGGCCGGTGCACCGGCGCCGACTTTGGGGCTGCCTGCCGTCCCCGGCAGGCCGGTTGCGGGAGACGGGGCAGCTCCGGCGGCTCCCGCCCCGATCGTGGCGGCCACGGCTACGTTCGCCGGCGCCGGGAGCGCGGAAGCCGGCGCGCCTCCATTGGGCGGCGGCGACCCCGTCTGCTGGCGGCTCGTCCCGCCGATCGGCGTCGGTATCGGCCCGTGCGAGCCGTCGACGGCGCCGCCCGGCGACCCGGCCGGGGGAGCGACAGGCTGTCCCGGCTGCCCGGCGCCTCCCAGGACACGCGGCTGGATATAGAAGAACCAGGCGGCTCCGCCGCCGCCTGCGAGCAAAATGAGCAGAAGGAGATACTTCATGACCGACGAGCCGCGTTTCGCGACCGGGGCGACGGGTCTCGGTCTGTCCGCTGCACGCGGTCTCGGCTCGGAATGGGGGACTTCTTCGGGAGCCGCGCTCGCGATGTGGCGTTTCGGCCTGGCCGCTTCCGCCGTCTCGGGAGGCTTGACGCTTTCCTTGGAGTGGGCCAGAGGAACGGAGGGTGGATGCGCGGTCGGCGCTTCCGGCGCGCTCTCCGGCGCTCCGGGGATTCCGGCCGTGTCCAGCAGGGACATCAGGTCGACCTCGCTCTGATCGACCGCGGCGGCGGTCACCTTGGCTCCGGTCCCGCGCAACAGGCCGCGCTCCTTGTCCTTCAGGTTGAGCTGCGCCAGCTCCGTCTCCCAGGCGGCGGTCTCGTCGTCCGCCTTGACCTCGCTCACCGGGACGGTGGCAGGCTTCGCCGGCTGGCTGGCCGGTGCGGTCGGCGCGGGGGCCGTTCCCTTCGCTGCCGGAGCGGCGGGCGCTCCGGCTTTCCCGGCGAGGGTCGCCGGCTTCACCGCCGGCGCCGGCGCGACCGGATGCTCCGTCTGGGCCGCCTGCGTCTTCTTCGCGGTGCCCGCGACGATCGGTGGCGGGGAAACGGCCGCCTGCGCAGGCGGGGAGGAGGGCGTCGGTGGCGCCGGCGTCTCTGCCGGGATGGCCGGGGACACCGGGGTCTTCGGGACGACTCGTGACGTGGGCGGCCGGACGGTCTTCGCCTCGACCACCGTCTCCTTCTCCGGCGCGGCCGTGGGCGACGGCGCGGCAGCCGCCGGGGCGGCCGGGCCTGGACCCCGCACGCCCAGGTCGTTCAGCTCGAACGGCGATTCCTCGGCCGGCCCGCCGGAGAACGCCTGATCGGCGAAGGCGGCCTCGAGCGTCTCGCGTGCCGCGACCTCCTCCTGCAGCTTCGCTTGATCACCTGATTCAGCCAGCGGCTGCTCCAGGGCGGCGCCCGCAGGCAAGGCGGTCTCGTCGCCCGGCTCGGGTCCAGCGTAGACCTCCGGGATCTCCACGCGGGCCGGGGGCTGACTCGCGCGCGCCGGCGCCGGCTTCGCCTCCGGCGGCTTCGGCTTCGCCCCGGCCGCCAGCGCCTGCGGCATCGTCAGCTTGACGGTCATGCCGCCGAGCTGGCTGGCCGCGGCCTTCAGGCTCTCCTGAATCCTGTCCCTGATCTCCTTGAGGAGCGCCTTCCCGCCCGGATGACCGGCATCGAGCGTGAAGACCTTCTTGCACTCGGTCTCGGCCTCCGCGAAGCGCTCCTGGTTCAGCAGCTCGCGGGCGAGGGTGAGATGCTCCTCGATGAACGGCGTCGACTCGAAGGAGTGCTGCGCCTCTTCGAGAAGGTTGAGGAGCTCGGTCGAGTCGGGGGCGAGAGGCAGCAGTCCCTGGGCCCCTTCGATCGCCTCGCTGAACCGGCGCTCGGCGATGAGCTGCTTGACCTGCGCGATGCCGAGGTCGACCTGCGCCTCGGCTTCCTCGGCCGGCATCTGGGACGCTTCCTCGGCCCCGTCCGCCGTGGCGGCGGCTTCCGCCGCCGGCCCCGCAGCGGGAGCGGCGTCCACGTCGCCCAGGAGGAGGGTGGCCATCCGGATCCCCTCCCGGGCTTTCTGACTCTGGGGGTCGACTCCGATCGCCTCCTTCCAGGCCTCGATCGCCCCCTTGTATTCGCCGTTGTTATAGAGGGAGGACGCCCTGGATAGGAGTTCCTGCAGTCTTTCGTCGTCGATCACGACTCCGCCCGTGCAGGGCAGACGTGCCCCGCAACGGCTCAATTTATGCTCCGGCTGCGGGAAGTCAAACGCCGGGAGGGACTTCGGGGGCGACTCCGGGCGCGCTCCTAGGACGCCTTCCGACCCGAGGCGGCCGCTTTCTTCAAGGCGTCCTTGAGCATCGGGAGATCCTTGAACCCCGGGTTCAGCTCCTCGACCTTGGCGAACGCTTCGCTCGCGGTGTCGAGGTCGTTCTTGCCCGACAGCGCCACGATGCCCAGATTGAGCCAGGTCTGCCAGTGCTTCGGCTCGTAGGTGAGGGAGGTCCGGAATTGCGCGATGGCGTCGTCGCTCATGCCCATTTCGTACAGGCAGATCCCCATGTCGGTGCGGGCGTCCACGTTCTTGGGAGTGATCGCCAGGCCCTTCTTGTAGTAGTCGACCGCCTGCTCGAACTTGCGCGCGTCGTGGTACATGTTGGCCAGCCGCAGGAGCGCCGTCACGTCCTTCGGGTCCTTTTCGATCGCCGCCTTGAGCGCGGTGATTTCCTGAAAGACCTGCGCCATCATCTGCTCGCTGCCGCCGCCCTGTGTCTCGGTCCCGCCGGCGCCGCCCGGCCCGCCGCCGGCCGGCGGCACGCTCTGTCCCATCCCCATGTTGCCGGCCGCCGGCACCGGCGCCGCCTGCGCCACCACCTTGGGCTCGTGCACCGCGTAGGCGATGATGTAGCCGACGAGAAAGCCGAACAGGATGCCCGAGACGAGGAATTGAATCTGATCCTTGTTCATCGCGAACGGGACGCTAGCACAGGGGTGTATGCGAATCAAGGCGCGCCGCGCTGTGCTATAGTCCGGCCGTGACGCCCGACACGTCGCCCGCGCGCCCGCCGTACCGGCCGCGTGCGCGGCTTCCGCTCACCGTCGGCGCCCTCCTGGTCGGTGCGTTCGTCCTGTGCGCCCTGGCCGCGCCGCTCCTGACGGAGTGGCTCGGCTACGACCCGTACGAGCAGGTGGCGTCGCGCTCGGTCACGCCGCCGACGCCTCCCAGCCGCGACAACCTGCTGGGGACCGACACGCTCGGACGCGATCTGCTGAGCCGCCTGCTGTACGGGGCGCGCATCTCCCTCGAGGTCGGGGTCCTCGCCGAGGTGATCGCGCTCGCCATCGGCACTCTCCTCGGCGCCCTCGCGGGCTACGCGGGCGGACGGATCGACGCGCTGCTGATGCGCTCGGCCGATCTCGTCTTCGCGTTCCCGGAGTCCCTCCTGGCGCTCGCGATCATCGCCGCCGTGCCGGAGCCGGAGTCGGCGCCGCTCTTGCGTCATCTGCCGGACCCGTCGGTCGGCATCGTCTTTCTGGTGCTCGGGTGCCTGGGATGGGCCCGCGTCGCCCGGCTGATCCGCGCCGAGTTCCTGCGGCTGCGCGAGCAGGAATTCGCTCAGGCGGCGCAGGCGATCGGCGCCAACGGCACGCGCGTCGTGCTGCGTCATCTGCTGCCCAACGCGCTGCGCCCGCTGATCGTCGCCGGCACGCTGGGCGTCGGCGGGAACATCCTCATGGAGGCCTGGCTGTCGTTTCTCGGAGTCGGCGCGCGTCCGCCCCTGCCTTCCTGGGGCACGATGGTGACGGAGGGCCAGGCGTATTTTCTGGCCAAGCCCTGGGTCTGCGCGGCCCCTGGATTCGCGATTCTTCTCGTCGTGCTCGGTTTCAATCTTCTCGGAGACGGTTTGACCGATCTTCTCGACCCGCGCCGCGGCCGGGTGATCGCCTGAGCGGAGGCACGCGCATGCTGGATGTCCACACCCTGCACTTGTCGAGACCCGGGCGCGCCCGGGCTCTTCTGCTGCTCGCGCTCCTGGCCGCCGCCGTGGCGTGCGGCCGATCGGCTCCGCCGGCGGCGCGGTCCGAGCAGGTGTTCCGGTTCCGGCTGCACGAGGACCCGCCGACGCTCGATCCGGCGCTCGACAACGACCAGTTCTCCGAGGCGGTCATCCTGAACGTGCACCGGGGGCTGGTCGAGCTCGACGCGAAGACACTGGAGATCCGGCCCGCCGTGGCGGAGTCGTGGACAGTCTCGCCCGACGGGCTCGCGTATACCTTTCGCCTGCGGGACGGGGTGCTGTTCCACAACGGGCGCGCCGTCACGGCGCGCGACGTGGTCTACTCCTTCGAGCGTCTGCTGCGGAAGGAGACCAATTCGCCGCGCCGTTTCCTGCTCGAGCCGATCGAGGGGGCGAAGGAGTTCTCCGCGGGAACGAGCGCGGCGATCGCCGGTCTCGACACGCCCGACGACCGCACCATCGTGATCAGGCTCGCGAAGCCGTTCGCCCCGTTCCTGTCCGAGCTGACCATGGCGAACGCGGCCATCCTGCCGCGCGAGATCTACGACGACCCGCGCAAGGCCTATCTGCGCGCCCCCGTCGGCTGCGGACCGTTCCAGTTCTCACGCTGGGAGCAGGCCAACTTCCTCGAGCTCCGGGCCTTCGATCGTTTCTACGGCGGCCGCCCGGCGCTCGACCGCGTGGTCATCCGCCTGATCGAGAACAAGACCAGCGCCCTGCAGGAGTACATCGCCGGCGGCCTGGACAGCCTCGACGAGACGCCCGACGACAACGACACGGCGATGATGGCCAAGGTGGGGGCCGAGGTGTACCGCTACCCGTTCATGGGGACGGGGTACATCGGCTTCAACCTCGCCGTGCCCCCGTTCAAGGACAACCCGGCCCTCCGCAAGGCCTTCAACTACGCGGTGGACAAGCGGTACATGTGGGAGGTGCTGTTCCCCGGCGGCAACCTCCCCGCCAACGGCATCATTCCGCCGGGGATCCCCGGGCATGACGCGGATCTTCCGGGCTACCCGCACGACGAGGCGAAGGCGCGCAGCCTCCTGGCTCAGGCCGGCTACCCCGCCGGCAGGGGCCTGCCGCCAATCGCGCTCTGGGTGAACACGAGCGAGGACAACCGTCGCCTGGCCGAGCAGGTGCAGCACGACCTGAAGACCGTCGGCGTGAACATCACCATCCGCGAGGTCGACTGGGGCGCCTACATCGCCGCGGTGTCGGGCACGGCGGAGAAGGCGGGACAGGCGCCGATGTTCCGTTTCGGCTGGTATCTCGACTATCCCGACGCCGACGCCATCCTGCGGCCCCTGCTGCACTCGTCGAACTGGGGACCGGCCGGAAATTTCGGCCGCTACAAGAACGCCGAGGTGGATCGGCTCATCGACCAGGCCCTGGTGGTCACCGAACCGAAGGAGCGCGCCGCGCTGTATCGCCGGGCGGAGCGCATCGCGGTGATGGACGATCCTCCCTGGATCATCCTGAGCTACTACCAGGCGAAGACCTTGTACAAGCCGTACGTGAAAGGGGTCGTCCTGTCGCCGCTCGGCGAGTTCCGCCTGCCGCTCGAGCGCCTGAGGATCGAGAGAGGGGCGAGCTGATCAGCTACGTCGTCCGCCGCGTGCTCAGCCTGGTCCCGATCCTGCTCGCGGCCGCGACCCTCGTCTGGGTGTTCGTGTTCCTTCTCCCGGGCGATCCCGCCCGGCTGATCGCCGGCGGCCAGAGCGTCGACCCGCGCATCCTCGAATCGATCCGCCACGAGTGGGGGCTGGACCGGCCGGTGTCGCTGCAGTACCTCGGTTATCTCACCAAGCTGGCGCGCTGCGATCTGGGGACGTCGTACGTCCAGCGCCGGCCGGTCGCCGACGTCATCGCGACCAGCTTCCCGCCGACGCTCATCCTGGCGGTCTCGGCCATCCTCCTGGCCGCCGGGGCCGGTCTGGTCCTGGGCTCGCTCGCCGCCCTGCAGCGAGGCCGGCTGCTCGATTCGCTCGTCCTGATCCTGGCTCTCGTCGGAACCTCCATGCCGGTGTTCTGGCTCGGACTCATCCTCATGCTCCTGTTCGGCTCGCGTCTCGGGTGGCTGCCCGTTCTCGGCTACGGCATGGAGGGAGCTTTCGTCCCGTTCACCTCGATCCGTCTGCCGGAATGGGACCACCTCGTGCTGCCGGCCGTCACTCTGTCGCTCGTGTCGATGGGCGCCATCGCGCGCATCACCCGGGCCAGCCTGATCGAGGCCGGCACCGCCGACTTCCTTCAGACCGCGCGTGCCAAAGGGGCGTCGCGCGCGCGGGTCTTCGTCCGGCACACGCTGCAGAACGCCCTCATCCCGGTGGTCACGGTCATCGGCATGGACTTCGCGGGCCTGCTGGGAGGGGCGGTCGCGACCGAGTACGTGTTCGCCTGGCCGGGGCTGGGCAAGACGATCGTGCGCGCCATCGGACTGCGCGATCTGCCGGTGGTCGAGGGCGGGGTGCTGTTCCTGACCGCCGTCTTCGTGCTGGTCGGTCTGGCGGTCGATCTGGTCTATCTCTATCTCGATCCACGGATTCACTACTCCGCCGCCGGCTGAGCGCCGCCGCCCTGCGCTAGAATTCCTGTTCTCGGAGGAGTCGTGAAGGAGAGCGCCCCGACGGGCGGCCCGGAAGGCGCGTGCCCGCGGAATCTGTTCGGTCTGGACCGGCAGGAGATCGCCACGGCCCTGGAGCCGCTCACCGGACGGGCTTTCCACGCCTCACAGGTCTTCCACTGGCTGTATGGCCGGCTGCGCACCGACCCACGGGAGATGACCGACCTGCCGTCGGGCCTTCGGGAAAAGATGGGCGAGCGCTTCCGCGTCGCATGGCCCGGCATGAAGGAGGTCCGGCTCTCGGCGGACGGCTCGAAGAAATACGTCCTGACCCTGGAGGACGGCGGGGAGATCGAGGCGGTCTACATCCTTTACGGGGAGCGCGTGACCCTCTGCCTCTCCTCGCAGATCGGCTGCCCGCTCGCCTGCACGTTCTGCCGCACCGGGACCATGGATCGGGTCCGCAACCTGACACCCGGGGAGATCCTCGGGCAGGTCGCCGTCCTCGCGCGCGACAACGGTCTCGCGGGCGGCCGCTACCGGATCGTCTTCATGGGGATGGGCGAGCCGCTGCTCAATCTCGACGCGGTGATGCGCGCCTTTCACGTGATCGTCGACCCGAAGGGGTTTGGTCTGTCGCCTCGCCGCGTCACGCTGTCGACCGCCGGGCTCGTCCCCGGGATCGAGCGCCTCGGACGGGAGAGCCCGCGGCCGCGTCTGGCGATCTCGCTGGGCGCCAGCCACGACGAGCAGCGTGACGAGCTGATGCCGATCAACCGCAAGTACAACCTGCGGGCCCTGTTCGACGCGTGCCGGCGCTTTCCCCTCGGCCCGCGCGAGAAGGTGACGTTCGAGTACTGCCTGATCGAAGGAGTCAACGACACCGTGGACGACGCTGCCCGGATCGCCCGGCAGACGCGCGATCTGAGATCCAAGATCAACGTGATCCCGTACAACGACGCCGGCATGCCGGGCTACCGGACACCGTCCCCGGAGCGGGCCACCGCGTTTCGCGACGCGCTCCTGGCGCGCGGCGTCGCCGCCACCATCCGCTGGAGCAAGGGTCGCGATGTCGGGGCCGCCTGCGGCCAGCTGGTCACGCCCACCGCTGGTCTCTGATTACCCGGAGAGGGCCGCGCGCAGGGCGGCGATCGCCCCGGCGGGGTCCTCGGCCGAGGCGATGAAGGAGATCGCGGCGATACCTGCGACACGGATGCCACGCAGCTCGGCGGCGGTCCCGGGATGGATGCCGCCGATCGCCCAGACCGGGATCGCGACCCCCTCGACCACCTTTCCGAGCGCCTCCGGTCCCTGCGGAGGGCCGAACGCCGATTTGCCGGGCGTCATGAAGACGGGCCCGAAGAAAAGGTAGTCGGCCCCTTCCTTTTGCGCCGCGCGGGCCTCGGCGAGCGAGTGCACCGAGCGGCCGATGAGGAACCTCCTGCCGGCGTGCCGCCGCGCTTCACGGACCGGCAGGCCGGCGGCCGGCAGGTGGACGCCCGCCGCCTTGGCGGCGATCGCGACGTCGAGACGATCGTTCACCACGATGGAGCAACGCTCGCTCCGCGTCTTCGCCACCCCGACGATGTCCCGCGCCATCGACAGGAGGGGTCCGCCGGTCAGGTCCTTTTCGCGCACCTGCACGACGTTGCAGCCGCCGGCGATGGCCGACGTCGTCACCTCGAGCAGGGGCCGTCCGAGGGTGAGGTGTCTGTCGGTCACGAAGCAGACTCCCGGCGAATCCCCCCGCGTCATGGAGTCTTGAGCGCCCGGCAGAAAGCGAGGAAGTCGACGGCGCCTACGCCGATCTGGATGAGACCGAAGGCCGAAACACAGCCGCGGACGAAGCCGCTCAGGAGGATGGGTCGCAACGGGGGAATCTGCGCGAAGTAGGAGTGCACCCAGATCAACGACCAGGGCACGAGGACGAGGAACACGCCGGTCTCGACGATATAAAGAAGATACAGAAAGTGAAGAACCGGCCGTTTCATGGACCTTCCCGACCCCCGTGGATCATCAAGGTTAGCAGATTCGGGCACGGCGTCTCCGCCCGATCGCGGGCGTTTGACTGCCGGAGTCCATCTGATAGAATGGCGCGCTTTGACGTCGTCCTGCCGCTCCGGCCGAGGTGCTCGCGATCCCATGAACCATGTGCGCATCGCTTCGGTTCCTTTCGCCAACGCCCAGCCGCTGACCTGGGGGTTCGTGCGGGGTCCGTACAAAGGCCTCTTCGAAGTGTCGCAGGTCTCTCCGTTCCGGATCCCGGATCTGCTGCGCACGAACAAGGCGGATATCGGGCTGATTCCCTCGATCGAGTACCTGCGGCTGCCCGGGGTGGAGTTCCTGCCGCAGATCGGCATCGCCAGCAAGCGAAGGGTTCGCTCGGTGATCCTGGTGTCGCGCGTCCCCTGCGAAGCGATCCGCAGCGTGGCGCTCGACGCGAACTCCCGCACGTCGGCCGCCCTCCTGAAGATCCTGCTCGCTCGCAGGGGCCTGCATGACATCCGTTACGACGAGCACGCGCCGGCGCTGCGGGAGATGCTGCTGGAGCACGACGCCGCGCTCCTCATCGGCGACGCGGCGCTGGCGGCCGACGTGACCGGCCTGCACGTCCTGGATCTGGGGGCGGAGTGGTTCGCCCAGACCCGTCTGCCGTTCGTGTACGCCCTGTGGGCCGTCCGCCCCGGTGTGGTCGTGCCGGACGGCGTCCGTCCGTTCATCGAGTCGCGCCGCCTGGGCATGGCCAACATCCCGGCGATCGCCGCGCTCGAGGGGCGGCGTCTGCGGCTGCCCGTCGAATCGATCGAGTCGTATCTGAGGACCGGCATCCATTATTACCTCGGCTCCGAGGAGCAGCGGGGGCTCGAATTGTTCTTCCGTCTGGCGCAGCAGTTCGAAGTGGCGCCGGGACGGCGCCCGATTCGATTCCGCGACCCGTTCGAATGGGAGCGCGTGTCGTCGTCTGCCGCACCCGTGAGGCACATCCTTGAGTGAAGAGCTGCAGCTCGATCCCGCCCCGGGCGCGATCGACCCGCGTCTCTGGGAACGCGTGTCCGATCGCGAGCTGCGCGGTCCACGCCGTCCCGATCCCGGGATCGACGACATCCTGGAACGGGCCGTCTCGGGCGTGCGTCTCGGCACCGGGGACGCCCTGCGGCTGCTGAGCGCCGCGCCGCTGCTCGACCTCGGGCTGGCGGCCGATCTCGTCCGCCGCAGGCTGCATCCCGAGCCGATCGTGACCTACATCGTCGATCGCAACATCAACTACACGAACGTCTGCGTCGCGCGCTGCTCCTTCTGCGCCTTCTATCGGGATCCGGGACACCCCGAAGGGTACCTGCACACGCGGGAGTCGCTGCACGCCAAGATCGAGGAGACCCTCGCGCTCGGCGGCACGGGCATCCTGATGCAGGGAGGACACCATCCGGACCTGCCTCTGGAGTGGTACGAGGATCTCCTGCGCTCGTTCAAGGAGACCTTCCCCCGGTTGCACGTGCACGCGTTCTCGCCGCCGGAGATTCAGCACATGGTGCGGGTCTCGCGCCGTCCGCTCGAGGAGGTGCTGCGACGGCTCCGGGCCGCCGGGCTCGACAGCATCCCGGGCGGTGGCGGCGAGATCCTGGTCGACCGGGTGCGCCGGCAGATCGCGCCCTTGAAGACCTTGTCGGACGACTGGCTCGCGGTCATGGAGACGGCGCACGCTCTGGGCATCCCGTCGACGGCGACGATGATGTTCGGTCACGTCGAGACCTATGCCGATCGGGTGGCGCACTGGGACAGGATCCGCTCCCTGCAGGACGCCAGTCTGGACCGCGGGCGGGCCTCGTTCACCGCGTTCATCTCGTGGACGTACAAGACCGAGAACACCGCGCTGGGCGGCCGCGAGGTGTCGAGCGCGGACTATCTGCGCACGCAGGCCGTCAGCCGGCTGTTCCTGGACAACATTCAGAACGTCCAGTCCTCCTGGGTGACTCAAGGGAAGGAGATCGGCCAGGTCGCGTTGAAGTTCGGAGCCAACGACATGGGCAGCACCATGATCGAGGAGAACGTCGTGCGCGCCGCCGGCGCCCATGGATGCACGACCCGGACCGAGATCGAGCGGCTCATCCGCGAGGCCGGCTATATCCCGCGACAGCGAGACACTCTGTACCGCCTGGTGTCCTGACCGGCAGCAGCCACATGACCGGCCTGATCATCGTCCAGGCGATGCTGGTCAGCGCCGTCGTCCTGGCATTCCTGGCCACCGTCGGGACCATCACCTACCGCATCACGCAGACCGGGCTCGAGGTGCTGATCCTCGGGAGGATCGTGCGGCGCCTGCCTCTGGCCGACATCGAGGAGGTGCACCGCCGCGGCGCGCTCATTCACGAGAACTGGTCCTCGCTGAAGTTCTGGAACAGCGTCACCATCCGCAAGCGGCGGGGTCTCTTCAGGCACTTCGTGATCAGCCCGGACGACCCGGATGGCTTCGTCCTGCGCCTGCAGGAGGCCGTGCGACGCTGGGGGGGAGAGCCGGTCGAGTAAGCCGAGAAGCGGACTTCAGGCGGCGTGGTGCCAGAGCCCCGGAATGACGGCGTCGCAGTCGGGGCAGGTTCCGCGCCGCGTGACGCGGTAGTCCAGGATGCGGTAGCCGAGGCGGGCGACCAGAAGAGCCCCGCACCCGGGGCAGCGGGTGTTCTCGAAATCGCCGACCGCTCCCGGCAGGTTCCCGGCGTAGACGTAGCGCAGACCCTCCTGCCTGCCGATCCCGGCGGCCCGGAGGAGCGTCGACGCCGGCGTGTCGTCCGGGTCGGTCATCTTGTAGTCCTTGTGGAACGCGGTCACGTGCCAGGGGACATCGGGTGACACGCCCGCCAGGAAGCGCGCGATGTCCCGGATCTCCTCGTCCGAATCGTTGAACCCCGGAATCAGCAGCGTCACGATCTCCAACCAGAACCCCTTGCGTTTCAGGAGCACGATGGTGTCGAGCACGTTCCTCAGCGTGCCGCCGAGATCCCGGTAGCTCCGGTCGCGGAACGATTTCAGATCGACTTTGTACAGGCGGACGTAGGGCCGGATGTACTCGAGGACCTGCTCGGTGCCGTTGCCGTTGCTGATGTAAGCGCACACGAGGCCGGCCTGCACCGCCTCCCTGAAGATGGAGACGGCCCATTCCGAGGTGATCAGCGGCTCGTTGTACGTCGACGCCAGGATCGCGGCCCCCTGCTGGCGCGCCAGCCCGACCAGCGTCCCGGCCGTCACCCGCTCCGGCGGCGCGACCGCCTTCGGATCGCGGATCGCCTGCGAGGTGATCCAGTTCTGGCAGTAGGCGCAGTGGAAATCGCACCCGAGCATCCCGAACGACAGGGCGAGCGCCCCCGGCAGGGCATGAAAGAACGGTTTCTTCTCCACCGGATCGCACTGCAGGGCCCCGACGTAACCCCAGGGCACCTTGAGCCGGCCGCTCTCGTTGAAGCGTACCTTGCAGATGCCGGGGCGGCCGGCCGGTATGAAGCAGTTGTGACCGCAGGCATGACAGCGGACCGCATGGTCGGGCAGACGCTCGTAGATTTCGCCTTCCCGAGTCAGATCCGAGAGCGTTCCCGCCAGCGAAGGGTTCGACTGTCCCATGACGGGGACATTATAGACCTGCCATTCCCCGCTCTCCCTCGCGGGCGTCCCTTTGAATACCGCATCCCGCCCTGTTTCGTGGTATCTTTTCGCTGGTTGTCACTCGCCGCTGGTTCGTCGAACGACTCGAACGCCGCGTTTCCTCCCCCGTCTCCGGATCGTGCGTCCGCGACGGACGGAGAAAAGCGTTCTGAGGAGCGCACGCGTGGATCTCGCGGACGGACCGACCAGCCTCGGCGTGTTCGCCATCGCCCTCGCGGTGGCTTCCGGCGCGCTGGTCGTCCTGCTGGGGCTGGTGGCCGCGGGACGGGTCGATCTGAGCCGTTCCATCGTGGTCCACGCCCCGCTCGACCGCGCCTGGGAGTCGATCCGTCGCTTCCCGACGCTGCACGCGCGTCATGGCAAGGCGCGCGACCTCTGCCGGATCACGGAATGGACGCTGCGTCGCGGAGACGGCGAGCGCGCCGGAACCGTCTGGCGCTGCTCCGGCACCCGGGACGGCAGACCGTACTGGGCCGACGTCGAGATCGTCCGGATCGTTCCCGGCAGGGAGATCGCCTTTTCCTTGCGGCGCGACTCCCTGGGGACGCATCGCGGGCTGAGTCGCCACCTCGGGTCGCTGTGCCTCGACAGCGTCGACACCGGCGCCACGAAGGTGACCTGGCGGCTCGATGCCCGCCTGCGCGGCCCGCGCCTGATCCTGGAGAGGCTCCGTGCCGGCTCCCGCCTGCGGGCGCGGCTGCTCGATCAAGGACTCCGGTCGCTCAAGGTCGAGATCGATCGGTCGGCGAAGCCCGCTCCCGAAGCGCCGCCCGAGGGTGAGATGCCGGATCTCGCCACCGGGGCTTCGTCTCCCGTCAGACTCCCGCCCGAGACCACCGTCTAGAAACCCTGCCCCGCGGAGGTCTGTTGCGCCTCCCGCAGCAGCCGATCGCGAAAATAGCCCGCCGGGATGGTGCCGATCGACAGGAACCGCTCGTGGAACGAGCGCAGGGAAAAACGGTCCCCCTGCATGCGCCGGAGCCGATCCCGCAGGTCCAGGATGTCGCGCTTGCCGAGGTGATAGGTGATCGCCTGGGTCGGCCACTTCGAGTAGCGATAGACCGCACGCCGGGCGGCGTTGCAAGCGGCGGCGCGCACCGGGTCCGGGCGACCCACCGAGCAGGCGTCCGGCAGGAACTCCACGTTCTCGAGGTAATACCGGACCGCCTCGTCGAAGCTCATCCGCCCGGTGTGCAGACCGGTGTCGATGCGCACGCGCGCGTCACGCAGCGTCTGCCATTTCAGCTGGTAGAGACGCTCCTCCGGCGTGTAGAAGCCGCCGCGCGCGTCCGACTGCGGCTCGCCCACCAGCTGCTCGGCATAGAGCGCCCAGCCCTCGGAGGACATGCTGTCCTCCCACATCGAGGACGAGTCCTCCACCGCCCCCGGGGTCAGCCAGCGCACGCTCCCGATCGAGCGCGCCCGCTGCCGCATGAACTGGAACTGCCAGTCGTGTCCCGGGAATCCTTCGTGCGCGCACAAGTCGGCGACCGCGTGGATGTTGTTCCCCTTCAGGACGCCGAGGTCGCCGTGCGAGGCGGTCAGATAGAAGCGGCCGATCCCGCACGGCTTGAACGCCGGGGCCGGGTAGTAGGCCGCCTCGAGGGTGCTCTCGAGCATCGGCGGCGTCTCCACGATCTCCAGTCGGTACTCGGCGGGGAGATCGAACATCCCGTGCTGCCGGGCGTACGCGACCAGATCCATCGCCCTGGCGCGATAGATCCGGAACATCTCCTCGTCGTTCCGGGGGTAGTCCCTCGAGAGATCGTCCATCACCGCCCGTACCGAGCGGAGCGACGCGGCCCGGCCCTCCCAGACGAGCCGGAGTCTGCGGCGGCGCGCCACCTCCTTCGCCACCTCGATCAGCAGTCCCTGGCTCGCTTCCACCTGGGTCTGGGCGTAGGCGTAGAGCGTGCCCGGGGTCTGGCCCGGATCGAGCCTCAGGTTGTTGCTCAGCCTCCACTGGTACTCCTGCTCGCCCGCCGCGAAGTGATCGGCGCCCGCCAGCGACCGCCCGGCCTCCTTCAGGAACTCCCCCATCTCGCGGAAGGCCGCGGCGGCGGCCGGCCCGGCCTCGCCCAGTCCCTTCAGGACCTCGTCCCGGTAGGGCTGGTCCACGAGGACCCGACCGGCCTGGGCGGGAAGCGTCTCTGCGAAGTACGCGGCGTTACTCGCGGCGGTGTCGACACCGTCGAACTCGACCAGACGATGATCCGGAACGTGGCCCGATTGCAGTCCCTCGCGCAGGTTGGCCTGCGCGGCGCGCAGGTAGGCGGGAATGGCCCGGACGCGGCGCACCACGCGGTCCCATTCCGATGCGGTGCCCCTGCCGCCGCCCGCCAGCTCGGTCATCTGCTGAATCTGCCAGTCGACGCCGCGAAACGGAGCCACGGTGTACGTGTCGACGCTCCTCTGGTCGTGGCGCAGGTCCTCCAGCAGGTGGAGCAGGAAACGGATCTGCGCCCGGACGACATCCCGATCGATGACGTCGTCCGGCCGCAGCGTAACGGGGTCGACCGCCTCGAGATCGGCGAGGACGGAACGATAGAAGGCGATCGCGTCGGCGCGCCCCGCCGGCGTGATGTCCGGCAGGGTGGCGTCGACGTCGGCGAGCTCCGGACGGTACCCGCCGCCGCCGAGATACGTAGCGGTGACCGGATCCCTCTTGAGGTAGCCGGTGAAATAGCGCTCGCGGACGTCGCTCCAGCCCATCCGGACATCCTTTCCGGTGCGCGCGCAGGACGTCAGACAGGTGACGGCGAACAGGAGCCCCGTGGGAATCCGCCGCGATGTCCTCAGGAAGCGCACGGCAGCGCCGATCCAGGCCTCGAACGGACGGCCTGGCCCCCCCCTCCCGTCGGGGGCGCATGTTACCATCATGAATCATGTGCACGCGCCATCCGGCTCTGCGTCCGGGCGCCTGGCTCGCTGTCCTGGCGGCCGTGCTCTCACCCGCGGTCGCCGCCCCGCCGGCTCCGCCCGTCCCGTCCACGCGCGCACCCCACCCATCCTCACCGGTGGTCCGCGTGAGCGGCATGACGCTTGAGATTCGCTCGGGCCGGGCTGTCGTGACGGAGGTCGCGAAAGGTTCGCCCGCCGACCGCGCCGGGGTCAAAACGCTCGACGTCCTCCTGGTGGTCAACGGGCGCAGTCTCGTCGATCTCGATCCGATCTCGCCGCAGCAGGTCCTGGCCCTGCTGCAATCCGGGGGGACGGCGCGCACGCGGATGGTGCTCGGCCGCGCAACCGGCACGCTGTCCGTGGACCTCCCGCAGGCGCCCGGCGAGACCTGGACCGCGCCGGTCGCTCCCGCGGATCTCGGTCCGGGCGTGGAGGCGCCGGCATTCACCGGCGCGGACCTCCAGGGGAAGGAGGTCGCCCTCAAGGATCTGCGCGGCCGGCCGGTGCTGCTCGATTTCTGGGCGAGCACCTGCCCGCCGTGCGTGAAGGCGGTCGTGCCGATCCGGCGGATCGCGGAGCAATACGCCGGCGCCCTGACGATCGTGGGCGTGAGCCTGGATGACGACCGCAAAGCGTTCGAGGCGTTCGTCTACAACCAGCACCTGCCCGGCATCCAGATCTTCGACGGGGGTGGCTGGGACGGCCCGATCGCGCGGCTGTACGGCGTGGCGCGGGAGGGGATCCCGCACTACGTGCTGCTGGACGGCCGGGGCCGCATCGTCGCCATCGGCGACCTGCAGGATCTCGAGGACGATATCGCCCGCCTCGCGGCCGCGCCACGCTGAGGGCCCGCCGGCGCGTCACTTCGGGTCGTCCCGGCGCTCCAGATGGGCCACCGACTCGAAGATCGGCGCCGACTCCCGGCCCCCGGTCCGCGGGAAGACCAGACGCAGGCCGAGCGGCGTGATCATCGTGGTGATCAGGATCATCAGCACCATGACCGAGAAGAGATCGCTCCCGATGATGCCGTGCGCCAGGCCGTAGCCGGCCACGATCAACCCGACCTCGCCTCGCGAGATCATCCCGACACCGACCCGCAACGCCTCCCTGCGACGGAAGCCCGACAGCCAGGCGCCCGCGCCGCAGCCGATCACCTTTGCGAGAACCGCGACGCCGAGAATGCACAGGGTCAGCGGCAGTGCGTGGACGATCGGCCGGACATCCGCGCGCAGACCGATGTTGATGAAGAAGACCGGCACCAGGAAGGCATAGGTCAGCGGACGGATGCCGCGATCGATCCGCTCCCTCGAGGAAGTCTGAGCGAACAGGACGCCTGCCATGTACGACCCGGTGATGGCCGCGACGCCGCCCAGATATTCCGCGGCCCACGCATAGAGGAAAGCCGCCGTCACCACGAACGCCGTCAGCGGCTCGCTCACCCCCACGCCCCCCGCCGCCGCCGCGGCGCGCTCGAAGCACGCTCGGCCCAGGAGCCAGGCGAAGAGAAAGAACAGCGTCATGCGCAGGGCGATCCAAAGGACGGCGGCTCCGGCCCCCGCCGCACCAGCCGGGCGCCCGGCGAAGGCGACGACGAGCGACAGCACGATGATGCCCATGACGTCGTCGATCACCGCGGCGCCGAGGATCGCGCTCCCCTCCTTCGAGCGCAGGCTCCCGATCTCCATCAGGGTCTGGGCCGAGATGCTCACGCTGGTGGCTGTCAGCACCGCCCCGATGAAGAAGCCCTCGCTCCAGCCGTAGCCGAACAGATGGGCCACCGCGGCGCCCGCTCCGAACGGCAGGACGACGCCGCCGCACGCCGCCCAGAAGGCGACCCTGCCGACCCGTCGCATCTGCCCGAGATCGGTCTCGAGTCCTGCCACGAACATCAGCAGGACGACCCCGATCTCCGCGAGGGCCTGGACGACGGCGGGCAGATCCGCGTGGGGGCCGCCGCCCGCCGGCGGCGCGAACAGTCCCCAGTCCAGGACGTTCAGAAGGCTCGGGCCGAGGAGGAGACCGGCCAGGATCTCGCCGAACACGGCGGGCTGTCCCAGACGCGTGCTCAGGGCACCGGCGCCCTTGGAGGCCAGAGTGATCAACGCCAGGAACAGCAGGATCTGGAGGACCAGGCTCATCGAGGCGATGTCCTAACTGAACGCGGGGTGCGGGTCAAGAGAAATCGAGCGCGCCGCCTCCCGTGGGGCGACGAGTCATGCTAGTCTGCGCACGGATGTTGCGCGCACTCCTTCTTGCCTTGGTGCTCACGGCGATTCAGGGGACCGTCGCCGCCTCGGACTTGGACGAGCCCTTCCCTATCCGGGACCAGCTTCCCCTCAAGCTCCTGTTCCTCGATCAGGCGCCCGCCGGCGCCGACATCCAGCCGGTGCACGCGGCCCGCTTCACCCTGAGCGCCACCTACGAGAACACCATGGTGGCGACCGATGACCTGATCCTCCTCTTCGAACGGACCGGCGCCGCGACGTACAACGGGCGCGTCACCCTTCCGGTCCTGCAGTCGATCTCCACGGTGCAGCCTTCGAACAGCTCCTACATCATCGACGGTGAGACCCTGAGGACGGTGCTGAACGCCCGCGTCGGCCTGGCGCGGGGGGTCGAGCTCGGCGTCGAGATGCCGTTCCTGTCGTACACCGGAGGGTTCATGGACGGCTTCATCGACTCTTTTCACAGCCGTTTCAGCCTGCCGGAGGGCGGCAGGACCGGATTCGCCCGCAACCAGTTCCGCGTCGGATACATCGGCGACGGGGAGACCGTCTACTTCGACCACGCGCCCGACGGGTTCCGCCCGGGCGACCTGGTCATGTCCCTGACCGGCGTGCTGCTGCGGGAGCGCTCGGGCGCGCCGGCGTTGAACGCCACGCTGTCCGCGAAATTCCCGACCGGTGACTTCAAGACGCTCTCCGGCAGCGGCTCGGTCGATTATGGCGGGGCCGTGCGCGCCTCGAGGCGATGGGCGCGCTCGGCGCTGCACGCCGGCTACGCCTACAACGTCCTCGGCGACTGGCGTCTGGCGCCGCATCTGCCGATCAAGAACTCGCGAAGCGTCTTCCTGGCCTACGCCTTTTCTCCCACTCCGAGCACGAGTCTGATCGGACAGCTCCTGAGGACGGGCGGACCGTTTCCGTTCCGCCCGGGAAACGATCTGGGAAAAGTCGCCCTGGAGGTCTCGGTGGGGTTCCGGCACCGTCTCGCGCGCGGGCCGTGCCTGGAGTCGGGGTTCATCGAGAATATCGATCCCTTCTACAACACCCCGGACATCGGGGCGTTCGTCGGCTTCTCGTTCTCGACCCCGGCAGCGCGCGGAATCCCCGGCCTCGGGAACCCCTCTCCGTCGACAAGCCCATGAAAACGCGGGGGTTCCGGAGCCTCGATCAGCCGCGATACTGGAGCGACGTTGCGCCAAGTCTGCGCGGCCCTGCCATTCCGGGCGCTTATCTATTCGTTGCTTTCACTCCCGCCTCGCCGTATAATTCCGGCGAAATCACAGACAGGTCGCGGGTTTCCGGGGAATGCACACCATTGCTGGCCCGGAAAAATACCTTGTTTCTCGGGGAGTCTAACGTGGAACCACTCGATAAGGTCGTGATCGGCGAACGGATCAAGTCGTTGAGGAAGAGCAAGGGGCTGCGACAGTGGCAGATGGCCGAGCTTCTCGGCGCCACCCAGCCCGCGGTGCACAAGTATGAGAACGGCATTCTTCCCGAAGTGAAGCGGCTGCTCGAGCTCGCCCGTATCGGTCACACGTCGATCGAATGGATCCTGACCGGCCGGCACTGGGAGAACGGCTCCACGGAGATGGAGCGCCTCAAGCCGGAGGTGTACGAGCTCGCCCAGCAGTTCCAGTCCTTCACGCCGGACGAGAGGAAGATCCTCGCCGATGCTCTCGAGGTCATCAACGGGGCGGTCGGGGCGGTTCGCGAGGCCACCAAGCGCGAGCCGCGCGAGGTGGGTGATATGGAGACCGCTCGCGCCCTGAAGTCCTTCGAGAAGCACGCCCGCGAATCGCTCATGGCGGCGCTGTCGGTCTACGATGCGGTGGTCACCACGCTGGCGAACAGCAAGGTACGGGACATGCACCGCTTCGGTCAGTCCGGCGCGGACGAGATCCCGCTCGATCGATCGGTCCGCATGCCGGTCCTCCAGAAGAACGCCGGCTGAAGCGCGCCGGCGGGTTTTGGCGATCGCCCCGGCGACGGCTGGCGTCCGTTTGACAGGCACTTTCCGGAAGTCTAACCTCCTCTGATGGATCTCTTCGGTCCCGATCCCGCGGGCGCGCGCGCGTCCGGCGCACGGACACCTCTTGCCGATCGGATGCGACCCGAGAGCCTGGACGAGATCGTCGGTCAGGATGATCTGATTGGGGCGGGCAGGCCGCTGCGCGAGGCGATCGCCAGGGACCAGGTCCAATCGATGATCCTCTGGGGCCCGCCGGGCTCGGGGAAGACCACCCTGGCGCGTCTCATCGCCCGGCTGACCACCTCCCAGATCATCCAGTTCAGCGCCGTCCTCGCGGGGATCAAGGAGATCAAGGACGTCATGCGCGCCGCCGAGCAGTACCGGCGCGCGACCGGCCGGCGGACCATCCTGTTCGTCGACGAGATCCACCGTTTCAACCGGGCCCAACAGGACGCTTTCCTCCCGTACGTCGAGAGCGGGGCGATCGTCCTCATCGGCGCCACGACCGAGAACCCCTCCTTCGAGGTGAACGCCGCCCTCCTGTCCCGCTGCGCCGTTTACACGCTCGGCAGGCTGGAGGACCGGGACATCGTGATCCTCCTGAAGCGCGCCCTGGTTTCGCCGAAGGGAGTGGCGTCCCGCCGCGTCGTGCTCGGCGAGCCCGATCTCGACTATCTCGCGTCCCTGTCGGGCGGCGACGCGCGCCGGGCCCTGAACATCCTCGAGCTCGTGGCCGTGACCGCGAAGGAGGCGCCCGACGGCTCCCGTCCGATCGACCGGGCGGCGATCGCCGGCGCCGCGCAACGCGCCCCGCTGCTGTACGACAAGGCGGCCGAGGAGCACTACAACCTCATCTCCGCGCTGCACAAATCGCTGCGCAACAGCGACGCAGACGCGGCGCTGTACTGGCTGGCGCGCATGCTCGAATCGGGGGAGGAGCCGCTCTACGTGGCGCGGCGCATGGTGCGATTCGCCTCGGAGGACGTCGGCAACGCCGACCCCCGGGCGCTCGAGGTGACCCTCGCCGCCAAGGATGCGTTCGATTTCCTCGGGATGCCCGAGGGCGCGCTGGCTCTGGCGCAAGCGGCGGTCTATCTGGCGCTCGCCCCCAAGAGCAACGCGGTCTACGTCGGCTATGGCCGGGTGCTGGAGGATCTGAAGTCAGGGCTGACCGATCCGGTGCCGCTGGCCATCCGCAACGCGCCGACGGGTCTCATGAAGACGCTCGGATACGGACGCGATTATCAGTACGCGCACGATTTCGAGGAAGGCACCACCGACATGGAATGCCTGCCCGAGCGACTCCGGGGGCGGCGCTACTACGAGCCGAAGCCGGCCGGTCTCGAGAAGGACCTGGCCGCGAGGATGGAAGAGATCGAAGGGCAGAGACGGGGCTTGAGGCAGCGCCGAGGGGTCAAGCCGTCGCCCTGACGGGGGCGGTCCGCTCGAGCAGCCGCCAGGTGACGTCCTTCTCCGGGCAGGTGTCGCACATCGGGAAGACCTTTCCCGCCTCGAACTCCCGGACCATCTCGCGTCCGGCGAGATGGCAGTTCTGGCACCGGTACGAGCCGGTGACGCGGCATCTCTCGCCGCTTTTCCACGTACGGGACGAGTTCATGGACTCCTCGAGCACCGACGAAAGAAGAGGGGTGACGACGTCACCCCTCGCGAGTCAGAGACTGGGACCTACTTCCTTCCCTTCTTTCCCCCCCTCTTTCTGGCGGCTTTCTTCTTCTTAGGAATGGCCACTCACCTCCTCCCGGCTCTGGATTGAACGGCACCACGCGTGTGCTGACGTCGATCGGCGCGGCGGCCTCTTCACGCTCCCGAGATCGGACTCGGCGGCGGACCCGATCACATTCACTCGCGAAGAAAATTTTTTCGACGCTTCTATAACACTCTTGATCGGAGAGTGTCAATAGTTGGCGCGCTCACGATTGACCGATGATGCTCTTGGGCACGCGCTGACCGGGCGGCTGACCGGCGCGCAGGGTGATGACGTCGATGGTGGGTCGGCAGAGGAAGCGCACGGGAAGCCACGACCATCCGAGCCCGCGGCTGACGTGCAATCGCGCCCCCGGTGGGACGTTGAACCACCCCTCGAGGTACTCGCGCGAGGCGTACGGAATATACAGGGGGCCCACCAGAGGCAGCCGGACCTGGCCGCCGTGAGTGTGTCCCGCCAGCACGAGATCAATGTCCCAGTTCCCCAGGCTGCTGACGATATCCGGTGTGTGCGCGACCAGGATGCAGAGGTCCTGGCGCAGCACGCGCGACATGGCGAGCCTCAGGTTATCGTGACCGGTCACGGGGTCGTCGAGACCGGCGATCACGATCCGGCCACCCGGATACGTGATCGCCCGGCTGGAGTTCGTGAGCAGCGTGAAGCCGGCCCGGCGCACCACCTCGGGACCCCAGGCGCCGGGCACCCCGTCCCAATAGTCATGGTTGCCCCAGACGACGAAATTGCCGTAGCGCGAGCGCAGGGAAGAAAGGAATTCCTGCAGATCACGGGGATGATCTCCTCCCCGAACCAGGTCACCCGAGACCACGATCAGGTCGGGTCGTGCGTCGTCGACGATCTGGATGGCGCGGCGCTCGCGATAGCCGAGGGAGCCGATGTGGATGTCGCTGAGATGCACGAGGGTCAGGTCGGGGGCCCCCGGACGAACCATCGGCAGATACTCGACCGAGCGCACCACCTCGATCCAGTTCGGCTCGATCAGCAGGGCGTCCACGCCGGCGCACGCGGCCATGATCGCGGCAGCCACGAGCAGGAGGCGTTTGCCTCGCGTGCGGGGGATCAGCGACATGCACCCCAATATAAGGGAGCGATTCGCGCGCGGCCACCAGCGGACACCCCCGGTTCACCTCGCACGAGTCCCATCGTCGAGCTGGCATTAGCGGGGTGGGTGGGGTGGCCGGGCAGAGCAGAGGCTCGACAGGGCCCGCCGAGGCCGCCGGGCTTGACCCGCAGGTGGCTTCCGGTTAGTATGTCGCGTCACGCCGATGGGGATTCTCCAGCCCCTCCAACAGGAACGGCACTAGCCCTTGACTGAGAAGAGCCATCACGGTCACGGCCGGCCTGCCCATGACCGGCCCGAGCAGTCGCACCGCCACGACTCCCCCCCGGAGCGGCCGTCCGCGGATCACGGCGCCCAGAGCGGACCGGGGCCGGCGGCGTCCCCGACCACCGCCGAGCCGCGGCCCGACGCTCGTCCCGCGCGCCCGGAAGGCGCCGCACCGGGGCACAATCGGCACCGCCGCCATCATCGCGACTGGCGGCACAGACGAGGTCAGCACCGCAGAGGCGGCCACCCCCGGCACGACGCCGGGGGGTCTCACACCCAGTCTCACGCCTCGGGGCACGGAGCCTCCCAGGGTCACCCGCGCGCGACCGGGCACGGCGCTCCACCCCACGCGAATCCGACGCCGGGCGCGCACGCGCGCCCGGCCGGACCGCACCCCGCGCCGGTGACCATCGAGGCGAGCGGGGTCCTGGAGATCCTGGGCGAGGGTGGCGGATATCTGCGGCAGCCGCAGCGTAATTACCGCCCCTCCCCGGACGATGCTTTCGTCTCGCGTGAGATCCTGCTGCGTCTCGCGCCGTCCAACCAGCGACTCAACGGCGGCGGCATCGAGGGATGCGAGATCGAGGGTCTCATGTCGGCCGCGACCGGCCGTGGCCGCCAGCCGCAGGTCGATCCGCGTCACGGCGGGCATGGCCGTCATGGTGCGCACGGCCATCACGGCGGGGGCGGTCGAGCGCACGCCTCGGGTCCCGCGGCAGGATCCCCCAGCCTGGTCGAGATCCGGACGATCAACGGCGTGCCGCCCGACCAGTTCGCCCGCAGGCGCCCCTTCTCCGAGCTGACGTCGATCGATCCGTTCGAGAGGATCCGGCTGGAGACCGAGCCGGCCGAGCTGTCCACTCGCGTCATCGATCTTCTGACGCCGATCGGCAAGGGCCAGCGCTGTCTCATCGTCGCCCCGCCGCGCGCCGGCAAGACCACGCTCCTGCAGAAGATCGCCGCCTCGATCTCCCGCAACCATCCCGAGATCCATCTGGTGGTCCTGCTGGTCGACGAGCGCCCCGAGGAGGTCACCGACATGAAGCGCAACGTCCGGGGCGAGGTGATCGCGTCGTCCTCCGACGACATGGCGCGACAGCACGTCTCCGTGGCCCGGATCGTGCTCGAGCGGGCCCGCCGTCTGGTCGAAACGGGTCGCGACGTCGTCATCCTGCTCGACTCGCTCACCCGTCTCGCCCGCGCGCACAACACCGCCACGCCGGGGACAGGCCGCACGCTCAGCGGCGGCCTGGACGCGCGTACCATGGAGCAGCCGCGCCGGCTGTTCGGCGCCGCACGCAAGGCGGAAGAGGGCGGCAGCCTGACGGTCATCGCCACGGCCCTGGTCGACACCGGCAGCCGGATGGATGACGTCATCTTCCAGGAGTTCAAGGGAACGGGCAACATGGAGCTCGTCCTCGATCGATCGCTCTTCGAGCAGCGGATCTACCCCGCTCTCGACATCCCCCGCTCGGGGACGCGCAAGGAAGAGAAGCTGTTCACGAAAGAGGAGCTGCCGCGCATCCACAGGCTGCGGCGGGTGCTGTTCGAGATGAAGCCGCGCGACGCCATGATGAAGCTGCTCGACAAGCTCTCCAAGTACCCGACGAACGCGGAATTCCTCAAGGCTCTCGACGTCTGACAAGAAAGGTCTTGACTTTTCGAGTCTCCTCCCTTATCGTTTTCTTTCGTAGGAAGTGAGGTTTCTGGTTGGACTTATGAATGAGCCCCAGGGACGCACGACCCCTTGGGGCTTTTTTAGTGTTCGGCAGAGCCGGAGCTTCCGACCCCGGGACACGAGGTTCCGGTGCAATCGGCCTCGCATGAGGCGGAGGTAAGGTTCGTGGCAACTGGTCGCGTCAAGTGGTTCAACAACAGCAAGGGGTACGGTTTCATCGAGCTCGAGGGTGGCAAGGACGTCTTCGTCCACTTCTCGGCCATTCAGGGTAGCGGCTACCGCTCGCTGGAGGAAGGCCAGACCGTCGAGTTCGAAGTGACGCAGGGCACGAAGGGCCCGCAGGCTTCGAACGTCAAGCCGGTCTAACCGGTCTCGCGGGTGGTCCGCGTCGCCCGCTGGCGACCACGACCACTGAAAAAGAGAAGCCCCGGAGGTGCGACCCTCCGGGGCTTTTTTTGTTTGCGCTACAGGGCGTTCAGATAGCTCAGGAGCCGCCGCCGGTCCTCGGCCTCGATGTGCGTAAAGCGGAGTGCGGCCTCGTAGCGTCGGCTTTCCGCGGCCTTGGGGCGCTCGATGCACCGCAGGACCGTGGCCTCGACGTCGAGGCTCATCGGCTCGCGCAGGTCGCCGCCCACCAGGGTGAACGTCAGATTCAGCGGCAGACCTGCGTCGAGCGCCCGGTTGGAGGCGCAGCGCGCCCCGCCGACGGCGATATCGAGGGTCGCCAGCCTGAGATCGGGCGGGACGCGCTCTCCCGGAAGCGCCCGGACCTCCAGGAGCGCCATGAACCGGTGGTGCTGCCGCTTCTCGACGTCGCCCATGGTCCGCTCCCGGACACTCAGTTCTTGGCGATCTCGTGCGCCTCTTTCGTGTGCCTCTCGATCATGCCGGCGAGGACGGCGTCCGGGATCTTCTCGAGCGTGGCCTTCATGGTCGAGGCCGTCTCGCCCCGCTTCATGCCCAGGGAAAGGGTGCTCCCGATTTTCCAACCCTCGTCGGACTTCATGATCTTCTCGACGTTCTCCTTCGTGAGGCTGACGCCGTTGACGGAGACGAGGGTGTCGTCCGCCTTGAGGCCGGCCTTCGCGGCCGGGCTGTCCGGCAGGACCGAGACGACCCTGAGGGTTCCGTCCTCGTTGGGATCCATCTCGACGCCCAGCCAGCCGCGGGTCTGATACGTCTCCTTCAATTGCGCCGCGCACTCCTCGGCGGATTTCGTGCACTTCGCGTGCTCACCCGCGATCAGGCCCGTGACGGCCAGTGCCAGCACCGCCACGAACAGGACACCGCGCAGACCGCTGCGATTCCGCATCGCCTCTCCTCCTTCGGTTGACGTCCCCGGCGCAGGGAGTTCCCTGAAACCGGCGCATCTTATCACCTTTGGGAGCGGACGGCCGGCCGGCGCGGCCCTACCGCGAGAAATGGTACGGGACGCTCGTGACCACGACACCCTGCCGGAACAGGAGGGCGCCCTTGAGCAGGAACGCCGACTGGTTGTGGAACAGACCCTCCCACCAGTGCGCCGTGACGAACTCGGGAAGGACGATGGTGACCATCTCGTTGCCGCGCTTCCCGTGCATCAGACCGTCGATGTGATCGACCAGGGGCTGGACGATCGAGCGGTAGGGCGACTCCAGGACGCGCAGCGGCACGCCTCCTCCCCACTGCTTCCACTGCTCGCGGATCTGCTCCAGTCGCTGCGGATCGATGGCGACGTGCACCGCCTCGACTTCGTGCGCGATCGACTTGGCGTAACGCAGGGCGTAGATGGTGGCGCGGTTGACCGCGGAGATCGGCACCACGGCTGTGTGCCGGAGCGGACGCTCCGGTTCGATCTCCCGCAGCGACAGCTGCTGTCTGACGTAGAAATAGTGGCGGTGGATCTTGAGGAAGACGAAGACGAACAGCGGGATCAGCAGGATGACGATCCAGGCGCCCTGCATGAACTTGGTGACCGCGATCACCAGGAGGGCCGCCCCCGTGGCGGTCGCCCCCGCCGCGTTCACCACGGCGTGCAGCCGGTAGCGCTCTCCCTTGTGCCGCAGGTGGCGCGCCACCATCCCCGACTGGGACAGCGTGAAGGCCAGGAAGACGCCGACCGCGTACAGGGGGATCAACCGGTGCGTGCTGCCCCCGAAGACGACCAGCAGGAGACCCGCCGACCCCGCCAGGATCAGGATGCCGTTGGAAAACACCAGCCGGTCGCCCAGGTTCGCGAGCTGGCGCGGCACGAAGCGATCGCGCGCCAGGATCGACGAGAGACGCGGGAAGTCCGCGAACGCGGTGTTCGCCGCCACCATCAGGATCGTCGCCGTCGCGAACTGCAGCAGGTAATAGAGCAGGCCCGCCCCGAAGATCGCCCGGCCGAGCTGCGACACGACCGTCTGGCCCACGCCCGGGACGACGGTGTACACGTGCGCCAGGTAGGACGTGCCGAGGAAGAAGAATCCGAGTATCGCGGCCATGATCATCAGCGTCGTCGAGGCGTTGCGTGCCTCGGGCCTGCGGAACGCCTGCACCCCGTTGCTGACCGCCTCGATCCCCGTCAGCGCGGCGCACCCCGCGGAGAAGGCCCGCATCAGGAGGAACAGCGTCACGCCCCGGGTGGCCTCGGGGATCGGCGCCGGCGGCGGCTCGATCGCGGGCAGCCCGAGCGTGGCACGGACGATCCCCGCCCCGATGAGCGCGAACATCGAGACGATGAACAGATACGTCGGCACGGCGAAGATGCGGCCGGATTGCCGGACGCCGCGCAGATTGCCGACCGCCAGAACCAGCAGGAACACCAGGCCGACGGCGACGCGGTAGTGCAGCAGAGCGGGCCATGCCGAAGTCACCGCGGCGACCCCCGCGGCGGTCGACACGGCGACGGTCAGGATGTAATCGAGAAGGAGCGCCGCGGCCGCGACCAGGCCCCACAGAGTGCCCAGGTTCTCGCGCGCCACGATGTAGGAGCCGCCGCCGTCCGGGTAAGCGTGGATGGTCTGCCGGTACGATGCGATCAGGATGGCGAGCAGCAGGACGATCACGCCGGAAATCGGGATGGAGTACCCCAGCGCCGACGCCCCCGCCAGGCTCAGGACGAGCAGGATCTCCTCCGTCGCGTAGGCGACGGAGGACAGGGCGTCCGAGGAGAACACCGCCAGCGCGATCGGGATGCCGAGGCGCTGCTCGCGGGCCCGCTCCGTCTCCAGCGGGGACCCGAGGAGCCAGCGCTTCCAGCTCAACTCAGCTCACCAGGAAGTAGACCGCCGGGGCGACGAGGATGCGGTACCACGCGAAGGGCCGCAGCGTGTGGCGGCCCAGGAGGGCGACGAACCATCTCATGGCGAACCAGGCGGACACGAACGCGACCGCAAAACCGGTTGCGAACGGCACCACGTCGCCGGCACCCAGGTGCGACCAGCTCTTCAAGAGGTCGTACAGCGTCGCCGCCGCCATCACCGGCACCGCCGCGAGGAACGAATAGCGCGCCGCGGCGCGCCGCTCGAGGCCGCACAGGAGGCCGCCGACGATCGTGGCACCGGAGCGCGACACCCCGGGCCAGAGCGACAGACACTGGAACAGCCCGATCACCAGGGCCTGCCGGTACCCCACGGCGTCGACATCCTGGAGGCTCGAGGCCGGACGAAAGCGCTCCACCAGCAGCAGGGCCACGCCGCCGACGGCCAGGGCCCAGGCCACGGTCGCCGGCCCGAACAGGTTCTCCTTGATCCAGTCGTGCACCAGGGCGCCCGCGATCAGGGCCGGCACGGTGGTCGTCAGGAGGAGCGCGCATCCTCGCGGGCCCGAGAAGGTGCCGGGGCGGCCCGGACGCACGAGGTCCAGGAACCTCCGCCGCTCGAGGACCACCACCGCCAGGATCGCCCCGAGCTGGATGAAGATGTCGAACGTCTCGGAGCCTTCACCGCGGAACCCCAGGAGATGTCCGGCGACGATGAGATGACCTGTCGAGGAAACGGGCAGGAACTCGGTCAGGCCCTCCACGATCCCCAGCAGGATCGCGATCCCGATGAACCCCATGGCGGCGGAGCCTACAGGAGAGCCGGAGCCGATGCAAGTGCGCGGACCGCTAGTGCTGCATCCTCTTGATGCCGGTGATCTCGACCATGACGCCATGCCAGGCGATCGGCGTCCCGGACGGGTCGCGCACCAGGGTGCACTCGTCCCGGAACCAGCGGATCTCGCCCTGGCGGTCCAGGAGGCGGTATTCGGCGGTCGCGAAGCCGCTGGTGCGCACCGCCTCGGCGGTGAGATTGAGGAGGTCGTTCATGTCCTCCGGATGGATGATCTTCATGCAGAAGCCGTCGGGATCGCCCACCCAGTCCTGGGGCGTGTAGCCGAGCATGGAGCCGACCTGAGGGCTGATGTAGCGTGTCCGGAACGGCGGCTCGACGTCGCAGAGGTAGACGATCGCCGGGATGTGCTCGACCAGGCTGCGGAAGCGGACCTCCGTCTCGGCGAGCTGCGTCATCAACCGGGAGTTCTCGAGGGCGACCGAGGCCACGTCGGCGAAGTGCCGCGCCAGATCCAGGTCGCGCGGCGTCCAGTCGTGCGGCCGCCGGGTGATCAGGATGAGCAGGCCGAAGCTCTCCTTGCCGCTGAGAAGCGGCATGTACGCGACGCCGCGGATCCCCATCAGATCGCGGGCGCGCGGGTTGACCCTCGCGTCGCCGGCCGCGTTCCTGATCGCGACCACCCGCCGGGTCCTGAGGGCCTGCTGGGCCGCGGCCGACTGCGACAGCTCGATCCGCAGTCGCGGCGCATCCCTCGGGTGACGGCCCGAGCTGACGATGCCGTAGAGCTGGTGCTCGTCCTTGTCCACCAGGGCAATGTGCGCTCCCCGGACGGTCATGAGACGGGCGGCGGTATCGACGATCTTCTTGAGGGTGGACCGTTCGTTCCCGAGGCGGGCGACATCGGCAGTCAGACGACACAGCCGCTGCAACTTCCCGTTGTAGCGGCGGAGGTCCTCCAGGCGCTTGCGGGCGACCGGCTCCTGCATCCGAGAAGACTCCCCCTCTCCTTCCTCGGAGCGTCCCTTATTTAAGATGGTAAGTCCGTTCTGTCAATCCCCAACTTGCGGAAAAAAGCGGGACAAGGCAGGCGGCCTGTTGACTGCGCCGCCCCTTCCGGCCTATACGGGTCCCCGTTCGCGGGAGGTGGGACATGGCCCCTCATCCTCTGATCCTCATGACCCTGGCGATCGCGCTGGCGGCAACCGGCCCTGCAGAGACCCGCAGGCGGACGAGAGAATCCGGGAAGGACGACCTCCTGACGCTGGAGCGGGTCGCGCGCTACCCGCCGCCGGGCCAGCGGATCCCGACGACCTTCCGTTTCACTCAGGACGGGCGCTTTCTCTATTTCCTGGCGAGCGAGGGAGCCGGCGTGGAGCGCTCCCTGGTCCGTGAGGAGGTCGCCACCGGCGATCGCCGGGTCGTGGCCCGGCCGCCGCAGGACAGCGCCAAAACCGGCCTGACCCCCGAAGAGGTTCTGCGTCGAGAGCGCCGGAGGATCCAGGAGAAAGGGATCACGCTGTACGCCCTCGCGGCGGAGGCCGACGTGGCGGTCTTCGACTGGCGGGGCGATATCTTCCAGGCCCGCCCGGGCGGCGAAGCGCTGCGGCTGACGGAGACGCCGTCCTCCGAGCTCGATCCCCAGCCGTCACCCGACGGGACGCGTGTCGCGTTCGCCCGCGACGGCGACCTCTATGTCGTGGACCTTGCCGCGCGCGCCGAGACACGGCTCACCCTGGGGGCCCGCGACGGCGTGTTCCACGGCGTCGCGGAGTTCATCGCCCAGGAGGAGATGGATCGGGCGTCCGGCTTCTGGTGGTCGCCGGACGGGAGGCGCATCGCCTACACCGAGGTCGACGAGACCGGCATCCCGACTTACCCGATCGTGCACCAGGGCCAGGCGGTCTGGGAGGTGGAGCCGGAGCGCTACCCCTTCGCCGGGGGCCCGAACGCCAGGGTTCGTCTCGGCGTCGTCAAGGCGGCAGGTGGCGAGACGGTCTGGGTGCGGCTGGAGGAGGCGGGTGACGACGTCTACCTGCCGCGGGTGCGCTTCGACGCCGAGGGATCGCTTCTGGTCCAGGTCGAGAGCCGCGACCAGAAGAGCCTGAAGCTCCTGCGGGCCGATCCGGCGACCGGGGCGGCGACCGTCCTGCTCGAGGACCGATCGACCACCTGGATCAACCTGCACGACGATCTGAAACCGCTGCGCGACGGACGCTTTCTGTGGTCGAGCGAATCGACCGGGTACCGGCACCTGGAGCTGCGGGCCCGCGACGGCGCCCTGGTGCGCCGGCTGACCTCGGGCGACTGGGCCGTCGATCAGGTGGAAGCGGTCGACGAGGCGGGCGGGTCGGTCTACTTCACGGCGGCGAAGGACGGACCGCTCGAGCGTCAGCTGTATCGCGTCGGCCTCGACGGCGGTCCGATCGAGCGGGTCACCACGGAGCCCGGATGGCACACGGTGACCGGCTCGCGCGACGGGGCTCTCTGGGTCGACGTGCACGACACCGCCGCCGCGCCGCCGCGCGTCCTCCTGAGGGACGGAACGGGGCGGGTGATCCGCGTCCTCGATCCCAACGACGACCCGGAGCCGAAGGCGCTCGGCCTGCGGGCGCCCGAGTTCGTGACGCTGCGCGCCGCCGACGGAAGCACGCTGCACGGCGCGCTCTACAAGCCGCCCTCCACGCCGGCCGGCAGGAAGTACCCCGCGATCGTGCGCGTCTACGGAGGACCGACCGCGCAGACGGTGAAGAACTCCTGGGAGCTGACGGAGGATCTGCGCGCCCAGTACCTGGCCCGGCACGGCTACGTGGTGTTCCGCCTGGACAACCGGGGGACTCCGCGCCGCGGCAAGGCGTTCGAGACCGCGCTCGCGCGCCGCCTCGGGTCGGTCGAGGTCGACGATCAAATCGCCGGAGCCCGCTTCCTCGCGGGGCTTCCCTACGTGGACGGCGCGCGTCTCGGGATCTACGGCTGGTCGTACGGCGGCTACATGGCGGCGCGCTGCCTTCTCGAGGCCCCTGATCTCTTCAAGGTCGCGGTGGTCGGAGCCCCCGTGACCGACTGGGACGGCTACGACACGCACTACACGGAGCGCTACATGGGGACGCCGCGCGACAACGCCGCCGGCTACGAGGGAAGCTCCCTCCTGCCGCTCGCCTCACGGCTCCGGGGCAGGATGCTGATCGTCCACGGCATGGTCGACGAGAACGTGCACTTCCGCCACACGGCCCGCTTCCTGGACGCGCTCAACTCCGCCCAGAAGCCGTACGACCTGATCATCTTCCCCGACGAGCGGCACCTGCCGCGCGGCGAGGCGGATCGTCGCTACCTGGAAGCGCGCATCGTCAAGTACTTCGACGACGTCCTGAAGTGAGAGGGAAAGGCCCGGGCCAGCCTCGCGGGCGGCCCGGGCTCGTGGTAGATGGCGAAGATTCGGCGTCAGACCTTGCGGACGTTCGCGGCGGCCGGGCCCTTCTGCCCCTGTTCGATCTCGAACTCGACCGCGTCACCCTCGGAGAGTGAGCGGAATCCGGACGCCTGGATCGCGGTGTGATGGACGAAGACGTCCTTGCCCCCGTCGTCCGGAGTGATGAAACCGTACCCCTTGCTGTCGTTGAACCACTTCACTTTACCCTTGGGCATCTGACTCGACCTCCGAATAGTGGGGCCCTCCGGTCGCCGCTACCGCCGACGCGGTCCTCCGATCCTGACTGCACACCGGATGTCCCATGAATGGCGGCATTGTCCTTGAATGGCATGCCCGGTGTCTAGACCCCCCCGAAGAATATTCCTCGACGCCCTGCCGGCGGCTGAACGCGCCTCGACCGGCGTGGCCGATTCACCGTCCGGGGGCGGGCGTCGAGACATTGGACGCCGGCCGGCGCAGCCGGAGAAGCGCGTAGGTCAGGGGGCCGGAGGAAAGCACCAGGACATCGATCGCCGCGCGCAGCCCGTCGAACGCGCCGTCGTGCCAGACCGTCTTGACGACGACCATCGCGGACAGCAGGACGGCGGGGACGGTCATCAGCGCCAGACCGGCGGGGCCCATGGGAATGCGGAAGCCGCCGTCCGGGGCGCCCGGGGCCGCCGGCCCCCCCGACAGGGGCGCGTGCGTCCGCAGCCGCAGGAGCGAGGCGAAGATCAAGAGGTAGGCGAGCACCTGGACCAGGGAGAAGATCGCCGCCAGGTTCGAGAACTTCTCCCAGACCAGGGCGGTCAGGACCACCCCGCCCACGCCGAGAGACACGGTGGGGGTCCCGAAGCGCCGGTGCGTGCGGGCGAACACGCGCGGGAACAGCCCGTCCTCGGCCATGACCATCGGCAGCCGCGACTGCCCCAGTATCGTCACCATCAGGAGGCAGACGTTGCTGACCAGGGCGCCGGCGGCCATGGCGGACCCGAGCGCCGGCCCGCCCAGGGCCCGCGCCGCCACCGCGAAGTACGACTCCCCCCACTCGCTCCAGTGGCCCTGGCCGGCCAGCGCCGCGAAGGTCGGAATGATGTAGCTCCCCGCCGCCATCGGCACCGCGAACGCCAGGGCGATCGGGAAGGCCCGCGACGGCTTCTCCACCTCCCCCGCGTTCGGAGTGAGCTTCTCGAACCCGGAGTAGAGCCAGATGGCGATCCCGAGACCGTCGACGAACGCCGAGAGCGGCCCCTTGTCCGGGCTGACCACCGGCAGGAGAGGGTTGTACTGCCAGCGCAGGAGACCGAGCGCGGTCATCGCCAGGAACGGGAAGAAGATCAGGATCGTCAGGATCACCGAGGTGGTGCCCACCGGCCGGATGCCGCGCCAGTTCATCCAGACCGTGATCCAGACCACCAGGACGGCGATCGCCCAGTTCCAGACGTGCGGAAGCTCCGGGATCCAGTAGCGCAGGTAGTTCGCGAACAGCACGGCGAACGTGGCGTTGGTCGCGAAGTTCGCCAGCCAGACCAGCCAGCCGGCCAGATAGCCGGTGAAGTCGCCGAACGCCATGCGCGCCCAGCGGTAATAGCCCCCTTCGACCGGATAGCGGGCCGACAGCTCGGCGCACGCCAGCGACACCGGAACGGCCCAGACGATCGGCAGCACGATCAGGGTCAGAAGAGCGATCCCCGGCCCCGATCCCGAGATCATCTCCTCGAGGCCATAAGCCCCGCTGCAGATGACCGAGTAGGTCATGAAGACCAGATGGAAGGTCGTCGCTTTGCGCGGTGCGGCGCGATGCGGGTCGCCGTTCGCCATGGCCGGCGACTCTAGGCGAAGCGAGGTCCTGAGGTCAAGGAAGAGCGGTGGCCCGTCACTGCCTCACGGGAGGCCCTCCGCCCGCCGGACCCCTAGAAGCGCCTCGCGGACGAAATGGCGGGTCATCTCCTTGCGCCAGCGCAGGCCGAAGTCGGTGTTGTCGACCGGCTTGGCGAGCGGATAGGCCAGACCGGCGGCCGCTTCGATCGTCGCGTCGGTGAGCGGCCGGCCGGCGAGCGCGGCCTGGGCCTCGACGGCCTCGATGGGCGCCATCGACACGGCACCCAGCCACAGGCGGGCGTCGGCGACGACCGCGCCCTCGAAGCGGACGCAGGCCGCTACGCCGAGGACCGGGAAATCGAACGCCTCGCGGCGGCGCAGCTTGCGGTAGGACGAGCGCCAGCGGGCGGCGGGAGGAAGCGTGATGCCGGTGACGATCTCGTCCGGCCGCTTCGTCAGGTACTGGATGCCGTCCCGGCTGTACAGACCCTTCGCCTCGATCGTGCGCTGACCCTTCTTCGAGACGAGATGGATGCGGGCCCCGTAGGCGCACAGGATCGGGGCGGTGTCGCTGGACGACACCGCCAGGCAGATATCGCTCCCGGGCGCGACCCAGCAGGTGTCCCCGTCGCACTTCATGCAGAAGTTGATGGCGCGGCGCCACTCGTAGTTCTGGTTGTAGTAGTTGCAGCGCGTGTCCAGGCAGAGATTGCCGCCGATCGTCCCCATGTTCCTCAGGATCGGCGTCGAGATCGAGTGGATCGCCTCGAACAGGCCCGGGTAGTTCCGCCGGACCAGGACGTTCTCCTCGAGATCGGTCAACGTGGTCGCCGGGCCGATCCAGAGACCGCGGGCCGGGCTGCCACGCACCCCGCGCAGGCCTTCGATCGCGCGGAGACCGACGACCGTCTTCGGCGTCTGGTGCCGGCGCTTCATGTTCGGGTAGAGATCGGTCCCGCCCGCGACGACCATCGCCTGCGGCCCCTCGCCGTGGAGGATGGCGGCGGCCTCTTTCACGGTTGCGGGGGCGTAGTAGCGAAACTTTGGCAGCCGCATCATGGCGTCGCTCCACCGCCCGCCGGCGATCCGGCCTCCGCCCGTGCCGATCGCCGCGTGGCGCCGGCGCCGTCCTGCCACGGAGTCGGGACGCGGATCGGCTCCGGCCACCTGACCTCGGGCACGCCCTTCGGTCCGTAACGCTTGGCGGGCGAGTCGAGCGCCTTGAGGATCTTCTCGGGCGTCACCGGCACCTCGTCGATGCGGACGCCGACGGCGTCGTAGACGGCGTTCACGACCGCCGGCGCGATCGGCAGGAGCGGCCCCTGCCCGACCTCCTTGGCGCCGAAGGGACCGTTCGGGTCGGGATCCTCGATCAGATAGGTCACGACGTCGGGCATCTCCATCGTGGTCGGGCTCTTGTATTCGAGCAGGGACGGCTGGCGGTGCACGCCGCCGCGGTTGGCGCGGAACACCTGCTCCTCCATCAGCGCCTCGCCGAGACCCATGTAGACGCTCCCCTCGACCTGACCGACGACCAGCACGGGGTTGATCGAGCGGCCGACGTCGTGCGCCAGGTGCACCTTCTCCACTCGGACCCAGCCGGTGCGCGGATCGACGTCGAGCTCGACCACCGCGGCGCTGTAGGAGTAGGCGGGCGAGGGGCCGACGCCCGAGCCCTTGTACTTCGCCGCGGACGGGGGCGGCGTGTACGAGCCGACCGTGCCGATGGTGCCGAACTTCGCCTCAGCCAGGGCCACCGCCTCCGCGAACGACAGCGTCCGCCCGGGGTCCTCGACGTCGAACACCTGCCGGTCGGCGAACCCCACGCGCTCCACCGGCACGCCGAGACGCCCGGCGGCCGCCATCGCCACCAGCTCGCGCGCCCGTTCCGCCGCCTGGATCGCCGCGTTCCCCATCATCAGCGTGACGCGGCTGCTGTACGACCCGAGGTCGACCGGTGTCAGGTCGGTGTCGCCGAACACGATTCGGATGTCGTACGGATCGACCCCGAGCACCTCGGCCACGACCTGCGCCAGCACGGTGTCGGACCCCTGCCCGATGTCGATCTCGCCGCAGAACACCGCCACGCCGCCGCCGCGATCCAGCTTGAGCTGCACGCCGGTGTGCGGCATGTTGTTCCAGTAGATCGGCAGCCCCGCGCCGCAGATGTAGGACGAGCAGGCGAGACCGATCCCTTTGCCGCGCGGCAGGCGGCGGTGCTTGTCGCGCCAGCCCGAACCCTCGACCACCGCCTCGATGCAGCGGCCCAGCCCCATCGAGCCGACCCGCAGATGGTTGGCGGTCAGCGAATGCGGCGGCACCAGGTGCTCGAGACGGAGCCTGGCAGGGTCGATGCCGAGCCGCTCCGCGATCTTGTCGAGATGCACCTCGAGGGCGAAGCGCGGCTGCGGCGTGCCGTGCCCGCGCTTCGGCCCGCAGGGCGGCTTGTTGGTGAAGCAGCGCAGGCCTTCGAACTTGTAGTGCTCGATCGGGTAGGTGACGGTCTGCAGCGCCCCGGTGTAGTACGTGCTCGCGACTCCGTACGAGCCGTAGCCGCCGCCGTCGAGATAGCTGGTGAAGTGCATCGCCCGGATCGCACCGTCCCGGGTCATGCCGGTCCTGATCCGCATCAGCACCGGGTGGCGGCCGCGATGGCAGTAGAACACCTCCTCGCGCGTCAGGGAGATCTTCACCGGGCGGCCGGTGACGAGGGCGAGCCGGGCCACGACGATCTCGTGGTTGAACGGGTCGCTCTTGCCCCCGAAGCCGCCGCCGTTCGGGCAGGCGATGACGCGGACGCGGGCCGGCGGCATCTCCAGCACCTTGGCGAGCGCCCGGTGGACGTAGTGCGGCGTCTGCGTGCTCGACCAGAGGGTCAGCCGGCCGTCGGGGTCGACCGCCGCGACCGCCGCGTGCTGCTCCATCGGCAGGTGCGTGCTGCCTTCGTAGTAGAAGGTGTCCTCGAACGTCTCGTCCGCCTCGCGGAAGCCGCGCTCGACGTCGCCGAACTCGAGGGAGATCTTCTTGTGCACGTTCCCCTCGTCACCGTAGTCGTGGATGCGCGGCGACGGCTTGCGCAGCGCTTCCTCGATCGACATCACCGCCTCGAGCGGCTCGTAGTCGACCTCGATCGCGTTCATCGCCTCGAACGCGGTGTCCTCGTCGATCGCGGCCACCGCGGCGACCGGGTCGCCGACGAAGCGCACCCTGTCCGGACAGAGCGCGTGCTCGTCCTGGCTCACCGGCAGGATGCCGAACGGGATCGGCAGATCCTTCCCCGTGAGCACGGCGACCACGCCCGGCATCCTGGCCGCCCTGGACGTGTCGATCCGCGCGATACGCGCGTGCGGCAGCGGGGCGCGGTGCAGCTTGCAGAACAGCATCCGGGGCAGGACGATGTCGTCGGCGAACAGGGTCGCGCCGGCGCACTTGGAGAGACCGTCGATCTTCCGGACCGAGGTGCCGACCACCCGCAGGCGTCGCCCGTCAGAGCCGGCGGCCACGCAGGGTCTCCTCGGAGGGCCGCGCCCCCGGCTCTTTCATCCGCCGGGCGGCGAGCTCCACCGCCTCGAAGATCTTGATGTAGCCGGTGCAGCGGCACAGATTGCCCGACAGCGCCTCGCGGATCTCCGGTCGCGTCGGATTCGGGCGCGCGTCCAGAAGAGCGCGGGCCGCGCACAGGATGCCCGGCGTGCAGTAGCCGCACTGCGCCGCGCCCAGCTCGGCGAAGGCGACCTGGAGCGGGTGCGGACGCGGGCCGTCCCCCAGACCCTCGACCGTGACGATCGGACGACCCTCGCACTCCAGGCCCAGGACCAGACAGGAGAGCTGCGGTCTTCCCTCGAGGAGCACCGTGCAGGTGCCGCACTCTCCCAGCTCGCAGCCGTGCTTCGTGCCGGTCAGCCGCAGATCCTCGCGCAGGACCTCGAGGAGCGTCTTGTGGGGGGCGAAGGCGACCTCCTGATCCTCGCCGTTGACGTGCAGGCGCAGATGCGTGCTGGCGCGGGCCCGCACCGGAGGTGCGACGCGCGTTCCGGCGCGCCGGCGGCGGCGTTTCACATTCTGGGGCACGGGCAGATCACACCACCGGCCCGGAAGCCTGTCAAGGGTGAGCCGCCCGCCGCGATGATGCTAGGATGACGATGGGGAGCGGCGGACCATGGTGACGCTGTCCAGGATCTACACGAAGACGGGCGATGGCGGGACCACGGCCCTGGGGGACGGCACGCGCGTCGCCAAGGACCATCAGCGCATCGAGGCGTGCGGGACGGTCGACGAGCTGAACTCGGCGCTCGGCCTGGCGATCGCCGCCGGGCTCGACGCCGAGGCGGCCGGCCTGCTCCAGGCGATCCAGAACGACCTGTTCGACCTCGGAGCCGATCTGTGCGTGCCCGCGCGGTCTCGGCGCGGGAAGAAGACGCGTCCGCCGCTGCGCATCGAGGCCCGCCATGTCCAGCCTCTGGAGCAGGCGATCGATCGCTTCAACGCGGCCTTGCGCCCGCTCAGGAGCTTCGTGCTGCCCGGCGGGACCGCGGCGTCGTCCTGGCTGCATCTGGCGCGCACCGTCTGCCGCAGGGCTGAGCGCCGGGTCGTCACCTTGTCGCGCAAGGAGACGGTCAATCCGCAGACAATCATCTATCTGAACCGCCTCTCCGACCTTCTCTTCGTCATGGCGCGTCGTGCCAACGACGGGGGGCGCGCCGACGTGCTGTGGGTTCCCGGCGGGGCCGGGGCTACCAAAACGTAATCCCCGGACCGCGCCGCGCCCGGTCGTCCCTCCTTTTCCATTCCGAATTGGACGTCCCCACCCCGGAGCCTATATTGGGCGGAGACCGGACGTTCCCGCGCGCCCGTCACGGGTTCGGACCGGCGCGAGATGGGTCGGGGACGAGCCCTCCGGGCCACCCGCGCCCCGAAGCGAGTCGATGAAACAACCCGTCGTCCAGGACATTCTGGCGCGCTCCGGGATCGTAGACGCCCAGAGTCTGGAGCGTGCCCTCGAGATCCAGGCGCGGGATGGCGGATCGCTCGGGCGGATCATCGCCGACCTCGGTCTGGCCCACGAGGAGGCCGTGGCGCAGGCGGTCGCCGCCGGGCTGGGTCTCGAGCACGTGAATCTCGACGAGACCGAGCCGCCCGCCGAGTCGGACCTCTGTCTGCTCCCGGAGTTCTGCAGGCAGCGCCGTGTGCTGCCCCTCGGTGTCAGGGATCGCTCGCTTCGTCTGGCCATGTCGGATCCGCTCGACCTGGGCACACTCCAGGACGTCGAGTTCCGCACCAGCCGGCGCGTCGTCGCCGTGGTGGCCGGCGAGTCGGCGATCTTCAGGATGCTGAAGCGTCTCTACCCCGAGATCGAACAGTCCGGCATGCCGTACGACCTGATCCCCACGGTCAACCCGGAGGGAGAGCTGGAAGGAAGCGGCGAGGACGACTACGAGGTCGTCGACCCGGCCGAGCTGGCGAAGGACGTCAAGCTGCCGCCGATCGTGCGTCTGGTGAACCTGGTCCTCACCGACGCCGCCAAGGCGGGCGCCAGCGACATCCACCTGGAGCCCCAGGAGACGGCCCTTCAGGTGCGGCAGCGCGTGGACGGCATGCTGCGCGACGTCCTCAAGATCCCGAAGCACCTGCAGGCCTCGGTCGTCTCGCGTCTCAAGATCATCTCGGGGATGGACATCGCCGAGCGCCGCAAGCCGCAGGACGGCCGCAGCCGCCTGCGGGTGCAGCAGCGCCGCATCGACCTGCGCGTCTCGACCCTGCCGACCAACTACGGCGAGAAGGTGGTGATCCGGCTGCTCGACAGCGCCGGCGCGCGGACCGACATGGCCCAGCTCGGGTTCGCGTCCGACCTGCTGCAGAAGTTCCAGGATCTCCTGTCGCGCCCGCAGGGGATGATCCTGGTCACCGGCCCGACCGGCAGCGGCAAGACCTCCACCCTGTACGCCTCCCTCAACTGGATCAAGTCGCCGGTGAAGAACATCATCACGGTCGAGGACCCGATCGAGTATCAGCTCGAGGGTATCAACCAGGTCCAGATCAACACCCGCGCCGGCGTCACCTTCGCGGCGGGGCTGAGGTCGATCCTCCGCCAGGACCCGAACATCGTCCTGGTCGGCGAGATCCGCGACCAGGAGACCGCCGGCATCGCGCTCGAGGCGGCGCAGACCGGCCACCTGATCCTCAGCACCCTGCACACGAACGACGCGCCCTCCTCGATCACCCGTCTGGTCGATCTCGGTGTCGAGCCGTTCATGGTCGCCTCCTCCGTGATCGGCATCCTGGCGCAGCGTCTGCTGCGGCGCGTCTGCCCGGCCTGCGTCTCGGACCGGGCGCCGGCCCCGGCCGTGCTCGAGCGCTTCGGCGGAGCCGGGCGCCTGCCGGCGGAGGCCCGCTGGCGGGTCGGCGCGGGCTGCGAGAAGTGCGGCCAGTCCGGCTACAAGGGACGCCTGCCGGTCTACGAGCTGCTGCTGGGCGGGGACGAGAGCCGCCACCTGATTTCCCCGCGCCCCCCCGATCCCCCGGTGCCCGCAACGCCCCCGCCGACGGGCCTGCCGCCCCTGG
>CAYLND010000014.1:0-42369 GCA_964384905.1 uncultured Acidobacteriota bacterium
CCGCCGCCCAGGCGCTCCCCGACCGCGCGCGCTCGAGCGGCCGGGCGGCCCGGCGCAGGGCCTCCACCGCCGAGGCCAGGGCGGCCGCCTCCCGCATCACGGATTCCTTGTGGCTCTCGGCCCTGGCCCTGGATTCGACATCGGCGCCGGGGGGAACGTACGGCTGCCACGCGGAGACCCGGCGCGGCAGCTCGTCCGTCCAGACGGCGTGCCCGCCGGAGACGCGCCACGAGCGGCTGAGCCGGTCCCACTGGTGCGAGCGCTCGGACGGATCGCGCCCCCCGAGCCGCAGCAGACCACCCCGGAAGAGGTCGAGAAGAGGCTGCCGCGGAAAGTCGTCCAGGACGGCCCGGGCCAGCTGCAGAGAGGCCTGGACCCGGGGCTGGCGCCGGGCGCCCGACGTGGCGCTGGTCGTGAACGGCAGGGAGTGCCTCTCGAAGACCGGCCCGAGCAGCGCCACGTACGGCTCGAGGGAGCGCGCGATGACCGCGGTGCGGTCGAGAGCGACGCCGTCGTCCCGGTGCCGCGCCAGGATGTCGAGGGCGACCTCCCGCAGCTCCGCCTCCGTCCCCTGCGCGTGGAAGCAACGGACCCGCTCCTGGCGCGCGGGGGAGAGGGGGGCCGGCCGGGCGGTCTCGTCGAACAGGAGCGGCAGCCGGTCGGAAAGCAGATGATCCGGGCCGCCGTCCGTCGGGATCGCCTGCGGCCGCGTCCCGAGCAGGTCGGGCCAGAAGCGCCGCGCCGCCTCGTACGCGGGCGAGGAGTCGTGCAGCGGGGTCAGATAGACCAGCCGCCTGGCCGAGGCCGCCACCGCCCGCATCATCTCGAGATTGACCCCGATGAGGTCGTACGCTCCGTAGTGGACGACGAGATGGAACCGCCGGCAGAAGGCCTCGACGGCGGGCGTCGCGGCGCGCAGGCGGCCCGCCCGGTCACAGAGCGCCGGGCCGCCACGGTCGAGCGCCCTTCCGTACACGGCGTGCAGGTGGAGCAGGTCGCGGCCCTTGCCGGTCAACCCGGAGGTCTGGCGGTGGGCTTCCGCCGGCACGCCGGCCTCGCGCAGATCGTCCAGGACGGACAGGATCGACGCGACGGTGCCTGGTCGCGCGGCCGCGTAGTCGGCCAGGGGTCCACCCCGCTCCTGGATCAGCGCCGCGAGGATCTCCGTCTTGACGGCGTCATCCAGGGGCGGGGGGGCCGCGACGCCGGCCGCGGCGAGCGCCGCGCTCGCCAGCGACTGATGGTGGAAGAAATGGACGTTCAGGAGCGCGCCAGCCGTCTCCACCAGGCGGACCTGGAGGTGGGCGACGAGCCGCCGCGTCGGCGCGATGATCGCCACGGGCGGGAACGGATGATCGGGCTCGGCCCGCCGCGTCTCGCGCACCCGATCCGCGAGCCTGCGCTCCAGGACGGCGACATCGTGGTGTCCTTCGATGGTCGGCATGGGGAGGCCGCCGCGGCGGCCCTCCATCATAGTCCGAGGCGGCCGACCTTACTTCTTCTTGTTGGGGTCCGCGGTCGGATCGAGCGCGGTATTGATCGAGGCGGCGAGATTCTCGTCGGGGGCCAGGGCGGCCCCGTCGCGCTGCATGAACTCGGCGATCTCCTCCTGGAGCGACTTGGTCGATTCCTTCCTTTTGGGGGGCGCCTTGCGCTTGACGCGCGTCTTCGGCTCGGGCGCCGGCTCCTGCTCCTCCTCGCGCTCGCGCGGGCGGTACAGGTTCATCTCCTCGGGGCTCATCTCGGGGACCGGCAGGGGCGCGGGCTCCTTCGGCGTCACCGACGATTCGAGAGTCTGCGGAGCGGGCAGGAAGGCGTCGAGCAGGATCCGTCTCCTGGGCGTCCGCACCACGAGCTCGAAGTGCTGGTAGATGTCCTTGTCGTCGCGGCTCACGGCTTCCTCCGGCGCCCTAGTTGCTGCCCGGCTCCTGCTGGAACAGACGGAGACCGCGGCGGGCGTTCTCGTTCATCGGGTCGAGCTCGAGAGCGTGGCGCCAGGCTTCGACCGCCTTCTCGGGCTGCTTCATCTTGTAGAGGCAGTTCCCCAGGTTGGCGTATGCCACGGACGAGTCGCCGTTGTTCTGAATCGCCTGGCCGAACATCTCGACCGCGCGGTCGAGCTGGGCGGTCGTGTGGTAGAGGAACCCGAGGTTGTTGTACACCTCGGCCATGGCCGGGTCGAGGCGCAGCGCCTCCTGGAAGGCGGCTTCGGCCTCCTGGCCCCGGCCCATCTTCGACAGGACGAGGCCCAGGTTGTTGTGCGCCTCGGCGTAATCGGGGAGGATCTCGAGGGCGCGACGGAACGCCTCCACGGCCGCCTCCAGGGCGCCGCGGTAGTAGAGAGCCACGCCACGGTTGTTGCACTCCATCGCCTCGTCGCGCTGCCGACGGGCGACCTCGGCCTGGTCGCGCTTCAGCTGGGTCTCGACGGCCTGGATCACCGAGCGGTTGCCCTCGTGGAGACCGCGCAGGGCGGCGTGCGTCTTCTCCGACTGCCCCTTGACCAGGGTGAGGAGCTGCGACCACTGCATCGTCTCCTGGCCGATGCGTTCGACCTTCTTGTCGATCGCCGTCACCGCCGGCTCGATCTTGCGCGAGCCGGCGCTCACCAGGGAGATCTCCTCGAGAAGACGATCGGCGACCTTCTGCTGCAGGTCGCCCAGCGCGGCCAGCTGCTCGAGGGCCTGCGAGGTCGCCGCGGCGGTCGCCGCGACGCCGCGGCCGATCTCGTCGACGCGCGCCTGGATGCGGGAGACCGCCTGCTCCACGGCGGCGACCGCTCCAGCCTGTCCCTGGACGACGGCGGCGGCGACCTGTCCCGGGAGGCGCTCCAGCGCCGAGGCCAGCATGCCGCTCGTCTCCTGGAGCCCGCCGGCGATCCGCCCGTCGATCTCCCGCAGGGCGGCGGCGTTCCGGGTTTCGGCCTCCTGTGGCAGAGACGACAGCCGGGTCTCGATCCCCTCGAGCCGCCGGGTGAGCGCTTCACTCACCTGGGTGAGGCTGCCGAGGGTCGCCTGACCGGCCTCGCGCACCACGCTCTGCACCTCCAGCGAAGACTGCAGGAGGCCCTTGCCCAGCTCGGTCAGACGACGCTCCATGTCGGCCAGGGCCGTCGAAGACGCCTCGGACGGAGCCGCGGTGCGCCCGCCGCCCGCCTGCGCCGCCTCGAGCATGGCGCGGCTGGCCATCATGAGATTGCAGTCGCGGTGCGCGACGTTGAAGAAGCGGCACTCGTCGTAGATGCACTCGCGGTTGACCGGGGCGCCGCTGTCGTCGGTCGGCTTCAGCGCGGACAGCATCGGACAGATCACGGTCTCCTCCGGGTCGCGGGGGCCGGGGTCATGCCGCCGCCTCGTCGCCGAACGTCAGTTGAGTCTCGCCGACCAGACGCCGCCGTCCGCCCATCAGATCGGCGACCACCATGTCGCGGTAAACGCGCGCCAGGGAGACCTCCAGTCCGGGCTCGGCGCCGCTCCGGATCAGGGCCTCGAGCGTCCGCGCCGAGAGGGCGTGCTCGCCGGCCCGGGCGGCGGCGAACGCCAGGGCGCGGCTGGGGCCGAGCTTCGCCAGGAACTCGCAGGCGCGGGCGTACTCGCCGGCCCGCAGCGCGATCTCGGCGCGCAACCGCGCGGCCTCCTTCGGATCGATCTCGGCCGCGCGGTGATCGAGGGCCGCCGCGGCCTCGCGCACCTGCCCCAGATCGAGGAGAGTCCGCAGCAGCGCCTGCAGGTCCGCGCCGCGCCGCGCCCCGCTCGCGACGTGCTCGCGCAGGCGCGTGGCGCTGGCGCGCAGGAGCGACAGGTGGGTCTCGTGCACGCGCATCAGGAACTGATTGCGGTCCGGCGACAGGCGGACCGCCTCGGCGAGATGGTGCCGCGCCGCGTCCTCGTCGCCGCGCGCCGCCGACAGTTTCCACAGCCGGACGAGCAGGGACAATCTCTCGCTCCGGCCGCGGCCCCGGTCGAGCTCGGCGGTCAAGAGCCGGTGGGCCTCGGCGTCCTTGCCGGCGGCCAGGTAATGGTCCGCGAGGAGCAGGGCGCACGCGTGCGACTCGGGCATCTGCGCGCGCAGGTCCTCGGCCGTCTCGATGATCCGGGTGGCCAGACGCGGCTCGAGGCGCCCCGCCTGCTGCAGGTCGGCCACCGCCTGGTCGACGTGCAGCCTGCGGGCGTGCAGACGCGCCCGCCAGAGATAGGCCTCGCCCATCCGCGGGGCGGCCTTGACGATCGTCTCGACTCCTTCGAACGCCCGTTCGAAGGCGGCCTGATCCCGCTCGGCGGCCTCGCCGAATGCCTCCAGGGCCTTGTCATGCCGCCCGGCACGCAGGCAGGCATCGGCGTAGATCAGGGCGATCGAGGCGCTGCCGCGGCTCTGCTTCTGGATCTCCTCGAGACGGGGCAGGAGACGCTCCACCTCGTTGGGCATCTTCGCCAGCGCCTGCTCTATCTTCTCGCCGGCGGCCTGAACCCTGCCGCGGGCGGCGTGGATGGCGCACGCGGCCAGGTAGGGATCGGGGCAGGTCGGCGCCGCCTCGATCGTCTCCTGCAGGCGCTTGAGGATCATCGGAGCGAGGCTCGCATCGAGCCGGAATGCCGCCAGATAGCTCGCCGCGCTCCGGGTGTGGAGATTCAGCTGCTGCAGGGCCCGGCCCATCTCGAAGGTCGCGAACGCCTGCTGCGGATCGGCTTTCAGGATGCGATCCAGGTGACCCGCCAGGACGGAGGCCAGATCGGAGCGCGCGTCGAGGAGCGACGAGATCACCTGCATGGCGCGCTTGTGGTCGCCCGATTCCGCCAGAATCGACAGCATCAGGAGGGCCGCCTGGGGATCGGCCGGTGCGGCGCCCCGCAGGCGCTGCAGCTCGCCGAGGACCGTGTCGGAGAGCTTCGGGTCGGCCGCGCGCGCAGCGCGCAGCGCCTCGACCGCCTCGGCGGTGCGGCCTTCGGAGCCCAGGATCTTCCCGAGGGCGAGGGAGGCGAGCGGCAGCGAGCCCTCCGCCTCGATCAGCTTGCGCAGCCGGTCGATGATGGCCGGCGCCAGACCTCGATCGCGACCGCAGGCCGCGAAGTAGCGCTTCACGGCCGCCCCGGCGTCGCCCTTCTCGGCCAGCGCCTCGCCCATCGCCATCGACACCCGTGCGGTCGAGGCGTCGTCCTTCAGCTTGAGCGTCTCGGCGCCGGCGGTCAGGACCCGGTCGTAGCGCCGGCCGAGACAGAGCGCCTCGACGAAGGCGACGCGGGCGGGCAGATCGTCGGGGGTCGCGGCCAGGATCTCCTCGTACTTCGCGACCACGCGGTCGAACAGGGCCGCGTTGGTGGCGCCGCCGCGCGACAGCTCGGCGAGCGCCCCCTGGTGGTCGCGGCGGTCGAGGCACAGCGTCGCGAGAAGGACGCGCGCTTCGGCCGCCTCCGGGCTGCCCCGGTCGAAGCGCTCGAGGGCCGCCTTGATCTCCTCCGTCCGCTCCGGGGCGGCCTGCAGCAGATCGCGGAACACTGCCCCCGCGCCCGCCAGCTGGCCGCCGAAGAACAGCGCCTCCCCGAGGGCGAAATGGACGGCGTGCGGCACGCGGGTGCGGTTCTCCAGCGAGCGCAGCAGGTCGGCGGTCCCGGCGTGCAGCTCGGGGGCGGCCTCGGACAGGAGGGCCACCGTCCTGAGGAACTCCGCCGCCAGCTCGGGGCGGGAGGCGGCGACCTCGGTCAGCTGCTCGAGGCTCTCCGGATGGCGCTTGAGCTCCAGGTGGGCCTCCGCGACGCCGATACGCGCGCGCGCGGCCTTGGGATCGTCCTTGAGGATGGCGGCGAAGCGGGCCACCGCCTCGGCCGCCGACGTCGGGGCCTCGCGGACCAGGTGGCGCAGGATCACGACGGCCCGGTCGCGCTCGCCCCCCTTGATCAGGAGATCGGCCAGCATCAGGTGGGCCTCGGACGAAGCGGGGGCGGCGTCCAGGATCCTGGTCAGCCGCGGCGCCAGGAGCGCGTCCTCCTGGGGCGCCAGCGCGCGCGCCTTGCGCAGGCACTCCACCGCCTCGTCGCCGCGCTGCTCGGCGGCGTGCACGTCGGAGAGCAGGTGATAGGCCCGGGCGCAGCGCGGGTCCGAGGCGACGATCGCCTCCAGGGCGTCGCGGATGACGGGCAGCCCCTTGTCCTCGGCCACGGTGAGCAGGATGTTGACGGCCGACTGGGACTGGCCGCGGCGCGCGAGCGCGCTGGCCAGGAGGCGCCGCGCCTCGCCGCTCTTGTCCTTCTCGGGCTCGGCCAGCGACTCGAGCGCCGGCACGACGTCGTTCAGGAGCGCGCCCGCCTCGACCAGGGGACGTATGGCGGCGAGGGCGAAGGCGTCCTCCTTGGCCGCCAGGTGCGCGGCGACCAGGATCCAGCGCAGCTCCGGCTTCTCGCCCTTCTCCTTCAGGAACTCCTTGATCCGCTCGGCCACGGGTGAGGCGCCGCGCGGGTCGGTCTCCAGGACCAGCGCGAACTGCTGCACCGCGTCGCCCTCGCGACCGGACCGCAGGAACAGATCGCCGACCGCCAGACGGAGGGCGGCGTTCTGGTAGTCCTTCGCCAGAAGCGCCTCGAGACGCGCCAGGATCTTCGGCGTCTCTTCCGGGTTGTTCTTCGCCACCGTCCGGTAGATCGTGGCCGCCGGATCGTAGTCGCGCAGCGCCTCGTGGCACAGCGCCAGGTAGTAGGCGGAGTGCAGGGACGTCTTGACCATCTTGGCGTCCGGGGCGCTCTTGCGAAGACCGTCCCACTTGCTGCGGTGGCGCGGCATGAGAGCGCGGATCTCCTCCTGCTTCATCCGGGACAGCGCCTCGAGCGCGTTCTTGAAGTCGTCCACGCGGACGAAATGCTCGGCGACGGCCTCGAACAGCGGAGTCACCGGAGCGTGCTTGGCGCGCAGCTCCTCGATCATCTCGCCGGCGCGCTGGTAGGTGCGCGGATGACGCCGTAGCACCGAGCGCAGCGTCTCCGCCGCCTCGCCGCCCCGGTTCGCCAGGACCAGGTAGCGCGTCAGGTCGTACAGGATGTCGGCGTTGTCCGGAGCGGCCGCCTTGGCCTCGGTGAGGATCTCGATCGCCTTGTCGAGCTGCCCCTTGGAGAACGACTTGAGGGCGCGCGACACGGCGCGCGACTCGGCGCTCTGCGTGAGGTCCTTGACGATTTCCTTCAGACCGCTCAAGTCCATGGCGGGCCCAAACCACACGGAGGGCGACGGGCCCAAGCGCCCGCGCCTCAATGCAATATAGGTTTCGGGGCAGGACGCGCCACCCCGGCGGCGCGGGGTGCGTCCCAGGGCGCGCGCCGAGGTGACCGTTTCCCTTGACCGGGGGCCTCCGATCGTCAATGATCCTCATGGACCGGGCGCTTCTCGACCCGAGAGGAGACCATGCGCGCAGCCGACATCATGACGAAAGACGTCGCCACCGTCAGCCCGGAGACCCGGGTCGAGGAGCTGTGCGACCTGTTCCGGGAGCGCAAGATCACCGGGGCCCCGGTTGTCGATGCGGAGGGATGCCTGGTCGGCATCGTGTCTAAAGATGATGTCGTCTTCCGCGGGCGTGGCGGCGACTCGGGACCCCGTCAAACGCCCGACATCCGAGCCCTCTTCAGCAGCGGGTTCGTCGGCTTCAACGCCGGCGACGACGGATCGGCGACGGTGGGGCTGATCATGTCCCGGACCGTCATCAGCGCGCCGGAGGACGCCTCCATTGCCGACCTCTGTCGCATCATGTGGGAGAAGAGGATCCACCGGATTCCGATCGTGCGCGGCGCGGTCCTCGTCGGCATCATCAGCGCCCTGGACATCTGCAGGGCGGTCATGAACGGCGCCGTCCCGGTTCGCTGACCCGAATCTGGACAGGCGTGTCCAGCCTTCGATCCCCGTCCCCAAACCGCTGAATCACGGACTTTAGGCCGCATGGTCCGGTCGTGTTTCAGGTGCCGTGTCCAGATAGCCCACCTCGGCACCCAAGCGTAATCGCCCGTCAGAAACCCCCTCATACCGCCGAATCCTTTGATGGACAAGGGTTTCGGTCGTCTCGATCACGAAACCGCGGCATGGCAGCGGCCTTGCTCTTAGGACGGGTGTCGCGTCGCGGCTCGATGGCGGCGGCGATGCCGGCGAGGAGCCGGGAAGGGGGAGTGCATGAGGCCGCGGGGTGGTGCACGTCGGACACTCCTGGTACTGAGCGCGATCGTCGCGTTCCTGTTCGTCCTGCTTCCGGCTGCGGCGCAGGGCGGCCAGGGGGGCGACAAGCTGTCGCGCGAGGTCGAAGAGAGGATCCACGGCGCCGCCTCCGACGACCTGCTGCCCGTCATCATCCAGACCAGCGATGAGCCCAGCGCGTCCCATTTCGCCCGGCTGCACGGCCGGGGCGGTGTGGTGAAGACCCGTCATCAATCGTTCCACGGCTACTCGGCGAGTGTCCCCGCGTCGCAGATCGCGGCGCTGGCGGACGACCCCGAGGTGACGCACGTCTCCTTCGACTCTCCGGTGAAGGCGCACATGGACGTCGCCTACAAGGCGGTCCGGGCGGACGCCGCCTTCATTGACTCGGGCGGTCTCGACGGCAAGGGCGTCGGCGTGGCGGTGCTCGACACCGGCGTGGCCGCGCACCCGGACCTGCTCAGGCCGAAGGGCAGCCCGCAGGTAATCGAGGTCGAGGTGGTGGGCCACGAGAACGGGCTGGCGGACTATTACGGCCACGGCACCCACGTCGCCGGCATCATCAACGGCAACGGCGCCGCCTCGAGCGACCGTCTGTCGTTCCGGACCTTCAAGGGTCTCGCTCCGGGCTCGCAGATCGTCTCCATCCGCGCGCTGTCCCCCGACGGGACCGGCTACACCTCCGACATCATCGCCGGCATCGACTGGGCGATCCGGTTCAAGACGGCCTTCAACATACGCGTCCTGAACCTGTCCCTGGGCCATCCGGTCTACGAGTCGTACACCACCGACCCGATGTGCCTGGCGGTCCGCAAGGCGTACGACAACGGCATCCTCGTGGTGGTGGCGGCGGGTAACGACGGCGGCATCGGCAGCGGATTCGGAACGATCACCAGCCCCGGCAACGAGCCGACGGCGGTCACCGTCGGCGCCATGGATGATGCCAACACCGTCAGCACGGACGACGACGTCCTGGCCTGGTACTCGTCGAAGGGGCCGAGCCTGGTCGACTACGTGGTCAAGCCGGACCTGGTCGCACCCGGCACCTCGATCGTGTCGCTGCGCGCCGCGGGCTCGTACCTCGACACCAACTATCACTTCCTGACGCTGAAGCTCTCCGACTACAAGACCGTTCCGGCCAGCCCGGCCAGGGACGGCGACTACTACGAGCTGTCCGGGACGTCGATGGCGGCGCCGATGGTCGCCGCGACGGCCGCCCTCATGTTCCAGCAGGACCCGACCCTCAATCCGGCGACGGTCAAGGCGCGCCTCATGAAGTCGGCCGACAAGGACGACCGCATGGTGTTCGAGACCGGTGCCGGCTACCTGGACGTGGACGCGGCGCTGCAGGCGAAGGGGAACGTAAAGGACGCGCGCTCCCCGCTGGCGATGCTGGCGTCGGACGGCAACGTGTACTTCCAGGACACCGGGTTGATCTGGGGGGACCGCGACTTCTCGCTCGGCAGCGTCTGGGGCGGCGGCTCCAAGGCCAAGAGCGTCGGCGTCAACCTGACGAACGTGCCGGCGGAGATCATCGCGGTCTACGGCAGCGTCTGGGGCGGCTCCGCGGGCAAGAAATCGATCATCGACAACAACATGATCACCGCGTCGGGCCTGATCTGGTCGCGCGACGTCTGCTCGCTCGACTCGACGCTCGGCTCGGTCACCAACATGGGCGCCGTCTGGGGCGGCGGTCATGGTGGCGGTGGCGGCGGGGGGCATCCATGAGCGCCTTCCTCGCGACGGTCCTGGCGCTCGGGGGCCTCGCCGTCTTCGACACGCTGATGCACGGTCTGGGATCTCTGAGCGCCGACTTCGTGCTCCTGCTGGTGTTCGCCTGCGTCGCGGCCCCGCACACCCTGAACCTGGGCCACAACGCGCGCATCTCGACCCTGCAGCCGTTCCTCCTGAGCGCCATCGTGCTGTTCGGGGTCCGCGAGGCGATGCTCATGGCGGCGGTCAGCATGGCCTATTTCTGGGTCGTCGGGCGGCCGCGCCTGCAGATGCACAAGGGGCTGTTCAATCTGTGCAACTTCGTGCTGGCGGCCTGGCTGGGCGGGCACGTCTACTACCTGAGCGGCGGACGGACGGGGGACGTCAGCTCCTCGGAGTCGCTCCTGGCGCTCCTGTGCTGCGTGCTGACCTTCTTCGTGGTGAACACGTCGCTGGTCTCGATCGCGGTCGGTCTGGAGCAGAAGATCGATCCGTTCCGGGTGTGGTACGAGAAATACTCCTGGACGATCAACAGCCAGCTGGCGGGCGCCTCGATGGTCATTCTCATCGGGCAGCTGCGCTCCCGGTTCGGGCTGCAGGCCTTCTTCCTGCTGGTGCCCTTCTGCCTGATGAGCTATCACTTCTACAAGGCGTATTTCCCGCGGGCCGTGCAACGGGCCCACAGGACCTAGACGACCTGGTGCAGCTCCTCGCACCTGACGGCCGCGCCGACCCCTCCCCGGCGCGGCCGTTCTCCTTTGAGCCGTCTCCAACACGCGTGATTTGAGTAAGTTAGGTCCCGGCGCGTGGGGGATCTCGTGGGCCCCTTGCGCGCCCGGTCGGCCGGCCTATCATCTATATGTCCATCCGGGGGAGGCATGGTCCTGACACTCGGCCAGGAGGAGGGCAAAGCGGGCGGCGATCCGATCTGCCTCGAGGTGGAACGGATGATGGACGCCGGAGCGAGCCTCGAGGAGATCCTGAACCGGACCGTGGAGCTGCTGCACCACTCGAACCGCCGCTTCCACTGGACCGGAATCTACGAGCTCTTCCCGGACGACGTCCTGCGTCTGGGGCCGTTCATCGGAGCCCCCACCGACCATGTGTTCATCGCCGTCGGCCAGGGGGTGTGCGGCACCGCGGTCGCCGAGAACCGGAACATCAACGTGCCGGATGTCTCCAAGGCCCCGAACTACCTGGCCTGCTCGGCCGCCACGCGCTCCGAGCTGGTGGTCCTGGTGCGCCGGCAGGGAACCATCTACGCGCAGATCGACATCGACAGCCACGAGCTGAACGCCTTCGACCCCGGCACGGTGGCGCAGGTGGAGAGGATCGCCGACTGCCTCGCCTCCGTGTACGCCCTCCACAGAAGACCGGCCTCCCGTGAGTAAGCGGCACGAGGCGCGTGCCGAGGATTCCGACGAGCCGCTGTACCGCCGTCTCGAGGATTACCAGCGCCGCTTCCGCCTGCTCGACGAGCAGATGCGCGTCCTGGAGCGCGAGCGGCAGAAGCTGTCGGCGGTGGTCAATCACACCGACGCCGGCTTCCTGGTGTTCGACGCGGCGCTCGCGGTGACCTGGACGAACAACATCTTCGCGACCCGGTTCTGCGCGTCGTCCAGGCCGGACGAGGTGGTCGGCTCGCCCTGCCATCGGATCCTGTGCGGCAGGCCCTCGCCCTGCGACACCTGTCCCGCGGCGCAACCCTTTCGATCCGGCATCGTGGCGCACCACGAGATGCGTCTGTCGATCCACGATCGCCCGCGGCACATCTACGCCACCGCGATGCCGATCAAGTCGCTCACCGGCAAGGTGGAACAGACGATCCTGATGGTCCAGGACATCACCGACCTGGATATCCTGCGGCAGTCGAACGAGGCCCTCGAGGCGAGCGAGGCGCGCTTCCGCTCGATCTTCGAACAGGGCGGATTGGGCATGCGGACCGCCACGCCCGAGGGGCGCTATGTCGACGTCAACCCGGCGCTCTGCCGGTTCCTCGGGTACGAGCGGGAGGAGCTGCAGGGCAAGACGCTCCTGGACGTGACCCATCCGGACGACGTGGCGGAGACGCGCCGCCGGATGCAGGAGAGCCAGAGGCCCGGCCGGCCGCGGTTCGAGATGGAGCGACGCTTCGTGCGCAAGGACGGGAAGGTCGTCTGGGGCTACACCAGCGCCACCTGGCTGTTCGATTCCGCGGGACTCCCGCGGCTGGGCATCGGGCTGGTCCAGGACATCACGGAGCGGAAGCGGGTCGAGGAATCGCTCCGGGTCAGCGAGGGGCAGCTCCGGCAGGCCCAGAAGATGGAGGCGGTCGGCAGGCTGGCGGGCGGCGTGGCGCACGATTTCAACAATCTGCTCACGGTCATCAACGGTCGCTGCCGCCTGCTGCTCGATCATCTCGCCGATGATCCCCTGCGCAAGGAGGTGGAGGTGATCGCGGCGGCGGGCGAGCGTGCCGCCGCGCTGACCCGGCAGCTCCTGGCGTTCAGCCGCAGGCAGATCGTCGCGCCGCGCGTCGTCGACCTGAACATGGTGGTGACCGAGACCGAGAAGATGCTGCGCCGCGTCATCGGCGAGGACATCCACCTCGAGATCCGGCTCAAGCCGGAGTTCGGGAACGTCCGGGCCGATCCGGGCCAGATCGAGCAGGTGATCATGAACCTGGTCGTGAACGCCCGGGACGCCATGCCGCAGGGGGGACGGCTGACGATCGAGACGGCCCATGCGGATCTGGAGCCCGCGCCCGCTCCCGGCGGCCTGGAGCCGGGGCGCTACGTGACGCTGGCGATCCAGGACACCGGCAGCGGCATGGACTCGTCCGTCCTGTCGCATCTGTTCGAGCCGTACTTCACCACCAAGGAAAAGGGAAGGGGGACCGGTCTCGGGCTGCCGACCGTCGCCGCCATCGTCAAGCACTGCGGCGGCCAGATCGCGGTCGACAGCACCCCCGCCCGGGGCAGCCGGTTCACGCTGTACCTGCCGCGCGTCGACGAGGCGGTCGAAGAGTCCCCGCGGGAGACGGCGGGCGCGGCCCCGTCACGCGGAACCGAGACAATCCTCGTGGTCGAGGACGAGATCACGGTCCGCGAGCTGGCGCGCGAGCTCCTGCAGATGAGCGGCTACACCGTCCTGGAGGCGAAGCACGGCCAGGAGGCGCTCCGCATCTGCCGCACCTACGACGGGCCGATCCACCTCATGCTGACCGACGTCGTGATGCCGCTGATGAACGGGCACGAGCTGGCGGAGACCCTGGCGCCTCTGCGCCCCGGCATGAAGGTCCTGTACATGTCGGGCTACACCGAGGAGGCCGGCGTGCTGCGCGACATCCTCGACTCGGACGCCGTCTTCCTGCAGAAGCCGTTCACGCCCGCCGCCCTGAACGACAAGATCCGGGTCCTTCTGAACGCCGGCCGCCGCAACTGACCGACCCGGCGCCGCTCCCGCCGCCGGGCGGGAGCGTCACGGTCAGCAGAAATTCGACAGACAGGTCCCGTGATAGACGAAGCACTGAATCGCCGGGAACGCGACCTTGGCGCACACGAGGTTGTGCCGCGAGCCGCCGGCGCAGTCCTTGTACTCGCAGGTCGTGGCGGCATGCACCTGCGTGACGAAGGCGTCGGACAGGGACGACAGGTACGGCGTCCTCTGCGGCGCCGGCGGGGCCAGGGCGAACTGCAGGATCCCGACGAGCGCGAGCATGAGAAGAAGGCGTGCCATCAATCCGAATCGTCTGCGCATGGCAATTCTCCTTGTGGGATCAGAATCGGTGCGCCTAGAGTAGCGACCCCCGGGCGGGGCGTCAAGTCGCGCGCCGCCGCGCCGCGACGTATACTCACCGCCGCCCCTTCCGGGATGACGCGATGACCGATCGCAGCCGCGTGGTGTTCCTGCTCGACGTCGACAACACCCTGGTCGACAACGATCGAATCGCCGCCGATCTCAAGCGCTATCTGACGCGGGCGGTCGGGGCGGCGCAGCAGGAGCGCTACTGGGCGATCTACGAGGCGCTGCGCCGGGAGCTCGGCTACGCCGATTACCTGGGCGCCCTGCAGCGCTACCGGGTCGAGCACCCGCACGATCCTCACCTGATCGCCGCGGCGTCCTTCCTGGTCGATTACCCGTTCGCCAACCGTCTCTATCCGGGCTCGCTCGACGTGATCGAGCGCCTGACCGCCTGGGGTCCCACGGTGATCCTGACCGACGGAGACGTCGTCTTCCAGCCGCGCAAGGTCGAGCGCTCGGGTCTCTACGATGCGGTCGAGGGGCGCGTGCTGATTTACATCCACAAGGAGCGCGAGCTCGACGACATCGAGCGCCGCTACCCCGCGGAGCGCTATGTCCTCGTCGACGACAAGGTCCGTCTCCTGACCGCCTTCAAGGCCGCGTGGGGAGAGCGCCTGACGACCGTCTTCCCGCGTCAGGGCCACTATGCGCTCGACCCGGACGTGCGCCGCTATCCGTCCCCCGACATCACCGTCGAGCGCATCGGAGATCTGGCCGGCTTCGAGCTGCCGGCGCTGCTCGAAGCGGCCCGCGCCGGGCGGACGCCGTGACGACCTCCGGCGGGCCGGGATCCCGGGGGTACGATCGGCCCCTGTACGTCCTGCCGTTCGACCACCGCGGATCGTTCGAATCGGGGCTGTTCGGATGGACGGGCGCGCTCGCCCCGGAGCAGGCGGCGCGCATCGCGGAGGCCAAGCAGGTGATCTACGACGGCTTCAGGACCGCCGTCGCGGCGGGCATGGCGCCGGAGCGCGCTGGCATCCTGGTCGACGAGGAGTTCGGCGCCGGCCTCCTGCGCGACGCCGCACGCCGTGGCTTCATCACTGCCGCGCCGGCCGAAAAGAGCGGTCAGAAGGAGTTCGAGTTCGAATACGGCGAGCAGTTCGCGCGCCACATCGAAGCGTTCGAGCCGACCTTCTGCAAGGTACTGGTGCGCTACAACCCGGACGGCGACTCAGGCCTGAACCGACGCCAGGCCGCCCGGCTCCGCCGTCTGTCGGACTATCTCCAGGGATCGGGGCGCCGGCTGATGTTCGAGCTGCTGGTGCCGGCGGAAAAGGCCGAGCTGGAGGAGCTGCACGGCGACCAGGGAGCGTACGACCGATCGAAGCGGCCCGGGCACATGGTGGATGCCATCGCCGCCCTGCAGATTGCGGGGGTCGAGCCCGATGTCTGGAAGATCGAGGGTCTCGACCGCAGCGAGGACTGCGCCGCGGTGGTTGCGGCGGCGCGCCGGGGCGGTCGCGACTCGGTCGGTTGCATCGTGCTCGGGCGGGGAGCGGACGAGAAGCAGGTCGAGACCTGGCTCACGACCGCCGCGGGCGTGCCGGGGTTCATCGGCTTCGCCGTGGGGCGCACGACGTTCTGGGACCCTCTCGTCTCCTGGCGGGACGGGCGCGCCTCCCGCGACCAGGCCGCCGCCGAGATCGCGCGGCGCTACCGCCGGTGGTGCCAGGTGTTCGAGGCGGGGCGGGCCTGATGCGCGCCACGCTCCCGCCCGAGACGAACCTCATTCCGCGCCTCGAACGTCCAGCGCCGTCCGCGTTCTTCCGGGAGTTCGTCGCTCGCCGCCGGCCGGTGATCCTGACCGGCGTGGCCGACCGCTGGCCTGCGACGTCGCTGTGGGATCCCGAGTACCTGCACAGGATGCTGCCGGATGTCGAGGTTCGTGTCGAGGTCTGGAAACGAAAGGGGCCACGCAACGATCCGTCCGACTACCTGAGGGACGTTCGGCGCGAAACGGTCCGTCTCGGCGAGTTTGTCCGACTGGCCCACTCGTCTCGCCCGGAATCCAGTCACTTCTATCTGGCGCAGTATCCGATCCGGCGCGCCGCACCTCGGCTCCTCGAGGACGTCCGCCCGCCCGAAGAGTACATGGGCGTTCCCGCCTATCTTCCCCGGACCCTGGCGCGACGGATGAGGCTCGAGCCGGCGCTCTGGATCGGGCCCACGGGATCGATCACCACGCTGCACTTCGATTCCACGCACAACCTGTTCGCGCAGATTCGAGGGCGAAAGAAGGTCATTTTGATATCGCCCGCCGAGTCCGATCGGGTGTATTACCCCTGCCGCGAGTTCGGGCGAAACCTCCATTTCAGCCCGGTCGACGCGGAGCAGCCCGACCTCGAAAAGCACCCGCTGTTCGCGCGTGCGTCACCCCGGGAAGTCATCGTGCGGACGGGTGAGATGCTGTATATCCCCGCGACCTGGTGGCACTATCTGCGCGCCCTCGAGCCGTCGATCTCATTGAACTTCTGGTGGAACACGCCCGCGACGCTGATTGGCCCTCCGAGGCACCTTCTGCTCGAGTGGCGGGAAAGACTCCTTCGCGCTGTACGTGCCGGAGAGTGAGCCGCGGCCGCCGCGCGCGCGTTCCGGACGATGTATGATCGAAATCCCCGGAACGACCCACTCGGGAACGACCAAGGTGCCGGACGAAACGACTCCCTGGAAGCGACACTTCTCGGACTTCGGCGGCAAGAGCTATCTCGACTGTGCCGCGCAGGGACCATTCCCGACCGAGACTGCCGAGGCCGTGCGCCGCGCCGTGCGGCTGAAGGAGCACCCGGAGGACATCCCGGGTTCGCTCTATGAATCGCTGCCGGGCCAGGCCCGGGCGGCGATCGCGACCCTCGTAGGGTGCGCTTCTGAGAGCATCGCTCTCGCGTCCGGGGCCTCGCACGGGCTGAACCTTGCGGCGCGCTGTCTTCCCCTTGAAGCAGGCGACGAGGTGCTGGTGCCGCAGGGGGAGTTCCCCGCGAATGTCTACCCATGGGTCAACCGGACCGCCGACGGCATCGTGGTGCGCCGCGTGGGTCCGAGCGCAGGTCCGTTCGTCAGCGAGGCCGACCTGACGGCCGCGTTCGGACCGAAGACGCGAGCGGTCACGATCAGCCACGTCGCCTTTGCCACGGGGTATCGCGTCGACCTCGGAGCGCTCGGGACGGCCTGCAGGGATCGCGGCGTCTTTCTGGTGGTGGACGGTGCCCAGTCCGTGGGCGCCGTCGACTACAAAGTGTCCGACCTGCCGATCGATCTTCTGGCCACGAGCGGCGACAAGTGGCTGCTCTCCCCGTTCGGCACGGGATTCACGTACGTCCATCCCTCGATCCTCGAGCGCCTCAGGGTCCAGGATGTGAACTGGATGAACGTCGAGGGTTCGAGCAATCTCAACGAGGTCGGCGGCGCGCCCCTGCGTTTCCGCGACGGAGCGCGCCGCTTCGACATCCCCGAGGCGGCGTCGTTCCTGAATCTCGAGGGGTTGGTCGCGTCGGTTTCGTTCCTGTCGCGCGTCGGGATCGACAGCGTGGAGAGGCATGTGCGGCGCCTGCACGACCTGCTGATCAGGGATCTTCCCGCGACCGGCCTCCGGGTCGCCTCGGACCTGTCGCCCGGACGCCGCTCCGGCATCCTGGCCCTGCACGGCTCGTCACCCGATGACACGCGCGCCGTGTTCCGGCGTCTGCGCGAGCGCGGCGTGATCGTCAGTCTGCGCGAGAACCTGATCCGCGTCTCGCCACACATCTACAACACCGGCGCCGACATCGAGTCGTTCCTCGAGGCCGCGTCCGGGACCTGACATCCGGCACGGCGCGTCCAGCCGCATCGTTTGTTGACACTCGCGGAGTCGTCGGGTATCTTCACGAAACCAACGGACAGCCGGCGTTTCATCAGGACCGATGTTCTTCGTTGGAGGGACATTCGGCTTGACCGCACCGCACTCCTCCCCGCCGACGAACCGACGTCAGGGCATCCCCCGGGACGAGGCGCGCTCGCACGTCCACGAGATGTTCGAGCATCAGGTCGAACGGCACCCGGACGCGGTCGCTCTGGTCTGCGCAGAGGAGCGACTGACCTACGGAGAACTGAACCGGCGCTCCAACCACCTCGCGCGCCACCTGCGGCGGCTCGGCGCCGCAACCGATGTGCTCCTGCCGATCGTCATGTCGCCCTGCGCCGCGAGGGTCGTGGCGATTCTGGGGGCCCTCAAGGCGGGCGCCGCGTGGCTTCCTCTCGACCCCGAGGACCCGGAAGAGCGCCTCGCGTTCGTCCTCGACGAAGCGCGTTCCCCGATCGTCCTGACGGAGGAGCGATTCATCCGGAGTCGGCCGTTGCTCCGGGAGCGCGGGTTCGCTCTCGATCGATGGAGCGGGGGAACGCCAGGGGAGGACGGTGAGAATCTCGATCTCGCGATCGATCCGGCGGCGATCGCCTACGGGATCTATACCTCCGGGTCGACCGGACGGCCGAAGGGCGTCCTGGTTCCGCACGCGGCGTTGGCCAATCACACGCGCTGGATGCAGGCGGAGTTTCCTCTCGATCCGGGGGACGCCGTGGTGCAGAAGACGCCCTTCACGTTCGACGCCGCGGTCTGGGAGTTCATCGCACCTCTGGTCGCAGGGGCGCGTCTGGTCCTCGCAGGGCACGGGGCCCATCGGGACCCTGCCTCCCTCGTCCGCCTGATGACCGACGAGCGCGTCACGATCCTGCAGATGGTGCCGACGGGTCTGCGGGCTCTTCTCGAAGAACCCGGTCTCGAGGGGTGCCGAGCCCTACGGCGTGTCTTCTGCGGCGGCGAGGCGCTGCGGCCCGACCTTGTTCAGCGCTTCTCGCAGCGTCTCGACGCCAGGCTCGTCAACCTTTATGGTCCGACGGAAGCGTGCATCGACAGCACCTCCTGGGTGTGCAAGGAACACGAGGATCCTGTCCCGATCGGCGGGCCAATCCACGGCGTGCGGGCCCGCGTCCTGGATCCCCAGCTGCGTCCGCAACGGGACGGCATCGCCGGCGATCTCTACGTCGCGGGCGCGGGACTCGCGCGCGGCTATCTCGGCCGCCCCGACCTGACGGCGGAGCGCTTTCTGCCCGACCCCCACGCGAGCGCGCCGGGCCAGCGGATGTACGCCACCGGAGACCGGGCCCGTCTGCGTCCCGACGGAATGCTGGAGTTCCTGGGACGAATCGACGAGCAGGTCAAGGTCCGCGGCTACCGAATCGAGCCGGGAGAGATCGAGGCGGTCCTCAACCGGAACGCTGCGGTCGCCGAGAGCGTCGTCGTCGCGCGGGAGGGAGCCGGCCGAGAGACGATCCTGGTCGCCTACCTGAAACCGCGGCCGGGACGCGATCCCGGGCTCGGTGTCCCGAACGTGGAGGCACTGCGCGAGCATCTCCGCCAGGCGCTCCCCGACCACATGATCCCGTCGGCGTTCGTCGTCCTGGAGGAGATGCCGCGGACGGCGAGCGGCAAGATCGACCGACGGAATCTGCCGGCGCCCCGCCGGGCGCGGCCGGATCTCGCCGTTCCATTCGTCGCCCCGCGCAGCGAGGACGAGAGGCGCGTCGCCGCGCTCTGGGCTGAGCTTCTCGGGGTCGACCGGGTCGGTGTGGGGGACGGCTTTTTCGACCTGGGCGGGCATTCACTCGTCGCCGTGCAGGTGATCGCTCGGCTGCGGGGCCTGTTCGGCGCCGAGGTGCCGGTGCGGGCGCTGTTCGAGTCGCCGACGGTCGAAGGCCTCGTCGCGCGCCTCGCCACGGCGCGCCGCCTGGCTCCTTCGGGTGCGACGGCTCCGTCTCCGCGCGACTCCCGGGACCGTGTGCGTCCGCTGTCCTTCGCCCAGCAGCGCCTCTGGTTCCTGGATCAGCTCGATCCCGGCCACCCCTTCTACAACATGCCAAGCACCCTCCGTCTTCGTGGTCCGCTCGATGTCGCGGCGCTTCGCAACGGGCTCGACGCGATCGTCCGACGTCACGAAGTCCTGAGGACCGCGTTCCCGGCCGTCGACGGGAAGCCGGTCGCCGTGGTCGACCCGGGGCCGCGCTCCACGCTGGCCGTCGAGGATCTGACCCATCTGCCCCCGACCGAGCGCTGGCCCGAGGCGCTCCGGAAGGCGAAACGGGAGGCGCAGCAGCCGTTTGATCTGGAGCGCGGGCCGCTCTTCAGGCCGCGTCTCCTCCGCCTGGGAGCGGAGGATTATCTCCTCCTCCTGACCTTCCATCACATCGTCACCGACGGCTGGTCGGAGGGTGTGTTCTACAGGGAGCTCGAGGCGCTTTACGCCTCGTTCGTGAGCGGCCGGGCTCCGCCCCTGGCCGATCCGCCCATGCAATATGCCGACTACGCGGCGTGGCAGAGCCGCTTCCTGCAGAACGAAAGGCTCGAGACCGAGATTGATCACTGGAGGCGGGCGCTCGAAGGCGCACCCACCCGTCTCGATCTGGCGACCGACCGGCCTCGTCCGGCGATCCGCACGCACCGCGGCGCGCGAAACAGGGTGACCCTCTCCGGCGGGCTGTCGGAGGGGCTGCGGGCCCTCGGTCGCGCTGCGGCGGCGACGCCGTTCATGATCGTTCTGGCGGCGTGGAACGTCCTCCTCAGAGCGTACACCGGACACGAGGACATCCTGGTCGGGACGCCGATCGCCAACCGCACGCGGCTCGAGATCGAAGATCTGATCGGTTTCTTCGTGAACACGCTCGTCCTGAGGACCGACCTGTCGGGGGATCCGACCTTCCGCGAGCTTCTGCAGCGCGTGCGGGCCGCCGCGTTGGAAGCCTACGCGCACCAGGATCTGCCGTTCGAGAAGCTGGTCGAGGCTCTGCGCCCGGCGCGCGACCTCGGGCGCACGGCGTTGTTCCAGGTCATGGTGGCGCATGGCGCGACACCCCGCGTGCGGCTGCCGGGCATCGAGGCGGAGTTCGTGGACATCGACGACGGTATCTCGAAGTTCGACCTGACCTTGGATGTGGACGACAGCCAGGGCCCGATCGTCTGCCGTCTCGAATACAGCACCGACCTGTTCGACGCTGCCAGAGCGCGCCGCATCCTGCGGCACCTGGAGACCGTTCTGGAGGGGATCGCCGACGACCCCGACCGGCGACTGTCGCGCCTGCCGGTCCTCCCGGACGAGGAGCACCAGCTGCTCCTGGCCGCCTGGAACGGACCTCAGGACGGGTCCGCGGCCGGACAGACGGTGCATCACCTGATCGAGACGCGTGCGTCCCGCGCGCCGGACGCCACGGCGGTCTGTTCCGGGGAGCGGCGCATCGCCTATGCCGGGCTCGACCGAAGCGCCTCGACCCTGGCGAGGCGCCTGGTCGCGCTCGGGGCGGGACCGGATCGACCGATCGGCCTGTGCGTCGAGCGCTCGATCGAGATGGTGAGCGGTCTTCTTGGCATCTTGAAGGCGGGCGCCGCCTACCTCCCGCTCGATCCCACCTACCCGAAGGAGCGGCTGACGCGCATCCTGCAAGAGGCCGGGCCGCCGGTCGTCCTGGCCCAGCGACGACTGCTCGCGCTCCTGCCCGCGACGGCGAACGTCCTGTGTCTCGAGGACGTGCAGGAGATGGATCCCGGCGCGGGACCGTCGATCCTTCCCAAGGTGGCGCCCGACAACCTGGCGTACATCCTCCACACGTCCGGATCGACCGGCATCCCCAAGGGCGTCCTGGTGCCGCACCGGGGCCTGGCCAATCACGCCGTCGAGACGGCGCGCCTCTACGGCCTCGGCCCGGCCGACCGCGTGCTGCAGTTCGCGTCCCTGAGCTTCGACGTCGCGGCGGAAGAGATCTTCCCGACGCTTCTGTCGGGAGCGATGCTCGTCCTGCGCCCCGACCCGGTGTTCGTCTCCGTCGTCGAGTTCCACCGCTTCCTCGAGAACGAGAAGATCACGGTTCTCAACCTGCCGACCTCCTACTGGCACGCCTGGGTCGGCGAGATCGAGCGCGACGGGCACCTCGTGCCGTCCACTCTTCGCTGCGTCGTCATCGGCAGCGAGAAGGCGCTGGCGTCCAGGCTGGCGGCGTGGAACGAGCTCACGGGCGGCGGCATCGCCCTGTTCAACGCCTACGGACCGACCGAGGCGACGATCACGTCGACCATCTACGCCTCGTCGGGGCGGGAGACGCGTGGCGCGGGCGACCTGGTGCCGATCGGACGACCGATCGCGAACGCGCGCGTCTATGTCCTCGACCGCTGCCTGAACCTGGCGCCCGCCGGGGTGCCGGGCGAGCTCTGCATCGGCGGGGAAGGGGTGGCGCGTGGTTACCTGGGCCGGCCCGATTTCACCGCGGAGCGTTTTATGCCGGATCCGTTCGGGACGGCGCCGGGAGCGCGTCTCTACCGGACCGGGGACCGCGCCCGCTGGCTCGGCGACGGGAACCTGGAGTTCATCGGGCGCCTCGACGACCAGGTGAAGGTGCGCGGCCACCGGATCGAGCCAGCCGAGATCGAGCGGGCGCTCGAGCGGCACGACGCGATCGCCGAGTCGGTCGTCCTGGCGCGCGAGGACACACCGGGGGAGATGCGCCTGGTGGCGTACCTCGCCTGCCGTCCGGGCACACGCGGGGCTCCGACGACGGCCGCGCTGCGCTCCCACCTCAAGGAGATCCTGCCGGAGCACATGGTTCCGTCCGCGTTCGTGTGGCTGGAACGATGGCCGCGAACACCGTCAGGGAAGATCGATCGAAGAGGCCTGCCGGCCCCCGGGGTCGCGCCGGACGACGGCGCGACGCAACGGGCCACCCCCGGCACGCCCGCCGAGGAGACGCTGGCGCGCATCTGGGGCGAGGTTTTCGGTGGCCCAAGGCCGGGGATCCACGACAACTTCTTCGAGCTCGGTGGTGATTCGATCCTCGCGATCCAGATCGTGTCGCGGGCGAACCAGGCGGGTCTGCGGCTCACCAGCCGACACATCTTCCAGCATCAGACGATCGCCGATCTTGCGGCCGTGGCCGGCACGCGCCTCGCGGCGACGGCCGAGCAGGGAGCGGTGACCGGCGAGGCGCCGCTGACACCGATCCAGCGCTGGTTCTTCGAGCACGCCTTCGCCGACCGGCACCACTTCAACCAGGCGGTCCTCCTGGAGCCGAAGGAGCCGCTCGATCCGGATCGGCTCGAGACGGCGTTCGGGCATCTTCTGGAGCACCACGACGCTCTGCGCCTGCGATTCGGGCGGTCCGACGGGACGTGGCGGCAATGGCACGCTCCACCCGGCGGACCGGTGCCGTTCCAGCGTGTCGATCTCTCGGCGCTGCCCGGCGAGCGGCGCGCCGCGGCTCTTGAAGAGGAGGCTGCCGCGCTGCAGCGCGGGCTCGATCTCGAGCGCGGTCCGCTGATGCGGATCGCCCTGTTCACGCTCGGTCCCGGAGCCGGAGCGCGCCTTCTGATCGTGATCCACCACCTCGCGGTGGACGGGGTGTCGTGGCGCATCCTGCTCGAGGACCTGAACACCGTCTACCGCCAGCTCGAGCGCGGAGATTCCGTCGCGCTGCCCGCCAAGACCACGTCCTACAAGGCGTGGGCCGAGCGTCTGGCGGAACGGGCGCGCGAGACCTCCCTCGAGCCCGAGCTGGAGTACTGGCTCGCGCAAGGGCGGCGCGGCATCGCGGGTCTCCCGGTCGATGACCGGATCGGCGACGATCTCGAAGGTTCGGCGCGCGTGGTGACGAGCGCGTTCACGGAGGACGAGACGCGCGCCCTCCTGCGCGACCTGCCGGCGGTCTGGCGCACGGAGATCAACGACGTCCTGCTGACGGCCCTGGCCCAGGCCGTCGCCGGCTGGACGGGTCGACGCGAGGTGCTCGTCGACCTCGAAGGGCACGGCCGTGAGGAGATCCTGCACGACGTCGATCTGTCGCGCACGGTCGGCTGGTTCACGACGATCAAGCCGGTGCGGCTCGTTCTGGAGGATGCGGATGTTCCTGAAGCGGCGCTCAAGCTGATCAAGGAGCAGCTGCGCGCCCTGCCGGCGCGTGGCATCGGCTACGGCCTGTTGCGGTACATGAAGAACGACGACGTCGGAGACCTGCTTCGCGCCCTGCCGCCGGCGGAGATCAGCTTCAATTACCTCGGCCAGTTCGACGCGTCGGTGCCGGAATCGTCCCCCTTCCGCTTCGCATCGGAGTCGACGGGGCCGGTGGCGAGCCCGCGCGGCCGTCGCACGCATCGACTGGAGGTCGGCGGCTACGTCGCCTCCGGACGCCTGCGGATCAATTGGAAGTCCGGCGCCGGCGTGCACACCCGCCACACCGTCCAGGCTCTGGCGCGTCGATTCGATTCGGCGCTTCGCTTGCTCATCGCGCGCGGCACCCGCGCGGACTCGCTCGCCTTCACGCCTTCCGACTTCCCGATGGCCCGGCTGGATCAGCCGGACATCGATCTCCTCGCCCGGGCGCACCCGCGTCTCGAGGACGTGTATCCCCTGACGCCGATGCAGGAGGGCATGCTCTTCCATACTCTGTCGGCGCCGGAGTCGGGGGTCTACGTCGAGCATCTGACCTGGAAGTTCCGCGGGTCCTTCGACGAGAAGACGTTCGTGGACGCCTGGCGCCGCGCCACCGAGCGCCACCCGATCCTGCGCACCGCCTTCGAGTGGGAGCGTCTCGACCGGCCCTTGCAGGTGGTGACCCGCAGCGTGGCGCCCTCATGGGAGAGACTCGACTGGCGCGACCGCGCCGCCGAGGAGCAGGAGCGCGAGCACCGGAGGTTCCTGGCCTCCGACATGCGCCGCGGCTACGACCTGTCCCGCCCGCCGCTGCAACGATTCGCCATCATGCGGCTGGCCGACCACCTGCATCAGTTCGTGTGGAGCCACCATCATGTCCTTCTGGACGGCTGGTCGCTGCCGGTCCTGCTCAAGGAAGTCATGACGCTGTATCAGGCCCTGCGCGCCGGGGAGGAGCCCCATCTCGAGGAGCCCCGGCCCTTCCGCGACTACGTGGCCTGGCTGCGGCGACAGGACCTCGGCGCGGCCGAGCGCTACTGGCGACGGGCGCTCGCGGGCTTCCGCTCGCCCACGTCCCTGGTGGTCGATCGCAAGGCGTCGCGCCCCGCCCGGCCGGAGGACTACCGGCTGGAGCGGGTCCGTTTTTCCGGCGCCGCCGCCGCCCGCCTGCGGGCGCTCGCCCGCCGTCATCAGCTGACCCTGAACACCATCCTTCAAGGCGCTTGGGCGCTGCTGCTCGGACGGTACGGTGGCAGCGACGACGTGGCGTTCGGCGGCGTGGTCTCGGGGCGGCCCGCCGACCTGGAAGGATCCGAACGGATGGTCGGCCTGCTCCTGAACACGCTGCCGATCAGAGTGCGTATCGAAGAGGGCCGCGCCGTGGCCGAATGGCTGAAACGGCTGCAGGAGAACCAGGTCGAGATGCGGCAGTACGAATACACGCCGCTCGTCCAGGTGCAGGAGTGGAGCGAGATGGAGCGGGGCACGCCGTTGTTCGAGAGCATCTTCGTCTTCGAGAACTACCCGCTCGACCAGGAGATCCTGGAGAGAGTGGGCGACCTTGAGATTCTGGACCTGCGTGCCGTCGAATGGACCCACTACCCGCTGAACGTCGTCATCCCGCCCGGGCCCGGCCTGTCGATCCAGATCAGCTACGATGCCCGCCGCTTCGAGGCCGCGGCGATCCGCCGGATGCTGTGCCACCTCGAAACGGTTCTCGAAGGGATGGCCGCCCGTCCGGACGGCCTGGTCGGCGACCTGCCGATGTCGACCGCCGCCGAGCGTGCCTGGCTCGAGCTGCGCAGCCGGCCCGGCCCCGCGACCGCCGGGCGGTGCCTGCACGAGGGGTTCGAGATGCAGGTCGAGCAGCGTCCCGATGCGATCGCGGTCGTCTGCGAAGGGCGGCGTGTCACCTATGCCGAGCTGAATCGCCGCGCGAACCGCCTGGCGCGGCGTCTGAGCGAGCACGGGGTCGGTCCCGAGACGCGCGTGGCGATCAGCCTGCCGCGATCGATCGAGATGATCGAGGCGACCCTGGCGGTCCTGAAGGCGGGAGGTGCCTATGTCCCGCTCGATCCCGCCTACCCCGCCGAGAGACTGGCGTTCGTGCAGCAGGATGCGGGCGTGGCGGCGACGATCGCGCGCCGTGAGACTCTGGCCGGTGTCGCCGCCCATCACGCCCCGGTCGTCCTCGTCGAGGGGACGGACGGTGCCGCGGCCGCAGTCGACGACACGAACCTGCCGTCGACCGCGCAGCCGGACCATCCGGCCTACGTCATCTACACGAGCGGCTCGACCGGCCGCTCCAAAGGAGTGGTGGTGACGCATCGAAGCGCGGCGGCGCTTTTCGACGCGACGCGCGAGCGTCTCGGATTCGACGAGCGGGACGTCTGGACGCAACTGCACTCCCCGGCGTTCGACTATTCGGTCTGGGAAACCTGGGGGGCGCTGCTGCACGGCGGGCGGCTGGTGCTGGTGCCGCCCCTGATCGGACGCTCGCCCGACGAGCTGCACGCGCTTCTGCGCCGCGAGCGGGTCACTGTGTTGAGCCAGACGCCCGCCGAGTTCCGCCAGCTGATCGTGGAGGACGAGCGGCACGACGGAGTGGGACTGCCGGTGCGCCTGGTGAACATCGGCGGCGAGGCGCTGAATCTGGACGACGTGAAACCCTGGGTGGCCCGCCACCCCGATCGACCTCTCCTGGTCAATTTGTACGGCATCACCGAGACGACGGTCGTGGTGACCTGGCGGCCGCTGCGGGCACAGGACGTCGACGGGGGAGGGGTATGCGCGATCGGCGAAGCGATCCCGTCGTGGAGCGTGCGTCTGCTCGACGCCCGCATGCGCCCGGTGCCGATCGGCGTTCCCGGCGAGATCTATGTCGGTGGCGCGGGGCTGGCGCGCGGTTATCTTGGGCGGCCCGATCTGACGGCCGAGCGCTTCGTTCCCGATCCGTTCTCTGAAATTCCGGGGCGCCGCCTGTACCGCTCAGGCGACCTGGCGCGGTACCGGGAAGACGGCGATCTGGAGTACCTGGGTCGGATCGACGATCAGATCAAGGTGCGCGGCTTCCGCATCGAGCCGGGAGAGGTCGAGGCGGCGCTCCTGGCGCACCCGGACGTGCGCGAGGTCGTGGTGGTCGCGAGCCGGGAGGGGAGCGCGGCCGGACGGCTGGTGGCCTATGTCGTGACGCGGCCGGGGCGGGAGGAAGCGGCCGGCGGGCTCGGTGAGTTCCTGCGGCGCTCGCTTCCGGACTACATGGTCCCCTCGACCTTCGTGAGACTCGAAACGCTGCCGACCACCCCGAACGGCAAAGTGGATCGTCGCGCCCTTCCCGCCCCCGAGGCGGCGCCTGGAGCGCGCGGCGGGTCCATCGTCCCGCCGGCGACGCCCATCGAAGAGGAGCTGGCGCGATTGTGGGGCGGCCTGCTCGGCGTGGAGCGTCCGGGGGTCGAGGACAACTTCTTCGAGGCTGGAGGACAGTCGCTGCTCGCCACCCTCCTGGTGTCGCGCGTCCGCGCCCACCTGGGCGCCGAGGTATCGCTGAAAGACTTTCTCGACCGGCCGACGATTCGCGCCCTGGCGTGCCTGATCGAGGCGGCCTATCTGCGCGCCGCGAGCCCGAGCGAGCTCGATGCCATGCTGGGGCTCATGGACGGGACGCGGCCGGCGGAAGCTCAGTCACTGGATCTCCGGACCGACACGGCGGAGGGGAGGCGTGTCGAGGACGCCTGAGCCGACCGATCACCTGAAGGGCCTCACCGCGGAGCGGCGGGAGGTCCTGATCCGTCGCCTGCGCGAGCGGGCCGCACGTCATCCGCAGGCCGCCTCGATCCCGAGGCGGCCCGGCGGCGCGCCGGCGGCACTGTCGTTCGCGCAACAGCGCCTGTGGTTCCTCGACCGCCTGGCCCCCGGCGCGCCGACCTACCACATGGCCCGGGCGGTGCGGCTGCGCGGCCGCCTGGACCTGGGGGCGTTCCAGCGGGCCCTGGACCAAATCGTCGGGCGCCACGAGATCCTGAGGACGACGTTCTTCGAGACGGCCGCGGGGCCGGTGCAGGTGGTCGCCCCCACCGCGGGGCTCGCCGCGCGCGTCGTGGATCTCGGGACGCCGGACGGTGGATGGAGCGAGGCGGAGATCGTCCGGCGCGCGTCGGAGGAATCCCGGCGGCCGTTCGACCTGGCGCACGGCCCGCCCGCGCGTGTCGCCTTGCTGCGTCTCGGCGAGGACGACCACGTCTTCGTCCTGACGATGCATCATCTCGTCGGCGACGGCTGGTCGTTCGCCCTTCTGGACCGGGAGCTGGCCGCGCTCTACGAGGCGTTCTCGCAGGATCGGCCGCCCTCCCTTCCGGAGCCCTCGATCCAGTACGCCGACTATGCGCACTGGCAGAGACGCTGGGGGCAGGGGGACGAGCCGCCGCGTCTTCTGGAGTTCTGGCGGCGGCAGCTTCTTGGAGCGCCGCCCGCCCTCATTCTGCCGCACGATCGACCGCGCCCTCGCGTTCCGAGCTACCGGGGGGGCCGCGTCCCGTTCGTGGTCGGAGCCGATCGCACCTCACGGCTGAAGGAGATGGCGCGACGCCGCGGGGTGACCATCTTCATGGTCGCTCTGTCGGGGCTGCAGGCGCTCCTGCACCGACTGTCGGGTCAGAACGATGTGTGCATCGGGGCACCCGTCGCGGGGCGCACCCGGCTCGAGACCGAGCCGCTCGTGGGATGCTTCGTGAACACGCTCGTCCTGCGCGGGAATCTGGCCGGCGACCCGACGCTGGCGGAGCTCTTGGGGCGCGCGCGCGCGACCGTCGGCGACTGTCTGGCCCACCAGGAGCTGCCGTTCGAGATGCTGGTCGAGCACCTGCGGCCCGAGCGCGATCTCTCTCTCCACCCGCTCTTCCAGGTGATGCTGGTCCTGCAGGAGGGCGTTCCGGCGGAGCCCGTCCTGGCGGGGCTGGAGGCGCACCCGGTCGACCTCGAGATCGGCGCCACGCCGTTCGACTTGACCCTGATCCTCGCGGAGCAGCAGGGAGGACTGGAGGGCGTTCTCGAGTACAGCGTCGATCTGTTCGATGCGGCGACGGCCCGCCGGATGGCGCGCTCCTTCGAGAGGCTGCTCGGGGCCATGATCGACGACCCGTCGCGCCGCGTCTCGGAAGTGGTCCTGCCGGAGATTCCGATGACGCCGGCCGAGATCCACGGCCCCGACCAGGCCACGCGACGCCCCCCCCCTGCGCCGAAAGCGGCGCCGCGCGACGACACGGAGAGGACGCTGGAGCGCATCTGGATCGCCCTTCTCGGAGGCGAGCGCTTCGGCGTGCACGATAATTTCTTCGAGGCGGGCGGACATTCTCTTCTCGTCCTGCAGCTCGTGTCCAGGGCGCGCGAGGCGCTGGGCGTCGCTCTCCCGGTGCGTCTCGTGTTCGAGCGCCCGACGATCGCCGGCCTGGCGGAGGCGATCGACGCGGAAAGGTCCGGCGGGGCGGCGGGGAGAGAGGAACGGATCGAGGCGGCGGTCCGCGCGGGATCGGCGCCGGTGTCGTCGGCCCAGAGGCGTCTGTGGTTCATCGACCAGCTCCATCCCGGGAGCGCCGCCTACAACATCCCGCTGGCGTTCCGCCTGCGCGGACCGCTGGACCGAGGCGCTCTCCAGGACAGTCTGTCGGCGATCGTCGAACGCCACGAGTCCCTGCGGACGGTCTTCGGGCTGGCGGACGGCGAGCCGGTGCAGGACGTCCGGCCCGCGGGGCTGAGCGGGATGGCGCTCACCGACCTCGTTCCGCTGCCGCCGGGGCTGCGCCAGAGCGAGGCAGAGCGGTTGACCGCCGAAGAGGCACGCGCGCCGTTCGACCTGGCGCGCGGCCCGCTGTTCCGTGCCCGACTCCTGCGTCTCGGCGCCGAGGACCATGTCCTCCTGCTGACCATGCACCACATCGTCAGCGACGGCTGGTCGCTCGGCGTGCTGCTGAGCGAGCTGCAGACGCTGTACGAGTCCGTCATCGCGGGGAAGCCAACCCTGCTCCCGCCTCTGCCGATCCAGTACGCCGACTACGCCGCCTGGGAGCGCGCGGGCCCGACGGGCGATCGGCTGAACGGCCCGATCGCCTACTGGAAGAAGCAGCTCGCGAGCGCGCCGGCGTCACTCGATCTGCCCCTGGACCGGCCGCGCCCCAGGATCGCGACCTTCCGGGGAGCCTGGCGTCCGTTCCGGCTGGCGCCCGATCTCAGCGTGGCGATCAGGGACCTCTCCCTGCGCGAGGGCGCCACGCTGTTCATGACGCTCCTGGCGGCGCTCCAGGCGCTCCTCGCCCGGTACGGCGGCCAGGACGACTTGTGCATCGGAGCCCCGGTCGCGGGGCGCCCGCGTGTGGAGACCGAGGGACTGATCGGTCATTTCATCAACACCCTCGTGCTGCGCGCCGATCTGTCCGGCGATCCGACCTTCCGCGAACTCCTGCACCGGGCGCGCGAGACCGTGATGGATGCCCAGACCTACCAGGACCTGCCGTTCGAGAGACTCGTCGATCTCCTGTCGCTGCCGCGCGACCCGGCGCGCCAGCCGCTGTTCCAGGTCGCGCTCGTCCTGCAGAACCTGCCGATCCCGGTGCTGCGCCTTCCGGCGCTTTCGGTGGAATCCCTGGACGTCGACACCGGCACGGCCAAATTCGACCTGACGATGCAGATCGAGGAGACCGCGTCCGGGATCGCCGGTTCGGTCGAATACAGCACCGATCTGTTCGACATCTCGACGATCGATCGTCTTCTGGGTCACTTCACGACGCTGCTCGAGGGCGCGGTCGCCGACCCGGAGCGGCGCGTCTCGGAGCTGCCGCTGCTGACGCCGCGGGAGCGGCGGGAGCTCATGGCCGCTGGGGTCGGAGGGCCTCCGGCGGAGTGGGGCGGCGTCGCGTTGCCCGCCTCGTCGGGCGACGGAAGGGAAGGCGCGTTGATCGCGATCGCCGCCGAGCCGGGACCGGGCGGCGCATCGTGTCTCCATGAGATGTTCGAGATGCGGGCCCGTCTCGATCCTGCCGCCGCGGCGATCACATTCGAAGGTGTCACGCTGAGCTATGGCGAGCTGGACGCCGCCGCGGACCGGCTCGCTCGCACCCTGCGCGGGCGTGGGGTGCGCCCCGAATCGATGGTCGGCGTCTGCCTGGACCGGTCGCCGGACATGATCGTGGCGATCCTCGGGATCCTGAAGGCAGGCGGCGCCTACGTGCCGCTCGACCCGGCCTATCCGCGCGAGCGCCTTGCCACCATCCTCGAAGACACACGCGCGCCCGTGGTCCTTACGAGCGAGCGTCTGCGCGATCGGCTGCCGGTGGACTCGTCGGGACACGGCGCCGAGGCGATCTGTCTCGATGGCCGTGACGCCGCGCCCGATCGCGAGGTCGCCGAGAGGATCCGGACCGGCGCCTTTCCGGACCATCCGGCGTACGTCATCTACACCTCCGGATCGACCGGCCGGCCGAAGGGCGTCGTGGTCACGCACCGGAACGTCGCCCGGTTGTTCGAAGCGACGCGCCCCGTCCTCGACTTCGGCCGGAACGACGTCTGGACGCTGTTCCACTCCTGCGCTTTCGATTTTTCGGTGTGGGAGATGTGGGGCGCCCTCCTGCACGGCGGCCGCCTCGTGATCGTTCCGTTCCCCGTCAGCCGCTCGCCGGAGGCGTTCCTCGATCTTCTCCGCCGCGAGCGAGTCACGGTGCTCAACCAGACCCCTTCCGCGTTCCGCGCCCTGATGCACGCCGCGATCGGCGCCGGAACGCCGGCGGATCTGTCGCTGCGTCTTCTCGTCTTCGGAGGCGAGGCTCTGGAGCCTTCCAGCCTTCGTCCCTGGTTCGAGCGGCACGGCGACGAGCGCCCGATCCTGGTCAACATGTACGGCATCACCGAGACGACGGTGCACGTCACCTGGAGACGGCTGCGAGCCGGCGACGGCACCGGGCGGGCGAGTCCGATCGGTCGCGCCCTCCCCGATCTGTACCTGCACGTGCTGGACGCTGCCGGTGAGCCTGTGCCGTACGGGGTCGTGGGAGAGATCTATGTGGGCGGCCCGGGTCTGGCGCGCGGCTATCTGGATCGCCCCGATCTCACCGCCGAGCGCTTCGTGGCCGATCCGTTCGCGGTCTCGGGGCAGCCCGGGAGGCGGCTGTACCGGACTGGCGACCTCGCCCGGCGCCGGTCCGGCGGCGACCTCGAATACCTGGGGCGCGCCGACGATCAGGTGAAGATTCGCGGCTTCCGTATCGAGCCGGGGGAGATCGAAGCGACTCTGGCGCTCTGTCCCGGCGTGCGCCAGGCGGTCGTCGTGGCGCGCCCCGAACCGGATGGACAGGAGAGGCTGGTGGCCTACGTCGTGCCGGAAACCGGCGCCCTGCGCACCCTGGACGTGGTGCGCGGATTCCTGATGGAGCGGCTGCCCGCCTACATGGTTCCCTCGACCGTCATGTTCCTGGAGACGCTGCCCACGTCTCCGGGCGGCAAGGTCGATCGCCGGGCTCTGCCGGCCCCCGACCGCGCCCGGCCGGACCTCGTGGAAAGCTTCGCGGCGCCACGCACTCCGGCGGAGCGGGCGCTGGCGGAGATCTGGGCGGAGGTTCTCGGGCTCGAGAGGGTCGGCATCGACGACAACTTCTTCGCGCTGGGCGGCGACTCGATCCGCAGCATCCAGGTGAGGGCCAGGGCGAAGGACAAGGGGCTCGACTTGTCCCTGGAGCAGATCTTCGCCTACCAGACCGTCCGCGGGCTGGCGGCCGAACTGGGGCGCGCCCTCCCGGCCGATCCACCGCTCGAGCGACCCGGACCGTTCGATCTGGTTTCCAAGGACGACCGCGACCGGCTGCCCGCCGATCTGGAGGACGCCTACCCCTTGTCGCGGCTGCAGCAGGGATTCGTGTTCCACAGCGAGTTCAGCCGCGATTACATCATCTACGTCAGCAGCATCGAGGTCGGCGCCCCGTTCCTGGCCGATCACCTGCGCCAGGCGGTCCGGCGTCTGGTCGAGCGCCAGCCGATCCTGAGGACCTCGTTCGACCTGAACGGCTTCGGCGAGCCGCTCCAGCTCGTCCACCGCCACGCCGAGATCCCGATCGAAGTGCTGGATCTGACCGCGCTGCCGCCGGCGCGGCAGGACGCCGCACTCGCCGCCTGGGTCGAGCAGGAGATGCGTCGCAGGTTCGACTGGACGCGCCGGCCGCTCCTGCGCATCCACGTGCATCGTCTGGGGGAGGCGAGATTCCAGCTCACGGTCAGCGAGCCGTTCTTCGACGGCTGGAGCGTGGCCACCCTCATGACCGATCTCCTGGCCGTGTACTCCGCCCTTCTGCGCGGCGAGGATCCGCCGCCCGAGCCGCCTCTGCGCTCCTCGTACCGCGATTTCGTGGCGTTGGAGCGCGACACCCTGCGCTCCGAAGCATGCCGGGATTTCTGGGCCGGGAAGGTCCAGGACGCGACCGCCTGCCGCGTGCCGCGCCTCGAGCGGGTGTCACGAGACGCGGAGCCCCTGCCGATCGGCCGGGTGGAGGTGCCGATCTCCCCCGAGATCTCGGGCGCCCTGCAGCGCATGGCGTGGTCGTCCGGCGTGCCGCTGAAGAGCCTCCTGCTGGCGGCGCATGTCAAGGTCGTGGGGCTCGCGACCGGCCGGAAGGACGTGGTCACCGGTCTCATCGCCAACGGCCGGCCGGAGGAGGCGGACGGCGAGAGGATCCTGGGAATCTTCCTCAACACCCTGCCGCTCCGGCTGCGGCTCGCCGGCGGCAGCTGGACCGGACTGGCGCGGCGCGCCTTCGAGGCGGAGCGCGAGATGCTGCCCTACCGGCGCTTCCCGATGTCCGAGCTGATGCGCGCCACCGGCGGGCAGTTCCTGTCCGACACGGCGTTCAACTACACGAGCTTCCACGTCTACCGGAAGCTCGAGCGCAAGGGCGGCCTCGATCTGTGGGGCGGCTACGGCTTCGAGCAGACCTATTTCGCGCTGACGGCGCAGTTCAATCTGGACGAGCTCACCTCGCAGATCTACCTCGCGCTCGACTACCGCTCGGCCGAGCTGGCGCGGGAGCAGGTCGAGGAGATCGCCGGGACGTACGGTCGCGTCCTGGAGACGATGGCGCGCGACCCCGAGGGGCGACACGAGCGCTTCAGCCCGCTGGACGAGGGTGATCGCCGCCGCATCGTGGACGCGTGGAACGACACCGCCCGAAACGAGCGGCTCGACGGCTGCGTGCACGAGCTGTTCGAGGCGCAGGTCGAGCGGACCCCCGATGCCGTCGCCATCGTGGAGGGAACCCGGCGTCTCACTTATGACGATCTCAATCGCAGAGCGAACCAGGTGGCGCATCATCTGGTCGGCCTCGGTGTCAGGCCGGAGACCCTGGTGGCTGTCTGCCTGCGCCGCTCGCTCGATCTGGTCGTCGCGCTCCTGGGGATCCTGAAGGCGGGAGGCGCCTATGTCCCTCTCGACCCGGCCTACCCCGGGGAACGCGTCGCGTTCATGCTGGAGGATACCGGCGCCCCGGTGCTGATCACCGAGGTCGATCTGCTTCCCGCCCTCCCGTCGCACGGGGCGCGCGCGGTCTGCCCCGAGCGCGACCGCGACACGCTCGCGCGCGAGCCGTCCGGAAACCCGAACCGCGGCGTCCGGCCGGACAACCTCGCCTACGTGATCTACACCTCGGGCTCGACCGGGCGGCCGAAGGGGGCCGCCATCGAGCACGGCAGCACGGTGTCGCTCCTGCACTGGGCGCGCCGGGCGCTCGGCGACGACGCCCTGGCCGGCGTCCTCGCCAGCAGCTCGGTCTGCTTCGATTCCTCCGTGCTCGAGATCTTCGCGCCGCTCGCGTGGGGTGGCGCGATCATCCTGGCCGAGAATGCCCTGCGGCTCCCCGCCCTGGCGGCGCGCCACCTCGTCAGGCTGGTCAACACGGTGCCCTCCGCGATCGCCGAGCTGGTGCGGACCGACGGTCTGCCCGCCTCGGTGCGCACCGTCAGCCTGGCCGGCGAGGCGCTTCAGAATTCTCTGGTGCAGAAGATCTACGCGCAGACGACGGTCGAGGGCGTGGTCAACCTCTACGGCCTGTCGGAGGCGACGGTCTACACCACGATCGCCCGGCCGCAGCGGGGTGCGACCGACGCGACACCGATTGGCCGCCCGATCGACAACACGCGCGTCTACGTCCTCGACGAGGACCTGGAGCCGGTCTCGCCGGGCGTGCCGGGGGAGATCTGCGTCGGTGGCATCGGCCCGGGCCGCGGCTACGTCAACCGGCCCGAGCTGACGGCCGAGCGTTTCGTACCCGACCCGCTCTGGGGGCGTCCCGGGGCGCGCATGTACCGCACCGGAGACCTGGGGCGATTCCGAATCGACGGCACGCTCGACTTCCTCGGGCGTCTCGACCAGCAGGTCAAGATCCGCGGCTTCCGGATCGAGCCAGGGGAGATCGAGACGGTTCTGAGCGGACACGCGGCGATCGCCGAGGCCGTGGTCCAGGTGCGCGACGAGCGGGACGGTGAGCGAAGGCTGGTGGCTTACGTCGTCGCGAAGCAATCGACGACGTCGTTGTCGCTGGGCGAGCTGAGGCGCTTTCTGTCGGGGAGGCTCCCCGAGTACATGGTGCCGTCGGTCTTCGTGGTTCTCGAGGCGCTTCCCCGGACGCCGAATGGCAAGCTGGACCGGAAGGCGCTGCCCGCGCCGGGATCGTCGCGTCTGTCGATCGACGAAACCCACGTCGCTCCGGTCACGCCCGCTGAGAAGAAGCTGGCGCGTCTCTGGGGACAGATTCTGCGGATCGAGCGCGTCGGCCTGAACGACAACTTCTTCGAGGCCGGCGGGCACTCGCTGCTGGCGACGCAGCTCGTGTCGCGCGTGCGCGAGGCGTTCCAGGTGGATCTCCCCCTGCGCGCCCTGTTCGACGCGCCCACGGTCGCCGGCCTGGGCCGGGCGATCGAGGCCGCCCGCTCGAACGGCGGCGGAACGGTTTCTCCGGCGCTCGGGCGGCGGCCACGTACCGGCGATCCGCCGCTGTCGTTCGCGCAGCAGCGGCTGTGGTTTCTCGACCAGCTCGAGCCCGGCTGCGCCTTCTACAACGTCCCCGCCGTCCTGCGTGTGCGCGGGCGGCTCGACGTCGGCGCGCTGCGCGACAGCCTCCGCGAGATCGTGCGGCGCCACGAGGCTCTGCGAACCCGTTTCGAGACACGCCGGGGCGAGCCCGTGCAGGTGATCGCGGAGGCGTTCGAGCCGGCTCTGCCGGTCGTCGACCTGGGCCGCCGTCCGGCGGACCAGCGCGAGGCCGAGCTGACGAGACTGGCGCGGGAGGAAGCGCGCGCCGCCTTCGATCTGGCGCGGGGTCCGCTCCTGCGCGCCACCCTCGCGCGCCTTTCCGACGACGACCACGCTCTCCTGCTGACCATGCACCACGCCGTCAGCGACGGCTGGTCGATGCAGCTCCTGCGGCGCGAGCTCGCGCAGATCTACGACGCCTCCCGCGGCGGCCGGGTCTCGCCGCTGGGCGAGCTCGTGATCCAATACGCCGACTTCGCGACCTGGCAGCGGGAGTGGCTGCAGGGCGACGTCCTGGGCGGGCAGATCGAGTACTGGAAGAAGCGTCTGGACGGCGCCCCGTTCGTCCTCGACCTGCCCGCGGACCGTCCCCGGCCGCCGGTGCAGACCTACCGCGGAGCGCGCTACGCGTTCGCGCTGCCTGCGGATCTGGGCGCGGCGCTCGCGGACCTGTCGCGCCGCGAAGGAGTCACTCTGTTCATGACGCTCCTGGCCGGGTTCGAGGCGCTGCTGTTCCGCTATACCGGACAGGAGGGGATCCTGGTCGGTTCGCCGATCGCCGGACGGAGCAGGGTGGAGACCGAGGAGCTGATCGGGTTCTTCGTCAACACGCTCGTCCTGCGAGGCGATCTGTCGGGCGACCCGTCGTTCCGCACGCTCCTGGCGCGCACCCGCGAGGACGCCCTGGGCGCTTATGCGCACCAGGATCTGCCGTTCGAGAAGCTGGTCGAGGCGCTGCAGCCGGAGCGCGACCTCAGCCGGGCGCCGCTGTTCCAGGTGATGTTCGCCCTGCAGCCCCCGTCCGGGGAGGTCCCCGAGCCCGCCGGTCTGGACATCGAGTGCCTGGAGGTCGACGCGGGCACCTCGCAGTTCGACCTCACTCTGTCGATCGCGGAGGATGCCGAAGGGCTGGCCGGGGCCTTCGAATACTCCACCGAGCTGTTCGAGGAGGCGACGATCGCCAGGATGGCGGGGCACCTGGAAAGCCTGTTGCGCTCCGCCGCCGCCGATCCCGATCGCCGCCTGTCGAGGCTGCCGCTTCTGTCGCCGCCCGAGCGCCGCGCTCTGCTCGTCGAGTGGAGCGGGGCGGCCGCGAACCGATCCCAGGGCCGGACGGTCGTCGACCTGTTCGAGGCCCAGGTCGCCCGATCGCCCGGCGCTCCGGCCGTCGTCTCCGGCGACCGGCCGATCACCTATTCCGAGCTCGACGCGCGCTCCACTCGGCTGGCCCGCCATCTGCGGTCCCTGGGCGTCGGGCCGGAGGTGCCGGTCGCGATCTGTCTCGAGCGCTCGGCCGATCTCATCGTCGGCATTCTCGGCATCCTCAGAGCCGGCGGAGCGTACGTGCCGCTCGACCCGACCTATCCGCGCGAGCGCCTCGAGCTCATGATTCAAGATGCACGCGCGCCGGTGCTGCTGAGCCGGGAGCGTCTCCATGAGTCGCTGCATCTGGGCGCCCCGCAGGTCGTGTGCCTCGACGCGACCGCGGATGCGGCGTCGATCGCGACCCAGAACGCGGCGCCTCTCCGGGAGCGCCCCGCCCCGGACGCCCTGGCCTACGTCATTTACACGTCCGGATCGACGGGGCGGCCGAAGGGCGTCCAGGTGGCGCACGCGAGTCTGGCGCACTCGACGGCCGCCCGCATTGAAATTTACGGCGAGACACCGGCGCGCTTCCTGCTGCTGTCCTCCGTCGCTTTCGACAGCTCGGTCGCCGGAATCTTCTGGACTCTCTGCACCGGCGGCACGCTCGTCCTCCCGCCCGAGAACGTCCACGAGGATCCGGAGCGGCTCCTGTCCGTGATCGCGCGGCAGGAAGCCACGCACTGGCTCAGCGTCCCGTCGCTCTACGCCTACATCCTGGCGCAGGCCCGTGAGGGCGATCTGCAGCCGCTGCGCGTCGTCATCGTGGCCGGGGAGACGTGCCCCGCCGCACTGGCGGCCCGGCACCGCGAGTCCGTGCCGGGCGCCGAGTTGTACAACGAGTACGGGCCGACCGAGGCCACAGTCTGGAGCACGGTGCACAGGTGCGTGGCGCCCGCCCCCGGAGCCGAGGCACGCGGCGTGCCGATCGGGCGTCCGATCCGGGGGACGCGCGTCTATCTGCTCGGTCCCGATATGGAGCCGGTCCCGGCCGGCGTCCCGGGCGAGCTCTACGTCGGCGGGGACGGCGTGGCGCGTGGCTACCTGGGGCTGCCGGCTTCGACCGCCGACGTCTTTCGTCCCGATCCCTGGAGCGGGGAGCCGGGCGCGCGGTTGTACCGGACCGGCGACCGGGGTCGATTCATGTCGGACGGCACGATCGAGTTCCTGGGGCGAACGGATCATCAGGTGAAGGTGCGTGGCTACCGCATCGAGCCGGAGGAGATCGAGGCGGTGCTCGGAAGGCACATGTATATCCGGAAGAGCGCCGTGGTGGTGCACGAGCCGGCGCCGGGGGACGCACGTCTGGTGGCCTTCGTCGTGCCCGAACCCGGTGAAGTCGTGATTGCGGACGACCTGCGCGCCTTCCTGAAGCAGAAGCTGCCGCAGCACATGGTACCCTCCGCCATCGTGCCGCTCGACGCCCTGCCGCTCACGCCCAGCGGCAAGATCGATCGGCGCGCCCTGCGGGCGATGCGGGTGGATCGCGTTCCACGCCGGGAGGGTCCCTCGACACCGGCGCCGCCGCGCGACGAGGTGGAGCGCAGGCTCGTCGCCATCTGGGAGGATCTCCTGGGGGTTCGTCCGATCGGTATCGACGAATCGTTCTTCGATCTGGGCGGCCATTCCCTCCTGGGCGTGCGTGCCATCGGCCGCATCGAGGCCGATCTGGGACAGAGGTTGCCGCTCTCGATCCTGTTCCGTGGCGGAACGATCGCCGCGCTGGCCGCCGCCCTGAGGCAGGACACCGCACCGGATGCGAGACCGCCTCTGGTCTGGCTCTCGGGGGGAGAGAGGGCGACGCGGCCACCCTTCTTCTTCGTGCATCCGATCGGCGGGACGGTCTTCTGCTACGCCGCCCTGGCGCGCCTGCTGCGGGATGATCGACGCTACTACGCGCTGGAGGCGCCGGGGATCCACGGCGATGCCGCGCCGGCCTCCCGCGTCGAGGACCTGGCGGATCTTTACCTCGGGGCGATACGCGATCGACAGCCGCGGGGACCCTACTATCTCGGCGGCTGGTCGTTCGGCGGTGTCGTCGCGTACGAGATCGCCTGCCGGCTGGCGGCCGCGGGCGAACGCCTGGGGCTACTCGCCCTCATCGACACCCATGTTCCCGGCTCGCTGCCCGCGCAGGTCGACCCGCTGGACGGGAGCACGCTGGTGGGGCTGCTCGCCCGGGAGCTGGGCGATCGTCCGGGGTCCGTCTCGCCCGCGGGCGCGTCGGACGATGCCAGTGGCGGCGCGCCACTGGTCGACCGCGTCCTGGAACGCGCCAGGGCGGGCGGACTCCTGCCATCCGAGATCGGCCGCCCCGAGATGGAGCATCTCCTCGCGGTGCTGCGCGCCAACCTGCAGGCGCTGCGCGGCTATCTGCCTGGGGCGTATCCAGGACGCGTTGCTCTGTTGCGCGCGGCCGAAGCGACCGTGCGCCGTCCCGACCCGTCGCTCGGCTGGAACGATCGTGCCGCGGGGGGAGTGGAGACGCACGAAGTGCCCGGAGATCACTATTCCATGATGCGCGAGCCGCAGGTTCGCGTCCTGGCGAAGAAACTCGGAGCGCTGCTGGAGCGCGCAGCGAACGGCGCGCCTGTCGGGGTCGCCCTCCCTGGACCCGACGAGAGAGCGAGGGGAGACGATCGACGCGCGACGCTATGACCCGGCCTTGTCCCGGTCCATCCTGTCCCGCAGGCTCTTCGGCCGCATGTCGGTCCAGACTTCCTTGATGTGGGCCAGACACTCCGCCTTGGTGCCGGTCTTGCCTTCGTCCCTCCAGCCCGGGGCGTTTTCCTTGTCGAGCGGCCAGATCGAGTACTGTTCTTCGTCGTTCATGACCACGCGGTAGAGATCCTCGTCCTTGTCGTCGCCACCCATGCCGTTCTCCTGATTCGGAATGGACCGTTGGCGGCCCGGAAGGATGATATCCGATCGCTCCCTGGTCGAGTCGGCGGCTCAGACGGGACGGCGCAACAGGTCGAGCGCGATCATGCGCTCCTGGGCGGTGGCGCCGAGCAGGGGCCCCACCTCCTCCTCGATCGCGAGCAGGCCCTCGATCTCGATCGCGGTCAGATCCGGGTGCCAGAAGCGCGCCAGCAGGACGACCCGATCCCGCTCGCCCAGGTGCCAGACCTCGTGCTCGAAACTGTCGTCGAACACGAGGCACTCGCCCTCCCTCCAGGCCCTCGTCTCGGAGCCGACGCGGATGGTGCAGCCAGGGGGGATGCTCAAGCCGAGATGCACGGTCAGCCGGTCGTTCGAAAGGCCGCAATGGGGCGGCAGATGCGTCCCCGGACGCAAGCGGGAGAATTGAGCCAGGAGCGGCTCGCCCAAGGCCTCGGCGACAAGAGCCGCCGCGCGCGGGCATCGCGCGGCCCCTTCGAACGACAGAAGATCGTACACGGTCCAGGAGTCGCGGCGGTCGCGCAACCCGAATTTCTCCTCGCGATACGCTGCGCCGTCTCCATCCGCGAACGGTGTGAAGGAGCCCGGCTGCTCGAGGAGCGCCTCCAGCTCGGCGCGCGCTTCGCGCCAGCGATCCTCGAGGGTCCCGATCCACGGGAAACTGTCCGGTTCGTACCACGCCCGCGCGGCCAGTTCCGGAAAGCGGTAGAGATCGGGTCGCTGCACGTCGGGGCCGCGGGCCTGCGGCGCGATACCGACCATGGTTTCGACGAACCGTCCGAGGCGATGCAACGCGGCGGCAGAGTGCCGCGCCCGCCACGTCGACACGAGCCCGTCGAGCCTGCGGCGCGCAGCGGCCACCCGCTGGCGTCGGTCATCGCTGTCGGATGAGTTCACGAGCGCGGCATCTTAGCACGCGGACCGGGCCGGGAGGAGCGAGCTTCGCGACCATTCCGCCGCGAGCGCGTCGCCTTGCGGTGGCGCACGACTCTGCGATAAGTTCGTGACGAGCGGGAAGGATCATGCCGAACAAGCGCGCATCGGGTTCGACGCGCCACGACCCGTATGCGGAGATGGCCCGATTCTACGACGCGGACTATGCCGCCGACGGGCGGGCGGACGACGTGGCCTTCTACTCGTCCCTCGCCGCCGAGATCGGCGGCCCGGTCCTGGAAATGGGATGCGGAAGCGGCCGGAACCTCCTGCCGATCGCCCGCCTCGGACTCTCCATCGAAGGCATCGACTCCTCGCGCTCCATGCTCCGCGTGCTCCGGATGAAGCTTTCCGCCGAGCCGGGGCGCGTCAGGCGGAGGATCGCGCTGACCCGGGGCGACATCCGCAGCGCGCGGCTGGGGAAGCGGTTCCGCCTGGTGACGGCGCCTTTCCGCGTCGCGCAGCACCTGATCCGCCTCGATGATCGAAGAGCGTGGCTGCGGAACGTCGCCCGGCATCTCGTGCCTTCCGGTGTCCTGTGCTTCGATGTGATGCGTCCCGACCCGGACCTGCTCGCCGGACCGCACGCACAACCGGACGCCATCAAACGGCCGGTCGCCGGCACGAAGCGGGTCGCCGTCCGTGGCGTCCGAACCCGACCCGACGCCCGATCGTCGACGCTCGAGGTGCACTATACGTGGAGCGTCACGGAAGAGGGCGGCGCCTCGATCGAGGAGCGGCACACACGGCTCCTCTATCATCTTTACACGCCGCCTGAGATCGACGCCCTGCTCGACGAGAACGGGTTCGAGACGGTTGCCTGCTGGGGCTCCTTCAAACGGGAGCCGCCCTGGCCGGGCTCGACCGACCACGTGATCCTCGCCCGGGTGCGCTAGTGGACCCCGCCCATCAGGCGGCGGATCGGACGGACGATCAGAAACAGAATGAACGCGGCGGCGAGCGTCACCACGGCGACCGAGCCGAACAGCGTGGTCAGAGGCACCGAGGCGGAGAACCCGGCGAGCCATCCGGAGATCTTGTTGCCGGCAGCGATCGACAGGAACCAGAGACCCATCATCATGCCGACGATCCGGGGGGGAGCCAGCTTGGTCACCACGCTGTTCCCCACGGGGCTCAGGCAGAGCTCGCCCATCACCTGCAGGAAATACGCCCCGACCAGCCACAGGCCGCTCACCCGCACCCCCTCGGCGCTCTGCGCCATCGCGGCCGCCGGCAGGAGCAGGACGAACGACAGACCGGCGAGCAGGAGACCGAGGGCGAACTTCATCGGCGTCGAAGGCTCGCGCGGACCGAGTCGCACCCAGATCCAGGCGAACACGGGGGCGAGCAGGATGACAAACAGGGCCTGGATCGACACGAACCAGCTCGACGGCACGGTCCAGCCGAACAGGGTCCGGTCCGCGTAGCGATCGACGAACAGATTCAGCGTCGAGGCCGACTGCTCGTAGGCGGCCCAGAACAGCGCCGCGAACGCGAAGAACACCAGGACCG
>CAYLND010000015.1:0-40520 GCA_964384905.1 uncultured Acidobacteriota bacterium
GGTTTGGGTACGGGGACGGTAAACGCTTGGGGGAAACGCTGTGCGTCGTCAGCCACGACCCGGGGCCCCACGGCGTTGACGTTCCCCCAATACGGCTCGTTCTGCGGATGGACGAGCGGATCGCCGTACACCTCCGAGGTCGAGGCGAGCACGAAGGTCGCCCGCTTGGCTCTCGCCAGCCCGAGCGCCTTGTGCGTCCCCAGCGAACCGACCTTGAGCGTCTGGATCGGCAGCTCGAGATAGTCCTTCGGGCTCGCGGGGCTGGCGAAGTGGAGGACGTAGTCGACAGGCCCTTCGACATAGATGTAATTGGTGACGTCGAGGTGGATGAAGCTGAAGGCGCGATTTCGAATGTGGGCGATGTTGTCCGTGGTCCCCGTGAGCAGGTTGTCGACGCAGACGACCTCGAACCCTCGTTCCAGGAAATGCTCGCAGAGATGGGAGCCGATGAACCCTGCCCCTCCGGTGATGAGGACACGCTTGCGCCCGGGATCCGCGACGGACGCCCCACGCTCCGAATCCTTGGTCATGAGCCCGAGTCCCTCCCCAGGAAAAGGGGGCGAGTATAGCGTGGATCGCGCCGCCCCAGCGACCGCGGAGGATCGGCAGGCAGCCGCCACAAGGTCATGATGCGACCATCGCCGTGGTCGAGCGGCGGCGCAGGCCGGCCGCGATCCCGATCGCTCCCCAGACGCACACGAGGACGATCTCGGGATCCGCGGGCGCCCGGATGCGCGCGTCGGCCCAATAGACGAGCGCCGTGACGCAGATGACGGCGATCGGGAGGAGCAACGGGACCGTCCCCGATCGACGGGCAACGCTCAGAAAGACCAGACCCACGGCGAGGAGGACCACCATGAGAGGCACGGTGACCACGGCGCCCCAGCGCTGGAACTCGGTCTCGACCTGTGGGAACGGGTTCCAGAGATTCAGGAACTTGTGCACGACGAGCCAGGGTACGGTCTTCGGGTGATGACGGATGAAATCGGCGGCCAGTCTGAAATCGACGGCGTCCGCGTCGGCCTCGGAAAGTCCATCGGTCAGACGCGCCTCCGGTAGATCAGGCGCGTGCGCCGCCCGCCCCCAGAGCGCCGGATTCTCCATGACGTAGGGGTTGTTCGCTTCCCAGAGCACGACCCCGCCCATCGTGGTGATGGGCACGAGGCGATGATGGACGACATAGTTCCGGATCGTCCAGGGCAGGAGCGTGAGGCAGAAGATCAGCACGCCGCACAGGACAGGGATCACGCGGCGGTTGTGCCCGATCAACAGCCAGACGACTCCGAGCGCGAACGCGAGGGCCATATTGGGACGGGTCAGCGCCGCAAGGGCTCCGAAGAACGCCCAGGCCGACGTCCAGAGGAGGCCTTCGCGCGCCCGAACCAGCGCCCAGGTCGATGCGACGGTAAGGAAGGTGCAGAGAGGCTCCGAGAGCAGCGTGCTGCAGAAGAACAGGGAATACGGGAACACGGCCCAGACGAGCCCCGCGAGGGTTCCGGCTTCCGGACCGAAGATGTAGGACCCGAGGGATAGGACGAGAACTCCTGTGGCAGCGCCCAGGCCGGCCTGCACGACACGAGCCGCGTTCCAATCGTGTCCGCTGATCGCGTAGACGGCAGCGAGCAGGACGCTCTGTCCGGGAGCCCGATGGCTGCGGTACCCGTCCTGAGCGACGTAAGGTCCGCCTTGGGCCATGCTCCAGCCGATGTAATCGTATTGGGCGGCATCGTCGTGAAGTGGGGCATTGGCGTCCACGAAGACCGAGGTGTAGACGATGCGGACGCAGAAGGCCAGCGCGAATATCCCCAGGGAGCGCCAGAACGTGGCCCACGACTCGGGGCTAACGGGGCTGAGGCGTGGCATCGGCGCCGGGTGTCGTGGACGCAAAGATGGTGGAGCCAAGAGGGAACCGGACGATGGTGCGCGGGCCGGCGGCGATCAACTCATACGCCGATGGTTCGACGCGACGTTCCGCGAGGCGCACCTCGATCGGCGTCCCGGAAGGGGAATCGAACGACAGACCCCTCAAGTCCTGAAGCGAGGGCACGAACGGGTCCCCGGTCGGATCGGCAATCCGATCGATCTCGATCAGACGGCGGCCATCCTCGACGCGCGAGGAGTACCGCAGAAACGTGCGAATGAAACTGAAATGCAGGACGGCCGACGTCGGTTCGACCCATACGCGCCCCTGATCGCGGTATCGGCGCAGGAGATCGAGACCATCCAATCCCGTGGAGTCGAAAACCTCGCGGGGGGCGTCGGCCCAATGCGTGTACAGAATCGACATTCCCTTGCGGTCGCACAGACTCTTGAGCCCCGCATCGGTGAGGAGCGCGAGGCTCTGGAGCCCGCGATCGCCGAGGTAGCAGCGCGGAAAGGCGAAGGCCTGCTTGCCGTCGTCGAGCGTCACCAGGCACAGGCCGGCGCGTTGCGTGCCATAGCTCCACTCGGGCGTGGTGAGAGTGCCGGGGATCTCCGGCTGGTATCCTGGCGCTCCGGGCAGGAGCCAGAAGAACCGGAACCCCGCGTGCCGGATGAGATCGGCGCAGTACAGAGGGCTCTTCGGGTTGTCGCCCTCGCAGAAGTCGAGCTTGACGACCAGCAGAGCGGCGAGGACGCCGCCGAGCGCCAGCCCCCCGAGGCTGAAATGCCGCAGCGGCCGGGCGCGCGGGCGCACGAGACAGTACAGCAGCCAGAGAACGCAGCCGAGCAGAAGCGTCGCGAGAACGTACCCGACGCCCCGTTGTCCTTGCGGGAAGGGCGACGGGTACGGGTTGGCGGCGATCTTCCGCGCGAGTCGCTCCCCGCCGACGGCGCACATCCCCATGGTGAAGGTTTTCGCCAGGTTCTTGAGCACCAGGGGCAGGGCGCTCAGGCCCGCCGGACCCAGGCAGGTCGGTGTTTCAGTGTAGGTGTGATTCGACCACACCTGAAGGTGCCGGTACGGCTCTTCGGCCAGCCAGTCCAGGCCGGCCTTCATCGCGGAACGGCTGATGGGTCCCTCGCCCGGCGTGTGCAGCGTGTCGACCCAACCACGCCGGATCCAGGAATCGACGACCACCCTGAAGTCCACGCTGTCCTCGATATGAGGGACGGGCGCATGGGCGTGCTCGTCGAACGAGAGGTACACGCCGGTCACTGGATGATAGAACCAGCACGAATCCGCGATCGGCAGACCGAAGCCTGAGATTCCCTCCCGCCACACCGCGCGCTGGTCGATCGCAGGGTCCGTGAAGAGAAGTCTCCAGGCCGGGGAGCCCCGCGCAATCCATTCGGTCGAGTTGATCAAGGTGTGCACCGCGGTAAACGTTTCCACCGACGCCACGTGGGTATCGGAGGCGATCGTGAGAGCGGCCTGATACGGGTAAGGGTACTTCAGGAGCACGACCTCGTCCGGGTGGACGGCCGGCGCCGCCACCCCGGGCGCCCACACGGCCAGGGTGATCGCGGCGGACACGACAGCACGTGGAAGAAGGGACGGCCCGACGGGGCCGGCAACGGCAGGAGGCATGGCCCGGCATTCTAGCCTGCGGTCGGTAACTCTGCGCGAAAAAAGAACGGCCGCCGGATCCGGCATGAGCGCGATAAGTCATCCTATAATCGGCCTTCCGGAACGGGGTCCGGAGTGGTGCTCCGGCGATTTCGGATGAGGTCGGTCACGATGGGTGCAGGCAAGCACGCTCCTCGGAGCGACCGAACGGGACACGCCCTGATCGACCGGTTTGCGCTCCTCGTCGGACCCTGGTGTGCCGGCCGACTGATCGTAACCCTGCGGCATCTCATGACCTGGACGTCCGTCGGCGAGGAGGTCGTCACCCGACTCCACGAGCAGGGACGTCCTTACGTGCACGCCTTCTACCACGATCAGCTGCTCATGATGACCTACTCCTACCTCGGCTCCTCCTATGGTCGGCGGCTGGCGGTTCTGAGCAGCCGTCACCGGGATGGCGAATACGTGTCCAGAACGCTGGAGCGCTTCGGACACCGCATGGTGCGCGGGTCGACAGGTCGAGGGGGCGTGGGAGGGCTGTCTCGTCTGATTCGAGAGCTCCGGGCCGGATGCGACGTGGCGATCGCGGTTGACGGCCCTCGCGGGCCCCGTCATCGGGCGCAACTGGGGGCCATCGAGGCGGCGCGGCTCGGGCGGGCGCCGATCGTCCCTGTCGCTTTCGCCGCGTCCCGGGCCTGGACCCTGCGGTCCTGGGATGCCTTCCAGGTTCCGCTTCCCCTGTCGCACGCGGCCTTCGTCTACGGGAAGCCGATCGACATTCCGCCACAGTCCGACCGTGACGCGATGGAGCAGGGCCGCCGGGAGCTGGAATCCCGGCTCGAACACCTCACCGCTCGTGCCCGGAGCCTCGCCCAGGGCGTCGGCGGAAGCTCGACCTGCCGCACATCGGACTCGGGCGCGGATCCACGTGTCTCGAGCCCCCGCGACAACGCGCTGTGACCTCCGGCGCCCGCGTCCTGATCGTCGCCGGAGAGGCGTCGGGGGACCTTTACGGCAGCCTCGTCATTCGGGAGATGGCGATCACGCCGACGGCTGCGGACGGCGCCAACAGGACCGTCCGGTTCACGGGCATCGGGGGACCGGCGATGCGCGCGGCCGGTCTGCGCCCGCTGGAGGATGCCGGGAAGCTCGCCGTCACCGGCATCCTCGAGGTCATCGGGAGCGCGGGCGCCATCTGGCGCGCCTATCGCGCGGCTCGAAGCGTCCTGAGGTCGCCCGAGCGGCCCGATCTGGTGCTGCTGATCGATTATCCCGACTTCAACCTGCGTCTGGCGAAGCGCGCGCGCGCGGCGGGAGTTCCGGTGCTTTACTTCGTCAGCCCGCAGGTCTGGGCCTGGCGGAAGGGGCGGGTGCGTCAGATCGCCTCCGTCGTCGACAGGATGCTCGTGATCCTGCCTTTCGAGGAGGAGATCTACCGGCGCGCGGGCATCCCCGTCGAGTTCGTCGGTCATCCTCTTCTCGACCTCGCCCTGCCGTCGCGCTCGAGGGAGCAGGCGCTTCGACCCCTGGGACTCGATCCCGCCCGGCGCACCGTGGCGCTTCTGCCGGGAAGCCGCCGGAACGAGCTGGCGGCGCATCTCCCGATCATGCTGCGCGCGGCGCGCCGCCTTCGGGATGAATTCCGCGACCTGCAATTCCTGCTTCCCGTGGCCCCGACGCTGGTTCTGCAGGAGGTGGAGCGCATCGTCGAGACCGAGCGGGTCCGGTCGGTCACGCCCGGATCGCCTCCGGAGGCGCTCGACTGCCGGCTTGTGCAGGAGGAGCGTTACGATGCGCTCGCGGCCTGTGATGCGGCCGTGGCGTCTTCCGGAACCGCGACCCTCGAGACCGCCCTTCTGGGCGTTCCGTTGGTCATCGTCTACCGGATGAACCCGCTGACCTTCGCGCTGGCCAGGATGATTTCGGACGTGCCGCACATCGGCATGCCGAACCTGATCGCCGGGGAGCGTATTGCTCCCGAGCTGGTGCAGCGCCAGTGCACGCCCGAGAGGATCGCGCGCGAACTGCGGAGGATCCTCGTCGATCCGCGCACCGCCGAATCGATGCGCAACGCGCTGCTGCGCGTGCGGAGCCGTCTCGGCCGCCCGGGAGCGATCGGACGGGTCGCCGCCTCCGCCTGGGGTATGATCGACGGCGCGCGCGGGACAGGGGCCGCGGGAGTCAGCCACGACGACGGGCACGAGCAGGATGAGCGCGGAACGCGATCGTTTCGAGATCAGGAGCATGACCGGCTTCGGCCAGGGCACGGCCGATCGTGACGGCGTCCGCGCGGTGGTGGAGCTCAAGGGGGTCAACCACCGGTACCTCGAAGTGAGAATGAGACTGCCCGCCGAGATGAGTCTCCTGGAGGCTCGGCTCCGGTCGCAGGTCCAGGGGCAGGTGGCGCGCGGGCGCATCGACATGGTGGTCCTGCTCACGTCCTCACGGCCCGTACCGCTCGCCGTGCAAGTGAACCGCGACCTGGTCGCCGCTTACATGAGAGCGGCGGCGAGCCTGAAGAAAGAGTTCGGGGTGAAGGGCTCCGTGGGTCTGGAGAGTCTTCTGGCGATACCGGGTGCGATCACCGTGCAGGGAGATGCGACGCGCTCGGATGGGGCCGAGGCGGACCTGGTCTGCGAGGCGCTGCGCGGTGCCCTGACGGAGTACAACGACGGCCGCACCGCGGAGGCCGGGCGACTGGTCGACGACCTGAAGAATCGTCTCGCGACGATCCGCGCGGCGGCGGGACGCATCGAGCAGGAGGCGGCGGCGCTTCCGGCGCACTACGCGCACCGCATTCGGGAGCGCCTGGCGGCCCTGCTGCAGGGGGAGCATGCGCTCGACACGGGACGCCTGGAACAGGAGGTCGCTCTGCTGGCGGGGCGCGTGGACGTCACCGAGGAGCTGGTCCGCCTCAGGGGGTACCTCGACCAGTCCTCAGCCGTTCTCGAGCGGCCGCAAGGGCCGGTCGGCAAGACATTGGACTTCATCATGCAGGAAATGAACCGGGAGGCGAACACCATCTCCTCCAAAGCGGAGGCTCCGACCGTCTGCGGGGAAGCGCTCCGCATCAAGGCCGAGGTCGAGAAGATTCGCGAGCAGGTTCAGAACCTCGAATGAAATCAGCGCGCGCTGCGAGCGACGACTCCAAGCCCGCCCGCCCGTCGGGCGCCGTGTTCGTGATTTCGGCTCCTTCCGGTGCCGGCAAGACGACCCTGTGCAAACGACTCCTGGAGGACGACCGGGGCATCGATTTCTCGGTCTCCTTCACGACACGCCCGCCCCGTTCGGGGGAGCGGGACGGCATCGACTATCACTTCGTTGGTCGGGACGAGTTCGAGCGTCGACGAGACGATCGCGAATTCGCCGAATGGGCCGTCGTCGGGGGACAGCTCTACGGAACGACCGCGGGCAGCCTGCGGGAGGTGATCGAAGGCGGACGCGACATCCTTCTCGACCTGGACACGCAGGGAGCGAGGAGCATCCGCCGGCAGGTACCGGACGCCGTCCTGATCTTCATCCTGCCGCCCGGCCGGGCCGCGCTCGGGGAACGACTGCAGAGGCGGGGCACCGACGATCCGCAGGAGGTGGCCCACCGGCTCGGTCTGGCGCGCGCGGAAATCGAGAAGTGCCGCGACTATGATTTCGTGATCATCAACGACGACCTGGAGACGGCCTACCGGCAGCTGCGTGCCGTTCTGGAAGCGACGCGCTGCCGCAGCGTCCGCCAGGGGCCCCGCATCGATCGCATCGTGCGCGAGTTCGCCACGCAACCGTAGACGCGGGCGTCGCGGCCTGCAGGCTCTCGATTCGGGAACGCTTTTCGACTAGAATGCGGCGTGGGAGCACGTTCCCGCGCTCCTTTTCGGAGGGTTCATGATCTCGACCGCGACGATCGGCAACAAGTTCGAGTTCATCAGCGTGGCGGGCGAGCGCTGCAAACAGCTGCAGCGCGGCGCGCGCCCGCGCATCGAAACGACGGCCCGCAAGCCGGTGACCGTGGCCATGCAGGAGGTCCTGTCCGGCGTCATTCCTTACAGCTATGGCCCCTTCCCCGAGGAGTACCCGATCGAGGAGGTGGCCGAGGTGACGACCGAGACCTACCCGGTCGATGAGTCGGCGATGGACAACCGTGAGCCGGCCAGCTGAAGGACCGGCGGAGCGCACGAAAAACGGCGGCGCGCGCCCGCGCATCGCGCTGGGGGTGACCGGCGGTATCGCGGCCTACAAGGCGGCGGAGATTGTCCGCGGCCTGGCCCGTGAGGGCGCCGAGGTACACGTCATCATGACGGCGGGCGGCCAGCAGTTCATCACCCCGCTCACGCTCCAGACGCTCAGCGGGCAGCGCGTCATCACCGACCCGTGGGACCTGTCGCAGGGCGCGGACATCCAGCACATCGCCCTGGCGCGCGGGGTGGACCTTCTCCTGGTCGCGCCGGCCACCGCCGACGTCCTGGCCAAGCTTGCGCACGGCATGGCGGACGATTTTCTCAGCACGTTCTATCTGGCGGTGACGGCGCCCGTGGCGGTCGCGCCGGCCATGAACGTCTGGATGTGGGAGCACCCGGCCACGCAGGCGAACCTGGCGCTTCTCAAGTCCCGCGGCGTCCGCGTCATCGATCCCGTCGCGGGAGAGCTGGCGTGCGGCGAGGAGGGGATCGGCCGCATGGCCGAGCCCGAGACGATCGTGGACGCGGCCCTGGGCCTGTGTAAAAAAAAACTCCGCGGTCGCTTGAGGGACGCCGCGTCCTCGTGACGGCGGGCCCCACCCGAGAAGCCCTCGACGCCGCCCGCTTCCTCAGCAATCCATCCACCGGCAAGATGGGATACGCCCTCGCCGCAGAGGCGCGGGCGCGCGGCGCCGAGGTCACGCTGATCAGCGGGCCGACGCATCTCGAGGTCCCGGCGGGCGTCCAGGTGGTGCGGGTGACCACGGCCGACGAGATGTTCCGCGCCGCCCTGAATCAGGCGCCCGGGGTCGATCTGGTCCTCAAGGCGGCCGCGGTCGCGGACTATCGGCCCGAGGAGCGCGCGCCGGGGAAGATCAAGAAGGACGTCCTGCGCCGGCGCCTCCGGAAGCGCGGAGGGCCCGACCGCGCCGTCCTCCTGCGTCTTCTGCCCACCCCCGACATCCTGGAGGAGCTCGGACGACGCCGGCGTCCCGGGCAGGTGCTGGTCGGTTTCGCCGCCGAGACCGGAGACCTCGCGTCGAACGCGCTCAAGAAGCTGAAGAAGAAGAACCTGGATCTGATCGTGGCCAACCGCATTGGCGTCGAGGGCGAAGGGTTCGAAGCCGACACCAACCGCGCCCTGATCCTGGATCGTTCGGGGGAGAGGACCGACCTCCCGCTGATGTCGAAGGAGGCGATGGCGTCCGCCATCCTCGATCGGGCGGCGCCCCTCCTGTCGGGCGAGTCGGGCCGGTCCAGACGCCGGCCGGCAGGGGGGGCGCGAGCATGAGCTGGACACCCGGCGATCGACAGGACCTTCGGGCGCGCCTGGAATGGCTGAGGCTGATGGGCGTCGACGAGCTCCCGCCGGCTGACCGACGGCGCCCGCGCCCGCAGGACACGAGTCACGGGGATGGACGGACGGTGATCACTTCCCCGGAGACGGCCATCCAGGCGGGCCTCTTCGGAGGGGACGAGGACGCGAACAGGGCGTCCCGTCCGGCGCGCCGCGGGCGGAGCGCCGAGTCACGATCGCCGGGATGGGCCGCGGCGCGCGCCCCCGAGGCGCCCGATGCCGCGACCGCCCTCCGGCTGATCCGCAGCGAGATCGGCGACTGCACGCGCTGTACTCTCTGCCGCGGCCGGACACAGATCGTGTTCGGAGTGGGCAATCCGAACGCACGCCTGATGTTCGTCGGAGAAGGTCCGGGAGCCGACGAGGATCTCAAGGGAGAGCCCTTCGTCGGGCGCGCCGGCCAGCTGCTGACGAAGATCATCGAGTCGATGGGTCTGGCGCGCGCCGACGTGTACATCGCGAATGTCGTCAAGTGCCGCCCGCCCGAGAACCGCACACCGCTCCCGGACGAGATCGGCACCTGCTCGCCGTTCCTGTTCCAGCAGATCCAGGCGATCCGGCCGCGCGTACTGGTCTGTCTCGGGACGCCCGCCGTGCAGACCGTCCTGGGCACGCGCGACAGCATCACCCGGCTGCGCGGCACCTTCCACGTGCGGGACGGCATCCAGGTCATGCCCACGTTCCACCCCGCCTACCTCCTGCGGAATCCCGCCGCCAAGAGGGAGGTCTGGGACGACATGAAGAAGGTCATGGCCGAGCTGAAAGCGGGCGGATGACCACGCTGCGCGCATCGGTCGCGGTGCCCCGGCCGGTGCGGCGCCTGTTCACCTACGCGATCCCACCGGCCCTGGCACCGCGCTGCCGCCCCGGCGTGCGCGTCGTCGTGCCGTTCGGCCGGCGCAAGCTCACGGGATACCTCCTGGACCTCCTGGAAGGCGACGCTCCCGGAAGCGCGCCCGGATCGCTCCGGCCGATCGAGCAGGTCCTCGACCCGGAGCCGGTCCTGGACGCGTCGATCCTCGAGGTCGCGCGCTTCGCGGCCGATTACTACATCGCCTCCCTGGGCGAGATGATCCGCTGCGCCCTCCCCGGGATGAAGGCCCGGATCCACCGCGTCGTGTCGGTGACGCCCCGAGGCAGGCGGACACTCGAGGAAGGCGGCGGCGTCCTCGTGGACGCCTCACTTCCGCGAATCGCCTCCGATCCGCGGGCGCGAGAGATTCTGGGGGTGGTCGCCGAGTTCACCTCGGAAAGCGGCGCGGCGATCCGCCTGGACGATTTGCGCCGCCGGGTCGGGCCTCGCTTCTCGACGCGCACCCTCGGGAGGCTCCGCGCCGAGGGCTATCTTGAGGTCGCCGAGATCGCCGGCACGCCGGGCCCCCGGCCGAGGCTCGAGGAGGAGGCCGTCCTGATCGCCGGAGGCAGCGGCGGCGCAAACCCGAGGGGGTCGCGGCGACGCCGGATACTCGATCGCCTCCGGGAGGCGGGGGGCCGCCGGGCGGTCGCCGGCCTCCTGCGCGACGCCGGGGCTTCACGCAGGGAGATGATCGCGCTCCAGAGAATGGGGCTGATCGCTCTGGCATCGCGGGAAGCGCTGCGCCGTCCCGCCTCCCTCGACCTGCCGGTGCAGGCGCCTGAGACGCTGACTCCCACACCAGGCCAGAGGGCCGCCATCGACGCGATCGAGGGCGCCCTCGCGACCCGGTCGTTCGCGCGGTTCCTGCTGCACGGCGTCACCGGAAGCGGCAAGACCGAAGTCTATCTGCGCGCGATCGAGACGGTGATCCGCGGAGGACGCAAGGCGCTCTACCTCGTCCCCGAGATCGGCCTGACGCCGCTTCTGGCCCGCCGCATGCGGTCCCGCTTCGGTGAGGTCCTGGGGCTTCTGCACTCGGGTCTCAGCGATGGGGAGCGGTACGACGAATGGAGGCGGATCCGGGACGGCCGCGTCGAGGTCGTCCTGGGGGCTCGATCGGCCGTGTTCGCGCCTCTGCCGGACCTCGGTCTCGTCGTGGTCGACGAGGAGCACGACACCTCCTACAAGCAGGACGAGCACCCCCGTTACAACGGCCGCGATCTGGCGATCATGCGCGCCAAGATGTCGCGCGCGGTCGTCGTCCTCGGGTCGGCAACGCCGTCCATGGAGACGTATGTCCAGGCCCGGCGCGGCCGCTACCGGATCCTGACGCTGCCGGGCCGCATCGGCGCCGCCGGTCTGCCCCCCGTCGATCGGGTCGACATGCGGCGCGAGTTCGAGGAGGCGGGTCGCGAGTCGGTCCTGTCCCGGCGTCTCCTGTCCGCCCTGGAGGAGCGGCTGCGACGTGGCGAGCAGAGCCTGGTCCTGCTGAACCGCCGCGGGTTTTCGACGTTCGTGCTGTGCCGCTCCTGCGGCGAGGCGATCCAGTGCCGGAACTGCAGCATCCCGATGACCTGGCATCTGCGACTCAGGCGTCTGCGTTGTCATTACTGCGACGACACGCGCGCAGAGCCGGCCGCCTGTCCGGCGTGCGCGAGCGCCCACCTGCACTACGGCGGGACCGGAACCGAGCGACTGGAGACAGTCCTGAACACCCTCCTGCCGGGGGCGCGCGTCCGACGACTGGACAAGGACACGGCACGTGGTCGCGGCTCGGTCGAGGAGGTCCTGACGCGAGTCGAGCGGGGAGAGATCGATATCCTCCTCGGGACCCAGATGATCGCCAAGGGGCACGACTTCCCCAACGTGACCCTGGTGGGGGTCCTGGCGGCGGACGCCTTGCTCGGGCTGCCGGATTTCCGCGCGGGCGAGCGCGCGTTCCAGCTCCTGGCCCAGGTGGCCGGCCGCAGCGGCCGCGGGGAGCGCGAGGGCGAGGTCATCGTGCAGGCGTACTACGCCGACCACCACGCCATCCGCTTCGCCTGCGAGCATGATTTCCCGGGGTTTGCGGCCCGCGAGCTGGCTTACCGGCGGGCCATGAACTATCCGCCGTACGCCTCCCTGGCGACGATCGTGGTGAAGGATCGCGCCTTCGATCGGGCGCGCGCGCAGGCGGATGAGGTCGGCCGCATTCTGCGAGGCGGGGCGGGTCGATCCCTGCAGGTGCTGGGGCCGGCACCGGCGCCGCTCGAGCGGCTGCGGGGCGAGTACCGCGTCCAGCTCCTCGTCAAGGCGGCGGAACGCAGGGAGCTGCGGGAAGCCCTGGATCGGATGCTCCGCGAGCTCGAGCGCAGAAAGGTCCGGACCGAGGGGATCGCGATCGACGTCGACCCGATGACGACGCTCTGAGACGAGGTCCGGCCGGCCCTACTTGATGAACTCGAGAGCCGGCCTGCCTCCGGAGGGAACCACTTCGCCGATGACGGCGGCGACTTCGTTCCCACGCTCGCGGAGACGAGCGACGAGCTGCGGCGCCTGGTCGGATGGAAGGGAGATCAGAAGACCACCCGAGGTCTGAGGGTCGACGACGAGCCACTTCTCCTCGTCGGTGAAGCGACCCGTGAAGGTCAGATAGTCCTGGGCCACCTGGAGATTCGAGGTGGTGACGGAGGTCGCGACGCCCTGCCCGATCAGCTCCAGGCTCTCCGGGTAGCGCGGCACGTCGTTGAATCGGATCCGCATGCGCACGTTGCTGCCCTTCGCCATCCCGAGGGTGTGACCGCTCAGACCGAAGCCCGTGATGTCGGTGCAGGCGTGCGCGTCGAACTCGAGCATCGTCTCGCACGCCACCCGGTTCAGGGCCGCCATCCAGCCGACGGCCCGCATCAGCAGCTCGTCCGAGACCAGACCGCGGCGGAACCCGGTGATGATGACGCCGGTCCCGACCGGCTTGGTCAGGACCAGGTGATCGCCCGGACGGGCGGCGGCATTGGTCAGGATCCGCTTCGGGTGGATGAGTCCGGTGACCGAGAGACCGTACTTCAGCTCGTCGTCGCGCACGGTGTGCCCGCCCACGAGCGTCGCGCCCGCCTCCTTGATCTTGCTGAACCCGCCCTCCAGGATCTTGCGCAGCGAATCCTTGTCGATATTGCGCGCCGGGAAGTTGCACAGGTTCATGGCGGTCAGCGGGCGGCCCCCCATGGCGTAGACGTCCGAGAGGGAGTTCGCGGCCGCCACCTGACCGTACAGGAACGGATCGTCGACGACCGGCGTGATGTAGTCGACCGTCTGCACCAGGGCGAGGTCGTCCGAAATCCGGTACACACCGGCGTCGTCGCCGGTCTCGAAACCGACGAGCAGGTTGGGATCGGTCTTCGCCGCGCCGGCGAATTCCTTGACGATTTCGCTCAAGTCCACCGGACTGAGCTTGGCCGCTCAGCCGCCGGAGCGGGCGTGGCTCGTCAGTCTGGCCGCGGTCGCTTCGTTCATATGAGGCTCACCCGTTTCGCTCTCGTCGGTTCGCCTGCATGCTATCGCCCGGCACCGGCCGTGTCAAATCGACCGATCGAGCGCTGTCCGGCGTGCCGGGGGTCCGCCCGTCCGGGCAGGAGCGCTGCACTATAATGCGGCCCCGATGAAGACCCAGGCGGAATGCGACAGCATCCTCGACACAATCGGCGACACGCCGCTCGTGCGCATCCGGAGGATGAATCCCGAGCCCGGCGTGGCGATCTACGCCAAGGTCGAGGGGTTCAACCCGATGGGGAGCGTGAAGGAGCGGATTGCTCTGCGCATCGTGGAGGAGGCGGAGAGACGCGGGGACCTGAAGCAGGGGATGACGCTTCTCGAATCCTCCAGCGGAAACACCGGCATCGGTCTGGCGATGGTCGGGGCGGTGAAAGGGTACCGCGTGGTCGTGACCATGGCGCAGAAGGTGTCGGTCGAGAGGCGTCAGATCCTGCGTGCCCTCGGCGCGGAGATCGTCTTCACCTCGAAGGACGGCGGCTCCGACGAGGCCTGGGACCTGGCCGACGCGATCTACGCGCGCGAGCCGGAACGGTACTTCCGGGTCGGCCAGTACGTCAGCCCCGACAACGTACGGGCGCACTACGAAGGAACGGCCGAAGAGGTCTGGCGCCAGACGAACGGGCGGGTCGACTGGCTCGTCCTGACGCTCGGCACCTGCGGCACCCTGGTCGGGATGGCCCGCCGGCTCAAGGAGCGCAATCCGTCCCTGCGGGTGGTGTCGGTGGAGCCGCAGACGAAGCACGCCCAGCAGGGCCTGAGGAACATGACGGAGTCGCGCATCCCCGTGATCATGGACTGGAGCCTCGTCGACGAGCGCATGACGGTGACGGACGCGGAGGCGTTCGGGGCGGCGCGGGACCTGGCGCGCCACGAGGGCATCTTCGCGGGTATCTCATCCGGGACCGCGATGGTGGCGGCCCTGCGGGTGGCCCGCCGGATCAAAAACGGCCATATCGTCACGCTGCTCCCGGATCGGGGAGAGAAATACCTCAGCACCGCCCTGTACCCGCCCGGCGACGGTCCGGCCTGATCCTCTCGGAGGGACCCTTGGCGCCGCGCTGTCTCGTCATCCAGGTGGTCGCCTGCGACACCACTGAGGCGGCCTGCAAGGCCTATCTCGCCGCCGACGCGCGCGCCGACGTCGTCGAGCTGCGCTGGGATCTCGTCAGGGATCTGGACGCCGATCGTCTGCTGAGACTCAAGGGCAAACCGAAGCTGATCACCGTCCGCAGCCGGCAGCAGGGCGGTGCCGCCCGACCGGCCGAGCGCGAGCCTCTCCTGCGGAAGGCCCTGGCCGCCGGCGTGGACTACGTCGACCTGGAGTTCGGCGACCGGGACCTGGCGTTCGTGAAGCAGCGCGGGCGGACGCGGCGCATCCTGTCGTATCACGACTTCAACGGCACGCCGGCGGACCTGCTGGCGCTCCACGGCGAGATGCGCGCGGCAGCCCCCGGCGCCCTTCCGAAGATCGTCACGCTGGCGGATGCCGCGAGCGACATCCTGAGGGTGCGTGATCTGCTCCGGTCGGCCGGACCGGGCGCACTGATCTCCTTTTGCATGGGACCCAAGGGCGTCCCGAGCAGGATCCTGGCGCCCTCGTGGGGGTCGGCGGCGGTCTACGCCCCGTCGCGCGGCGCCGCGGCCAGCGCTCCCGGCCAGGTGTCGCTGGAGGATCTGTTCGAGCTCTACCGTGCGCACCGCATCGGCCCGCGCACCCGTCTTCTGGGTGTTCTTGGATATCCGATCGGGCACTCCCTCTCACCCCGGGTTCATAACGCCGCGCTCGCCGCGCTCGGGCTCGATTTCTGCTACCTGCCGTTCGAGGCGACCCGGCTGGCGGAATTCCTTCCGCTCCTGAGCGAGCTGCGTCTCAAGGGGCTCAGCGTCACGCTGCCCCACAAGGAGGCGATCGCGCGGCATCTGGACGGCCTGGACGAGACGTCGCGGGGCGTCGGCGCGGTGAACACCGTGGTCAAGATCTGGAATCGTCTCGAAGGACGCAACACGGACGTCGAGGCGGCGCTGGCGCCCCTGGCGCTCCGCACGGCCCTGAAGGGCGCCCGCGTGGCGGTCCTGGGTGCCGGAGGGGCGGCGCGCGCCCTGGTCTTTGGCCTCGTCCGAGCCGGGGCGCGGGTCACCGTCTTCAATCGGACCCGGGCGCACGCGCGCGTCCTGGCGCGCCGCTTCGGGGTCCGCCATCTCCCCTGGAGCCGCCTGCGGCGATTCCCCTGCGACGTCCTGATCAACGCCACTTCAGTCGGACTGGCGCCCGACATCGACAGCGTCCCCGTTCCGGTTTCGTGGGTCGTCGCTCCGATCGTCTACGACATCGTCTACAACCCGGTGGAGACCCGATGGCTCCGGGAGGCGCGCGACCGGGGGCGACAGACGCTGGGCGGTCTGGAAATGTTCCTGGCGCAGGCGGCCGCCCAGTTCGCGATGTTCACCGACCGCCCCGCGCCGGTCGACGTGATGCGCGAGACCGCGCTCAAGGCTCTGGGATCGAGCCCGCTGGAGAGGCCCGCCGCCGTCCGGCACCCCCCGCGCCGCCCCGCGACCCGCCGCAGGAAGCGCTGACCGCTGGGCGACCGGTCGGCTCCCGGCCGCGACGCCCCGCCCCGTGCGATTGACACGACGCCGGGGCCGGGGCTAGAGTAGCTTCGATTGTCTCGGGAGAAAGCCGTGGCGGCTCGAACCATCGGCGAGGACGAAACCATGGACCTCGTGATCCGCGGGACGGCGCGGCCCCGTCATTGCATCCTGTTCCATCACACAGACCGCTCTTATTATTGGTGGCGCTGACCGGAGCGTCGGCGGATCCGGTTCCGCACCGACGTGCCCGGTGAGTGGGAGCGCCCGGGTGCGGGTGCGTTCGGGCGCAGGGATGAGGAACCGAGCGCGCCGGCGATCGGGGGAGATTCCATGAGGGCATCGGCAGAGCGGATGTCGGCCGCCGTCGCGCGGCCGACCGGACGATGGCGAATTCCGGGGGTGGCGGCGCCCGTCTGTCTCGCCGCGGCGCTGGCGGCGTGCGCCTCCCTCGAGCGCAATCCCACGGTCGTATCTCCCTACAGCGACAAGCTCAGCCCGTTCAACTACAAAGAGGAAGGACGGCTCGCGATGATCGTGGTGGGGGTCGACGCGGCCCGCTTCATCCGCAAAGAGGCTTACTTCCCCCTGTTCGTCCAGGTCTTGAACAGGACCAAGGGCACCTTCGAGATCACGCGGGAGGCGTTCACGCTCGAGGATCCTCTCGGCAGGCAGTACGCGATCGCGCCCGCTCGCGAGGTGGCGGACAGCTATCCTCGTCTCGACCTGGACCGCCGTCTGTTCATCCAGAACCGCCAGTTCACGGAGCCGATCACCGTCAACGGCGTCGGCCTGTACACCTATGTGCAGAGCAATTTCTACCCGTCCGCGTCGAGGCGGGCCCTGCTCATCGATCAGGTGAGCCTGCCCCCTCAGTCCTACATGGAGGACGTGATCTATTTCCCGATCCCGGAATCGGGGCTGAACGGCGTGCCGCTGCGACTGCTGTTCAAGGTCAAGGGTCTCGAGGAGCCGATCGAGGTGGTGTTCGAGGTCCCCCGGACCCTGGGCATCTTCGAAAAGGACGAGGACAGGCCGTGACCAGCGATTGCAACCTGGAGCCGGCGGACCTGCCCGAGCTGGCGCGGCAGGGGAACGTCATTCCTCTCTGCCGCGAGATGGATGCCGACCTGCTCACGCCCGTGGCGGCCTTCCTGCGGATCGCTCGCGGGGCGCGCCAGCCGTTCCTCCTCGAATCGGTGGAGGGGGGTGAGGCGATCGCGCGCTACTCGTTCCTCGGGCGTGACCCGATCGGCGTCGTGCGCGCGACCGCCGCCGACGGTGGCGGGGACCCTTTGCGAGCGCTGCGCGCGTCCATGGCCGGCCGGCGCCCCGTGCGCTTCGCCGACCTGCCGCGGTTCACCGGCGGCGCGGTGGGGTATCTGTCGTACGACGTGGTGCGGTCGATCGAGCGCCTGCCGCGCTCGGTCAAGGACGATCTGCGCGTTCCCGACATCCTGTTCGGCCTCTACGATACGATCCTGGCCTTCGATCACCTCAAGCAGCGCATCCAGATCGTGTCGAACATCAAGACCGAAGAACGGGGGGAGCGCCTCAAGGAGCGGGCGCTTCGAGAGCGCTACCGCGCCGCGCGCCAGCGGATCGATGGGATGGAGCGCCTGCTCCGCCGGACGCCCGCACCGGTCGCGAGCCGCGCGCGCGGACGCGATCGCTGGCGCGCGAACATCAGCGCGGCGCGCTACAAAGCGGGTGTCCGGCGGGCGAAGGAGTACATCCGGGCGGGAGACATCTTCCAGGTCGTCCTGTCGCAACGCTTCGAGCGCCGGGCGCGGGCCTCGCCGTTCTCGATTTACCGGGCGCTCCGCCGCATCAATCCGTCGCCCTACATGTACTACCTGGATTTCGGGGAGGTCGCTCTGGCCGGCGCGTCTCCCGAGATGCTCGTGCGCGTGGAAGGTGACCGGATCCGGACACGGCCGATCGCCGGGACGCGTCCGCGCGGGAAGAACGAGGACGAGGACCGGGCGATGGAGGCCGAGCTCCTCGCCGATCCCAAGGAGCGCGCGGAGCACGTGATGCTGGTCGACCTGGGCCGGAACGACCTCGGCCGCGTCAGCCGGGCCGGGAGCGTCGAGGTCAGCCGCTTCATGGGCGTCGAGCGCTACTCACACGTCATGCACCTCGTTTCGGAAGTGACCGCGACGCTGCGGCCCGACCGGGACGCCTTCGACGGTCTTCTGGCCTGCTTTCCGGCGGGCACCGTCTCGGGCGCGCCCAAGGTGCGGGCGATGGAGATCATCGAGGAGCTGGAAACGACCCGCCGCGGACCGTACGCCGGCGCGGTCGGCTACGTCGACTACTCCGGCAACCTCGACTCGTGCATCACCATCCGCACGACCGTGATGAGCCGGGGAATCGCGCACGTCCAGGCCGGTGCGGGCATCGTGGCCGACTCGATACCCGAGTTCGAGTACCGCGAGTGCGTGAACAAGGCCGGCGCGCTGATCGACGCGATCGAAAGGGCCGAGGCGCGGACGTGATCCTCGTCATCGACAACTACGATTCCTTCACGTACAACCTGGTCCAGTATCTCCAGGAGCTCGGTGCGGAGGTCGAGGTCTATCGCAACGATCGGATCACGACGGAGGGCATCGCGGCCCGGCGGCCGGACGCCCTGGTGCTCTCGCCGGGACCCAGAACCCCCGACGATGCCGGCATCACACTCGACGCGGTGCGGGTGTTCTCGGGACGGCTGCCGATCCTTGGCGTCTGCCTGGGGCACCAGGCGATCGGACAGGCGTTCGGCGGCCGGATCGCGCCGGCCCCATCGCTGATGCACGGCAAGACCAGCGGCATCCGGCACGACGGTCGGACGATCTTCGCCGGCCTGGAGAACCCGTTCGAGGCGACCCGCTACCACTCGCTGGTCGTCGACCCCGCGAGTGTTCCGGCCGATCTCGAAGTGTCGGCCCGCACCGAGGACGGTGTCATCATGGGGCTGCGGCACAGGAGCCACCCGACCGAGGGGGTGCAGTTCCACCCGGAGTCGGTGCTCACGCGGGACGGCAAATTGCTTCTCGGGAATTTCCTGCGGCGGCGGGTCGGGTGAGAGGGATGCAGGACGGGCTGCAGGATATCCTGGGGAAGGTGGCGGACGGAGGGCGGCTGTCGGCCGAGGAGGCGCGTCTCTGTTTCGAGGCGATCATGGACGGCCGGGTCACGCCCGCGTGGATCGCGGCGTTCCTGATCGGCCTGCGCGTGCGCGGCGAGACCGTCGTGGAGGTCACCGAGTTCGCGCGCGTCATGCGCGAGCGCGCGACGCGCGTGCGCTGCGACGCGCCCGTGATTCTCGACACCTGCGGTACCGGCGGCGACGGGTCGTCCACGTTCAACATCAGCACGCTGGCCGCCTTCGTCGTGGCGGCGGCCGGAGTCGTGGTCGCCAAGCACGGGAATCGATCGGTGAGCAGCCGCTGTGGCAGCGCCGACCTCCTGGAGGGTCTCGGGGTGCGCGTCGACGTCCCGGTGGAGATCGTGGAGCGCTCGCTGGGCCAGGTGGGGCTGGGGTTCCTGTTCGCCCCGGCCCTGCACGGAGCGATGCGTCACGCGGCCCCCGTGCGGCGCGAGCTGGGGGTGCGCACCGTGTTCAACCTCCTGGGTCCCCTGACGAACCCGGCGGGGGCGCGTCACCAGCTCCTGGGGGTGTACGACGCCGGCCGGCTCCGCGTGGTGGCCGAGGTGTTGCGCGAGCTGGGCTCGGAGCGCGCCATGGTGGTGCACGGCCAGGGCCTCGACGAGATCACGCTGCACGGCCCGACGCGTGTGGCGGAGCTGCGTGACGGCCGCGTCGTCGAGAGCGAACTGACACCGGAGGACGCGGGGCTGTCGCGCGCCGGCGTGGAGGATCTGGCGGGAGGCGACGTCGCCCGCAACGTGGCGATCGCCAGGTCCGTCCTGGCTGGCGAGCGCGGCCGGCGGCGCGACGTCGTGCTGCTGAACGCGGGCGCGGCCCTGGTGGTGGCGGGCCGCGCGGCCGATGTCAGGGAGGGTGTCTATCTCGCGGGGCGGGCGATCGACTCGGGCGGCGCGCTGGGCGTCCTGGAGCGGCTGCGGGCCCTGTGCCCGCTCACCACCTGAGAGCCGGAGCGGAGGACGAGGTGGACGTTCTCGACAGAATCGTGCAGGCCAAAAGGGCCCAGGTCGCGCGCGACAAGATCGAGCGGCCGCTCCGTCGTCTCATCGAGATGGCCACCGCGGCCCTGCCGCCGCGGGACTTCGTCGCGGCCCTGCGCCGCGCGGCTCGCGTCAACGTCATCGCGGAGATCAAGAAGGCCTCCCCCTCGCGGGGCCCGATCAAGGCCGCGGCCGACGTGGAGGAGATCGCCGCGTCGTACGCGCGCGCCGGGGCCGCCGCCCTGTCCGTGCTCACCGAGGCGCGCTTCTTCCTGGGCGCGCCCGAGCATCTGGGCGAGGCCAAGCGTGTGGTCGAGGTGCCGGTGCTGCGGAAGGATTTCCTCCTGGAGGAGTACCAGGTCTACGAGAGCCGCGTCCTGGGGGCCGATTCGATCCTGCTGATCGCCCGGCTCCTGAACGCGAAGGAGCTGACGACGCTGATCGGCGTGGCCCGCTCGCTGCACATGGAGCCCCTGGTGGAGGTGCACTCCGAGGAGGAGGCGCGTCTCGCGGTCGGCTGCGGCGCGGCGGTGGTGGGCGTGAACAACCGGGATCTGGCGACCCTGAGCGTGTCGATCGATCATTCGCTGACGCTCGCGCCGTGCCTGCCGGACCCGCTGGTCCGCGTCAGCGAGAGCGGCATCGAGACGGCACGCGACATCCAGCGCCTGCGCGAAGCGGGATACCACGCGTTCCTGATCGGGGAGCGCCTGATGCGCGAGGCCGACCCGGGCGCGGCGCTGCGCTCGCTGGCCGGGAGCGAGGCGTCGTGATCGTCCGCGTCAAGCTGTGCGGCATCACCCGATTGGAAGACGCCTTGCTCGGTCTCGAGCTGGGCGTGGACGCGTTCGGTTTCAACTTCGTCGAGGGGAGCCCCCGGTACGTCGCCCCCGAGCTGGCCCGCGACATCTCGGCGGCGCTGCCACCCCTGGCCGTGCGCGTGGGGGTCTTCGCCGACGAGCTGCCGCGCGTGATGGAGGCGACGGCGCTCCTGGCGGGTCTCAACTGCCTGCAATTGCACGGGGACGAGCCGCCCGAGGTCTGCCATGCGATCGCCGTGCCGTGGTACAAGGCGCACCGGGTCGGCCCGCAGTTCCGGCCGGAGTCGGTGCAGCACTATCGCTGCAACGCCGCGCTCCTGGATGCCAGCGTGCCCGGCAGGAAGGGCGGCACCGGCGCGACCTTCGACTGGACGACCGCGCGTCTCGTGTCGGCGTATCGCCGCGTGATCGTCGCCGGGGGTCTGACGCCGGAGAACGTCGGCGAGGCGATCGCCGTGGCGCGGCCCTACGGCGTCGATGTCAACAGCGGCGTGGAGACCTCCCCCGGCCGGAAAGACCGGCGGCTCCTGTCCGAGTTCGTGGCGCGCGTGCGCCAGGCGGCGCGCGAGCTGGAGGATCGCGCGTGAAGACACCCGACGCTGCGGGCCATTTCGGTCGTTACGGGGGGCGTTTCGTGCCCGAAACCCTGATGAGTCCGCTCCAGGAGCTGGAGGAGGCCTGGACCGCGGCCCGCCAGGATCCCGGCTTCCTGAACGAGCTCAATCACTATCTCAGGACGTATGCCGGTCGCCCGACCCCCCTGTACCGGGCCGACCGTCTGGCGGCGTGCGTCGGGGGAGCGCTGCGGGTGTACCTCAAGCGCGAAGATCTGGCGCACACCGGGGCGCACAAGATCAACAACACGATCGGTCAGGCCCTGCTCGCCCGGCGCATGGGAAAGAGCCGGGTCATCGCGGAAACGGGCGCCGGCCAGCACGGGGTCGCCACCGCGACCGTGGCCGCCTTGTTCGCCCTGCGCTGCACCGTCTACATGGGCGAGGAGGACATGCGGCGACAGGCCCTCAATGTCTATCGGATGAGGCTCCTGGGCGCGGAGGTGAGACCCGTGGCCTCCGGTAGCCGCACGCTCAAGGACGCGATCAGCGAGGCGATGCGCGACTGGGTGACGAACGTCAGGGACACGCACTACATCCTCGGCTCGGTGCTGGGAGCGCATCCGTATCCCGCCATGGTGAGGGACTTCCAATCGGTGATCGGGCACGAGGCGCGCCTGCAGATCCTCGAGGCCGAGGGGCGGCTGCCCGACACGCTGATCGCCTGCGTCGGAGGAGGGAGCAATTCGATCGGGCTGTTCCACGCTTTTCTCGACGACAGCGGGGTGCGTCTCGTGGGTGTCGAAGCGGGCGGCGCCTCCCTGGAGCCCGGGCGTCACGCGGCCCGCTTCGCCGGCGGCAGCCTCGGGGTTCTCCAGGGCACCCGGACCTTCGTGCTGCAGGACGAAGGCGGGAACATCCTGCCGACCCACTCCGTGTCGGCAGGCCTGGACTACGCGGCCGTCGGACCGGAGCACGCGTACCTGCGCGAGTGCGGGCGCGCCGTCTACAGCCGCGCCTCCGACGACGAGGCGCTCGAGGCATTCCACACCCTCGCCGCCCGGGAGGGTATCATCCCGGCCCTGGAATCGGCGCACGCTCTCGCGTACCTGCTGCGCGAGGGCCGCGACGACCGGATCGGGTCGCTCGTGATCGTCAACCTGTCGGGCCGCGGCGACAAGGACGTCGCCGAGGTGGCCCGGCGCGAGGGGAGCGAGGTTGGTGGACCATGAGTCCGGAAAGGAGCGCCCAGGAAGGCCGCATAGCCCGGGCGTTCTCGGCGGCGCGCGCCCAGAAGCGCTGCGCGCTCATCCCGTATCTCACCGCCGGCGACCCCGATCTGGGGCGGAGCCGCTCCCTGGTCGAGGCGATGGCGCGCGGCGGCGCCGATCTCGTCGAGATCGGCGTGCCGTTCTCCGATCCGATCGCGGACGGTCCGGTCAACCAGAGGGCGGCCGAACGGGCTCTGCGCAACGGGGTCACGCTGACGTCGTGTCTCGATCTGGCGGCCGCGGTCCGGGCCAGCGGCGGCCCACCCGTCGTCCTGTTCACCTATTACAACCCGATCCACAGGATGGCGCCGGAATCGTTCGCGAAGACGGCCGCAGCGTCGGGAGTGGACGGAGTCCTGGTGACCGACCTGCCTCCCGAGGAGGCGGGCGATCTGCGCGGCGCCCTCACGGCGCAGGGGGTGGATTTGATTTTCCTGCTCGCGCCGACATCCTCACGCGAGCGCGTGGACAGGGTGTGCCGGGAGGCGAGCGGATTCGTCTACTTCGTCTCGCGCACCGGGGTGACCGGGACGCGCGAGGATCTGCCGCCGGAGCTGACGGAGCAGGTCCGTTCGGCGCGACGTGTCTCGCGGCTGCCGATCGCGGTCGGGTTCGGCATCAGCGGAGCGGAGCAGGCGAGAGCGGTCGCCCGCTTCGCCGACGGGGTGGTCGTGGGCAGCGCGCTGGTGCGGATCATCGAGGAGAAGGGCGCCGCCGCAGGACTCGAGGCGAGCGTCGAGGCGTTCTGCCGCGCGCTGTCCGGATCGTTGGGGAGCTGAGGACATGCGGCGCGCGCGTGGACGCAGGGCCGCGACGAGACGGACGCGGGGCCGGCGCGCTCGACCCGCTGCGCGTCCCGATCCGATGGAGACCCTGCGCCGGCGGATCGACGTGATCGACCGGCGATTGGTGCGACTGCTCAACGACCGGGCGCGCTGGGCCATCGCGCTGGGTGGCATCAAGTCGCAGAGACGGTTGCCGATCTACCAGCCGGCCAGGGAAGAGGAGGTCATCGGGAATGTCCAGCGCTGCAACGGGGGACCGCTGGAGTCGGCGGCGCTTCGCCGGCTGTTCGAACGTATCATCGACGAGTCGCGCTGGATCGAAAGGAGCGCGATCGACCGGAGAGAGGCGCCCTCCGCGTCCCGGACGCGCGTGTCCGGGACGGCGCGACCCGACGATGCGCAGGACTGAAACGGCCGACGGGTCCGGCCGGGACCGAGCAGGAACGGGGAGACGCACATGGTCATCGTGATGAGCGAGCACGCCACGGAAGATCAGGTCGAGAAGGTGATCGCCGTCCTGACGCAGAAGGGGTACGACGCGCATCGCTCCACCGGCTCCACGCGGACCGTGATCGGGGTGGTCGGGGCGAGCCCGACGCCTCTCGATCCACGCGAGTTCGAGATCATGCCCGGCGTCCACGAGGTGGTCAAGATCACCGAGCCGTACAAGCTGGCCGGCCGGACCTTCCAGCCCGAGGACACGGTGATCCGCATCGGCGACGTGCAGATCGGCGGCCGGGACGTCGTCATGATGGCGGGCCCGTGCGCGGTCGAAAGCGAAAAGCAGCTGGACATCATCGCGAGCTCCGTGAAGCGCTATGGCGCGCGCATCCTGCGTGGCGGAGCCTTCAAGCCGCGCACCTCGCCCTACACCTTTCAGGGCCTCGGAGGTCAAGGTCTGGAGCACCTGCGGCGGGTCGCCGATCGCCACGGGCTGCTGGTGATCACCGAGGTGATGGACACCAATCAGGTCGATCTCGTCGCCGGCTACGCGGATATCCTGCAGGTCGGGGCGCGCAACATGCAGAATTTCAACCTGCTCAAGGAGCTCGGGCGCCAGAGAAAGCCGGTCATGCTGAAGCGCGGGCTCTCCGCGACGATCCAGGAATGGCTGCTTTCCGCCGAGTATGTGATGGCGGGCGGCAATCGCGGTGTCATGCTGTGCGAGCGGGGCATCCGGACGTTCGAGAACTACACGCGCAACACCATGGACATCTCGGCGATCCCGATCATCAAGAAGCTCAGCCACCTGCCGATCATCGCCGACCCCAGCCACGGCACCGGTCTGCGCGACAAGGTCATCCCGATGGCGCGCGCCGCGGTGGCGGCGGGCGCTGACGGGATCATGGTGGAGGTGCACCACGAGCCGGAGGCGGCTCTCTCCGATGGACCTCAGTCGATCTACCCGGAGCAGTTCGCCGAGCTGATGGCCCAGCTCCGGATCATCGCCCCCGCGATCGGGCGAACCCTCTGACCCCGGTGGCGGGGTCGCCCCGGTTCCGCCGCATCGCCATCGTGGGCGTCGGCCTGATCGGCGGCTCGATCGGCCTGGCGCTGCGTCGCCACGCGCCGGGCGTCCGGATCGTCGGCGTCGATCGGGGCCCCGTGCTCCGGGTGGCGCGTCGCCGGGGAGCGATTCACGAGGGAACTTCGTCCCTCGGCCGGGGGCTGGCGGGGGCCGACCTGGTGGTGCTGGCTCTCCCGGTCGACGCGATCGTGGACACGCTGCCGCTCCTCGGGCGTCTGGCGGCGCCTGCCGCGGCGATCACGGACGTCGGGGGCACGAAGGAGGCGATCGTCGCGTCCGCGCGTCGCGCCGGTCTCGGGCCGCGGTTCGTCGGCGGGCACCCGATGGCGGGCTCGGAACGCTCGGGCGTCCGGCATGCGAATGCGTCTCTCTTTGCCGGGGCGCCCTGGATCCTCTGTCCTGCCTCCTCCCGGGCGCGGCGCTTCGTCCGGCCCGTCGCGTTCCTGGTGGAACGGCTCGGCGCCCGCCCCGTCCTCCTTCCGGCGCGGTCGCACGATCGCGCGATGGCGCGGCTCAGCCATCTCCCGCAGCTGATCAGCGTGGCGCTGGTCAACACCGCCGCCTCGGCCGCGGGGCAGATGCACCTGTCCGGGCCGGCGTTCCGTCAGATGGGCCGCCTGGCCGCGAGCTCACCGGCGCTCTGGGCTCCGATCTTCCGGACGAATCGCGGCGCCACGACGCGGGCCATCGACGACTTCGTCGGAGAGCTGCGCCGGCTGCGCGCCGCCCTGGGGAGCGGGCCGGGCCGGGACTTTCGCCGCGCCGGGCGCGCGCTTCGACGCACGCGGGGATGGCGTCCTGCTCTCGGGGTCTGGTAGCATCTCGCCGCAGTTGCGTCCGCGGGGGCAGGAGGAGAAGATGAGACGACGCATCGACGGGCGCTGGCCGCTCCTCCTGCTCGCAGTGTCGATGACCCTCGTCCGGACAGACGCGCAGACCCCGGACCAGCCGACCGAAGGTCGGCTGCTGGTCGTGAACCGCCGCGACAACACGCTCATGATCTTCGACGCGCCATCCTACGCCCTCCGGGCGACGGTCGCCGTCGGACAGGAGCCGCACGAGGTCGTGGCGACCCCCGACGGTCGCAAGGCGTATGTCACCAACGCGCGCGAGCGCACGGTGTCGGTGATCGACCTCGAGCGCGCGCGGGTAGTCCGGACCCTTCGACCCGAGAGCTTCGACGCGCCGAACGGCCTCGCGATGACACCCGACGGCAGGCATCTCATCCTGACGAGCGAGGGCACCCGGCGCTTCTTCCTCGTCGACGTGTCGCGCGACGTCGTGCTCCGCTCGCTGACCACGACGCAGGCGCGGACCCACATGGTGGTGGTCCCCCGGGAAGGCTCGCGGGCCTTCGCGGCGAATGTGGGGTCCGACAGCGTGACCATCCTCAAGATCCCTGACCTGCGCATCGTCAGGAACGTGCCCGTCGGGGACGGGCCCGAAGGGATCGCGGCCACCTCGAACGGCCGCTGGGTCCTGGTCGCGCTCCAGGGCGTCGACCAGGTGGCGATCCTCGACGCGGGGAGCGGGGCGGTCCTCGCGCGCCTGCCGACCGGGCGCACGCCGATCCGGATCGCTCTCACGCCCAACTCCTTCACGGCCCTGGTCAGCAACCGGGCCTCGAACGACGTGACCGTCCTCGACGTGCTGGCGCGGCGCGTGAGGACGACGATCCCCGTCGGCCAGGGACCGGGTGGGCTGACCACGAACGCCACGGGATCACGTGCCTACGTGTGCAACAGCGGCTCGAACAGCGTCTCGGTGGTGAGTGTTCCCGGGTTCGAGGTGGAGCGGACGATCCCGGCCGGCGCGTATCCGGATGGCATCGCCTACGTGCCACAGCACGAGGACGCCGTGCGAGGCCGCACCCGCTCCAGGCCGTCCGGTCCGTGACCGAGGTGCCGCCGATGCTCGCGACCAACAACGGGTCGTTTCCCTGGAAGGACGCCGGCGCCCGGGACCGCGGCGGCGAGGCGGCATTCGATCGCGTCACGCGCGAGGTCATCGAGGCGCAGGCGCGGGCCGGTCTCGATCTGGTGACGGACGGCCTCGTGCGACGGGCGGATCCCGTCTCCCATGTAGCCGGGCGGCTGGATGGAGTGGCTCTGGGTGAGGAGCGCGACGGCTTCCCTGGCAGCGGGGCGCGGTACCGGGTGCCTGTCGTCGCCGCGGAGGTCGCCTGGCGCGGACCGATCCTGAGCGAGGACTTTCTGTTCGCCCGCGACGGAACCCTGAAGCCGGTCAAGCCGGTCCTGGTGGGGCCGTACACGATCGCGCGGGTGGCGCAGGACACGGCCTACAACGATCCGATGGCCCTGGCGATGGCGCTGGCGATCGCCCTCAACCTGGAGCTGAAGGCGCTGCAGGCGGCAGGTGCCTCATGGCTGCAGATCGATGAGCCGGCGCTCCTGCAGGCGAAGGAGGATTTCCCGCTGTTCACGCGGCTGTGGGAAGTCCTCGGTCGCGGGGTCACCGCGACCCTCTGCCTCCATCTGGAGGGAGGCGATATCGCCGGTCTGTATCCCGGCATCGCGCGCCTGAAGCGGCTCGGCTGTCTGAGTCTCGACTGCGTCGTCGGCGCGGCCAGCCTGTCCGTGCTGGAGAGCGCGCCCTTCCCGGCCACGCTCACGATCGGCGTGGGGCTGGTCGACGGACGGTCGGCGCGGATCGAGAGCCCGGAGGAGATCGCGGCGATCGTGCGCTCGTCGAGCGGTCTGCCACCCCCGGACCGCATCGTGCTGGGCACCGCCTCCGATCTCGGCGCGCTCTCACCCGGGGTGGCGTTCGCGAAGCTGCAGAGCCTGGCGAAAGCCCGTGATCTGGCCTAGTCCGCGCGACATGCTATACTCGCGCGGAGCGGACACAAAGCGGCCGTGCTGAATCGAATGCGTCCACAGCGCACGTCCTTCGGGCTCGCCGGAGCGCTCACCCTCGGCGCGGTGACGGCGCTGGCGGCGGCTCCCGCGCCACCGGTCGATCGCGGCGGAGTGCAGTTCACCATCACCGAGGCGGCGCTTCTGGACTGGCTCAAGGCCGCCACGCCGTACACGTTCACCCTCGGCAGCCAGCTCCTCAAGATCGACCTGACCCTGTCCGATCCGAAGGATCTGAAGCTGCAGGATTCGAAAGCGACCTTCCAGGTGCGCTTGAAAGGCGCGACGCTCCCGGTCGACCAGGTCGTGGCTCCGGTGTTCCAGTTGCGTCACGACGAGTCGCTCAACAAGTATTTCGTCGTCATCTCGAGCCTCCCGATCCAACTGCCTGGGCTGGGGACGATCGACCTCAAGGACTCGTTCCCGAAATTCGAGCTTCCCGAGCTGATCCAGGACATCTGGAGATTCAGCGACCGTCCGGTGGCGGTCAACCTCGACATCCGACGGATCGCCGTCCTGGATCATGCCGTCGAGATCGGTGCCAACGTCCTCTTCACCTCCTCCGTCCCCACGGGGACGCGCGGGACCCGCTAGGAGAACGGTCATGATCGTCGACCTGGTCACGTTTCACGTGCGGAGCGGCAAGACGCAGGAGTTCGAGGCGCATCAGCAGGAGTGGGACAAGCTGATGCGCCGGGCGCGCGGGTTCATCAATCAGGTCGTCCTGCGGAGCCTCGAGGATCCCGCCGAGTACCATGCCGAGGTGCGATGGGTGAACCGGGACTACCACGATCGATTCACGGCCCACGAGGACAAGGCCAGCCAGGCCCTCCTGCAGAAGCGAACGACGCTCCTCGACGGCGTCCCGACACACCGGCTGTACGAGTACGTCTGACCCGCCTCAGCGTGAGGCGGCTCCCGGACCTGGCGCCGACTCCAGTCGCTCCTCCAGGAAGCCGGTGATGGCGTCGAGAAGATCGGGACGGCCCGCGAGGATGTCGAAATGGGCCCCGCGCCCTTCGACGACGAGGCGGCGTGGCGCCGCCGGCGAGCCGGGCGCCGCGAGCGCTTTCACCGTGGACAACGCCGCCTCCTCCTCCGAGCCCGCCATCAGGAGCACCGAGCCGGGGGGGAGCTGACCGAGAAGATCGGCGTAGGCCTCCGCCCGACCCCAGGGCGCCAGGAGGACGAGGGCGGCCGGATGCAACGACGTCCGACCGGGTCGGGCGCCGCGCCGCGCGGAGTCCTCGCGCAACGATCGCGCCGCGACGAACGCTCCCAATCCGCCGCCGACGATTCCGAGCCGGCGTTCGTCCACGCGCGGCAACCCGGCAAGGAAACGCAGGGCGACCCGCACGTCGTCGTCGGCGCCCCTCAGATTGTCCGCGAGATGCGCGCTGAAGGCGCGGGCATCGGGGAGCGTCTCGCTCACGCTCCCGCCGTGGCCACGCAGATCGAGGGTGAGCGCGTACAGGCCGCGCGCCGCGATGCCCCCCGCCACCGGGGCGCAGGCGGCGCGGCTGGAGCCAAGGGGGTGAAGCAGGAGCACGGCGGCCGCGCGGCCGGGGGAGGCATCGCCGGCACGAACGGGTCGGTTCCGCGGCGGGAAGAGGGAGCCCAGGAGCCTCTGCCCGTCGGACGCCATCAGATGCACCAGGGTGGCGCCGGTGGACTCCGCCTCCTTCCGGTCCTGCTCCTCAAGGGCGCGCAGTCCGTCGGTGATGCGGCGATCGACCTCCCGGCTGTAGGCCGGCCCGCCTTCGTGTCCCATGGCGCGCAACGCGTTGCGCAGGGTGACGTCGGTGCCCCGGCTCGCGACATAGAGCTCGAGATCCACCGCGACGGCCTTGTCGCGCTCTCCGATGGCGTGGTAGGCGTCGGCGAGATGCTGGCGGATGATCGACGTGCCGGGAGCGAGCCGTGACGATTCCTCCAGGAGGGCCACCGCGAGGGGGAGGTCGCCCCGCATCCTGTAGGCCCATCCCAGGGAGTCCTTGATGAATCCCTGCCGCCGCGGTGCGTACCGGCGCTTCTCCGCCAGACGCACGGCCTCCTCCAGGACCGACACGGCGCGATCCAGATTGACGCCGTTGCGCGCGTAGTGGAACCCCAGGGCGTTGAGTAGGTCGGGGTCGTCGGGATCGGCGCGGAGGGCGCGCTCGTACCAGGAGGCGGCGATCTCGGCGCGTCCGGCGCGGGCGTGATAGTCCGCCAGGATCGAGCAGGCGCGGGCGAGATAGGGATTCGTCTTGGGCTCGGGGAACTTCTGTACGAAGGCCTCGAGGGTGGCAGCCTGCTCGCCCGCCGGCTGGTCCCGCGCCAGGATCGCCTGGAATTCCTTGCGCGCCGCGCGCTGGGTCTCCTTCTCGCAGGCGAGCAGGTGCGCGAGCAGCAGCACCACCACCGCCATCGCGCGGCCACACCGCCCCGTCACGTCGTCACGCCCACGCCGGCCGGTGCTGCCGGAAGGGTCACGGTGACCTGAGTGCCCTGTCCCGGCCGCGAGCGCAGGGCGATCGTGCCGCCGTGCTCCTCGATCGCCCGCCGTGCCAGGCCGAGACCCAGGCCGGTCCCGCCGCTCTTGGTCGAGAAGTAGGGCTCGAACAGCCGGGGCAGAAGCGCCTCCGGTATGCCGCAGCCCGTGTCACGCACCTCGATGGCGATGCGTCTCTCGCCTCCGGCTCCCTCCACGGCGCGGGCCGACAGACGGAGCGTTCCGCCTTCCGACATCGCCTGCAGGGCGTTCTCGATCAGATTGACGAGCGCTCGCACGATCACCGCGCGGTCCACCAGGACGGGCGGCAGGGCGGGCGACACGTCACGCTGCAGGTCGATCCCGGGGGGCGCGGCGGTCACGTAGGGTCCGAGCGCCTCGTCGAGCAGGTCGCCGACCCCCGTCGGCTGCGGGATGATCTGCGGCAGCCGCGCGTACGCCGAGAACTCGAACGCGATCTGCCGCAGGACCTCGACTTGCTTCTGGATGTTGTCGAGGCATTCCGACAGGACCTGCCCGAACCGGGCGTCCTTGGCCCGGAACACACGCCGGACATGTTCGATCGAGAGCTGGATCGGCGTGAGCGGATTCTTGATCTCGTGCGCCACGCGGCGGGCCATCTCCGCCCAGGCGGCGAGACGTCCCGAGCGCACGATTTCGGTGACGTCTTCGAGCAGCACGATGAGACCCGGCGGCCGCCCCTCTTCGGGAGCGAAGGGGATGAACACCGCGCGCACGCGCCGCGGCGCCCCCTCGGTCTGGACCGGGGACCTGTCCGGACCGCCGGCGAGGTCGATCTCGGCCTCGCGCTCGGTTCGTCCGGCGAGCGCCCGTCGCAGGGCGCCGAGAAGCGGGGCGAGCGCGGGCTCGCGCTCCAGACGGGACGGGAGATCCTCCCCGGCCTCGAGACCGCGCCCGCCCGCGGCCAGGAGGTTCTGAGCCGCAGGGTTGACCGTGATCACGGTGCCGGTGCCGTCGACGGACAGCACGCCCGTCGTGGCGCTGCGCAGAATCTTCTCGATATAGTCCGACCGGCGTCGGAGGTCCTCGCGCTGCTGGCGGAGCGAGGCGGCCATCCGATTGAAGGCCTCGACCAGGAGCCCCGTCTCGTCGCTCGCCGTCGTGTCGACCCGCACGTCGAGGTCGCCCTGCGCCACCCGCCGGGCGGCGCCCGCCAGGTCGGTGACCGGCCGCGACACGCGCTGCGCGACGACGTGGCCGACCACGCCGAGAAGGAGGAAGGCGAAGCAGGTGGTGATCAGCACGGCGTCCTGGCCCTCCTCCTCCTTCTGGGCGGCGGCACGCCGGTGCTCGGTCAGAGGGATGGAGATCGCTCCGAGAGTGCCACGGCGGTCGATGCGCATCGGAGCGCTCAGGGTCAGAAAGTCGAGACCGACCGTCCGGTCCTCGGCGAGCCAGAACGGCTCGCCCTCCAGATAGAGGGCTCGGTACGATTCACCGTTCAGGCGCTCGTTCAGGAGGCCCGATCCGTACAGCTCCCGCGCGCTGGTCGCCATCAGGCCCGCGTCGCGATAAACGTTGATGTCCTGCCGGACCACGCGGCTGAGCCAGTACACCACGTCATCGTCCAGGGAGCCCTCCTCCTCGGGGTGCGTCACGCTCAGGTAGTCTTCCGCGACGCGCCGCGCCACCTGCAGCGACGCCAGACCAGTGGCCGTCGTGTCGCGATCGATCTCCTGGGCCGTCGAGCGCGTGACGAAGAAGGCGAGGGTGAGAAGCGGCGGCAGACCGGCCAGGAGAAACACGGCCACCAGCCGTCCCGAATAGGTGGCTCCGAGACCGAGGTGGGGAAAGCCGGGACGCGCCACCCACAGGGCCGCCCTGCCGGCGCCGGTCGCCAGGAGAGCCAGGAGTCCATTGAGAAGAGCCAGGCGGAGGTAAGTGGCCAGGAGCGACGTGCGTCCCTGACGCAGGTGCGCGAGGGCGAAGATCTCGCGCGGTCCTTTGAAATACAGGATCGAGGCTTGGCCGCCCCCCAGGATATCGGTGGTCCAGTCGCTCCCGCGCGTCCTGAGGGCCGCCAGAACCTCGGGCGAGGGCGGGGGAATCTCCGCGCCCGAGTCGTACTGGCGGGCACGCGCCGGCGAGAACACGGCCATGAGCGGCTCTGTCCGCAGCAGCTCGGGATGGCTGCGGGGCGTGGCGGCGGCGCGCAGCAACCCCGTCCCAACCGTGCGACCGCTGAAGATCGGCAGGTTGTCGTATTCGTCCGAGACGCTGAACACCACGAGGAGCGGCAGACGCGGCCCTCCCACCCAGCGCGCGCCGAAGATGACCGGCTTGCGCACGATCATCTCGGGATGGGGCGGCTCCTCCGCCACCCCGGACGTCGCCACCGCTTCGGCCTCCTCGAAGGGAGCGTCCAGCGTCGGGGCGAAATCGACCGCGAACCGGCTGAGCGGCTCGCCCTTCCGGTCGAAGATGCGCAGCGACGAGGCCAGCCCCTGCTCGGCGAGGGGCGTGGCGCGCCAGAGACGGTAGGCGGCGGCGCCCGAGCCCCTGGGCTCCTCCGCGGCCAGCGCCGCGTCCGCGGCGAACTCGGGATCGCGCGCCGCCTGGAGCGCCTCCCGCAGGGCCTGACGGCGCATCTGTTTCTGCTCCAGGACCAGAGGCCGCAGCTCGTCGGCAAAAAAGCGCTGGCGCATCCTGTCGTAGGCATGATGCAGGAACGGGGCGTACGCGAGGGTGAGCAGGAGAATGGATCCGCTGGCGCGCAGGGCGACCGGAAACCCGATCGAGCCCGGACCCCGCACGACCCGCACGACGCGCCAGTCATCGGGACGCGAGCCGTAGCGCAGCGCCAGATCGATCAGCGAGCGCAGCAGGAGACCGAGCGCCAGGACGATCAGGAACAAGGAGGCCTGGATCGCCAGCCGCGGGGGATCGAGCGAAGCGGGATCGACCCGGCTCACGTCGAGCCGGGCGTCGATCACCAGGCGATCGAGAAACGCACGCAGCCCGACCGCCGACCCCGCCAGGAGCGCCAGGGCGGTGACCAGCGCCGCGTAACGGACCGCCCGCCGTCGCCCCGCTCGCGCCTCACCGCCGAAGCGCCCCAGGGCGAGCTGCAGGATCCAGACCTGGGCGCACCAGGCCGCCGACGTCAGCAGAAGATCGGCGGGAGAGCGCAGGAGACCGCCCCCGGCGGAGGAGCCGTAGACCGAGATGTCGTAGATCGACAGATGGGGGAGCGCGGCGGGGTCGGCGCCGATCAGCAGGAACCAGCGGGCCGCCCAGACGGCGACGCTCGCCAGGAACGCGCCGCCGCGAGTCGGTCGATCGGCCGTGACGCGCAGCGGCAGGAGACAGGCGACGAGGGATGCCAGCGCGAGAACCCACCCGGCGATCATCCGGAAGACGCGCCTTCGCGCTCCGATTTCCTGGGTGGCCCTGCGATCGCGCAGGCTCACGATCGCCAGGCGCTCGCCCGAGGGCGCGCGCAACGGCAGCGCCAGCGTCATGCCTCCGTCACGCCCGCTCACGCTCCAATGGCGGTCGCCCTGCTTGCGAAAGAGCCCGGCCAGCTCGTCCTGCTCGCCGCTGTCCTCGCGATACCGGACGACCGCCGGGCCCGCCGCGCGCCCGTGAGGCAGAAAGTCGAGGCGCGTGGAAGCGGAGTCGCGCGTCCTGGAGTCGAGCGCCGGGTCGAGCACGAACTCGGCCAGCCAGCGGAGGCCGTCCGCGGAGCACGCCATGACGTACAGCCGGTGCGACACGCCGCCGCCACCGGTGCCGAACGCCGGTCCGGGACAGTCCGCCGTCAGGAGCGCGCGCGGCGGGTCACTGTTGTTCCCTTCCCACGCCAGGATCGAGCCGTCGCCCCTGTAGATCGCGAGACCTTGCCGTTCCGCCGGCAGGCGGCTGGTCTTCTGGGCCTGGCGCAGCGCCTGGAACGACTTGCGTCGATCGGTCAGGTCGCCCCCGGCGGTCGCGAGCGGTCGGGACAGCTCCGCCAGGAACAGACGGAAATCCTCCTCGATGACGCGGGCGCGCGACTCGAGACGATCGCGCGCGCCGGCGTCCCAGTGCGTTTCGATCAGAAGCGCTCCGCGCTCTTCCACCGCGCCGAGCACACCGACCAGCAGGGATGCGGTGGCGAGGACCCAAAGGGCCGGTCGCAGAGCCGCGCCGGATTTCTGCCCGGAGCGGAGCGCGACGGCACCGCCCGTCGCGGCGCAGACGACCAGGATCCAGCGCGCGGGGATGGACAGCAGGAGAAACCCGTGCGCCAGATCGCCGCCCAGGAGAATCAGAACCAGACCCTCGAGGATCAGCAGGAGGATGGCCGTCATCGAGTCACCGCGACGGGCGGGAACGGCGACGACGGGCTGCGTCAGTCGGTGGGGGCGCGAGCGGAGCGCGCGGAACGACGACGGCCGCGATGAGCGCGGCCGTCTGCGGGAGACATCGCGTCGCTGGCATCGGGTGATCGGGACAGCGCGGCCGATCTCCGCGGGCGAATCGTTATGCTAATCTACGCCCGCCCGTGAGTCAAGAAACGAGCGTCGGGAGACCCCCGCGGATCTTGAGACACGCCACGCCAGGTCGCGGATCCGGCCCGATCGCCGTGCTGGTCGCTCTCGCGCTTGCGTCGCCCGCGCGCGCAGAACCCTCTCCTGATGCCGGCGCGGGCGGCGTCTTTCGTCACGTCCTCATGCTCTCCGGGAGCATCGGCCCCCGCAAGAGCGGCACCGAGGCGGACCGGCGCGCCGCCGAGTACGTGCGTGACCAGATGGAAGCGGCCGGCCTCTCCGTGACCGTTCAGGAGATCGCGGTGGCGCCGTACGACGAAGGGGAGCGCTCGCTCCAGTCGCGGAACGTCATCGGTCGTCTGAGCGGCTCCTCGCCCGCGACGGTGATCGTGGCCGCCCATCACGATACGCGGAGCGCCGGCGTGCCCGGCGCCAACGACGACGCCTCCGGTGTCGCGGTCCTGCTCGATGTGGCGCGCCGCGCGGCCGCGCGTCCCCACCGGCTGACGTACGAGTTCATTTCGTTCTGCGCGGAAGAGGAGGGTCTGCTCGGGTCGCGCGCCTTCGTCGAGGGGAATGACCTGGCGCCGGTGCGGGCGGTCATCGCGCTCGAGCTCGTCGGACGCGGTGAGCTGCTCGTCGCGCCGGTCCCGAGGCCCCCGGCGTTCTGGGCGCAGGAGCTGCTTCTGCGCGCCGCCCGGGAGACCGGCGTGCAGGGCGTGGCGGCGCGGCCACTCTGGAGCATCGCGCCCCGATTCCTCGCTCTGCCGTACTCTTCCGACCACGAACCGTTCCTCGACCGGAACATCCCCGCGTTCCTGCTCAGCGGGACCTTTCCCGCCTGGACCTATCACACCGCCGAGGACGCCGTGGGCGGCGTCCGCGAGCGGGCGCTCGAGCGCGCCGTGCGCGTGGTGGATCGCATCCTCATCGATCTGGAAGAGAGGCCCGTGGTCCCGGATGACGACCCTCATTACCTGCCCTTGACGCTGTTCGGGCGCGGCGTCCTGTTGCCCTCGACCATCCTGACACTGGTCTCGTGCGCGACGCTCCTGGGATTCTGCCTCGTGGTGCTGTGGCGACTGCGCGCCGTCGCCCGCCCGCGCGCGGTCGCCGAGACGATCCGGGTCCTGATCGTCGCGGCGGCTGCGACCGCTCTGGGGGTCTCGGGTCTGTTCGTCTCGGAAGCGCTGATGGAGAGCCTGCACCGCGTCCGTTATCCCTGGATGGCCCATCAGGGGCTCCATGTCGCCCAGGCAGGCGCATGGGCCCTGGTCACCGGCTGGCTGGGGCTGAACCTGTTCCGACGCATCAAGCCGACGGTCGAGCCGGGTCCCTACCTGGCGGCGGCGCTCATCCTGCCGGTACTGTGCGTCGTCGCGGGGCTGTGGACCGGATGGTCCGAGATCGCCGTCTTCATGGCGTGGCCCATCGCGATGTTCCTGGCCTCCCTGCTCGTCGAGACCACCGGAAGGAGGCTGGCCCTGGCCCTGGGCGCCGCAATGCCCCTCACCCTCCTCTTCACGCTCGAGGACTATCGCGCCTTCACCGACCTCGGCGGCGTGAGTCCCCCGACGCCTGTCCTGTTCGGCGTCGTCCTGGTCGTGACGCTGCCGTTCGTTCTCTTCGTGGCGCACGTCGCCTCCTTTCAGGACTGCCTGCACAGCCGGTTCTGGTGGTGGCTGTCCGGTCGTCGCGTCGGGCTCGCCGCGGCGGCGCTGGCGCTGGCGCTGACCGCGACCAACACCGCTCTCGCCTCGTACGACTACCGGCACCGCCAGCTCGTGCAGGTGCGGCAGCGGGTCGATCTCCAGGGTCGTCGCGCGACCGCCATGATCCGTTCTCTCGACAACCTGCGCGGTGTGCGGCTGCGGGCTCCCGACCTTCGGGCTCTCGACTCCGACGGCACGACGGATCGCGTCGGGCTCCCGTTCCCCACCGATCGCGTCGTTTTCGAGGCACGGGTCGAGACGGGAACCGGGCCGCAGGAGCGGATCGTCACGACCGGACTCAGGGCGCCCATGGCCACCGACCGTATCGGCTACGTGTTCACCTCGCGCTCGGGATTCCGCGTACCCGGCCGGGGAGACACGCTGCGCCACCGCTACACCTTCCTGGAGCTCGTCCCCCGTCGCGATCCGATCGGAACGTTCCGTCTCCTCGTGCCGGACGGCGGCGATCTGTCGGTCGAGCTGAAGGCGGACTTCCAGGACGATCTGCTGGGGCTGGACGCCGTGGCCGAGCGCCCCAGCGTGTTCGCCTATCAGGCGGCCGTCGAGGGATCGGTCCAGCTTCTCGGGAGCCGTTAGCGGAGCGTTGCCCGGTGGGCGAGCGCTCTGCTAAGATTTCTCCGCTGCGACACGCGCGCCTCCAGGCGGGAGGCAGGCAGCCCGCGACCGAGGAGCCGATGAACGTGCCGATTCGCGCCGACGAGGTGATCGATGCCGTGGGGCTCTATTGCCCCGTGCCGATCATCAGGACCGCCGAAAGGATCAAGCGGATGGCGGCCGGGGGAATCCTGAAGGTCCTGTCGGACGACCGGGTGATCCTGATCGACATGCCGGCGTGGTGCCGTTCGACCGGCCACGAGTACCTGGGGCACGCGCAGAACGGGCGCGAGTATCACCTCTTCGTGAAGAAGAATCGCGGCAGGGAGACGACCCGATGAGCGTTCGACCCTCCGGACCGAAGAACGGGATCCGCGCGATCGGTCTGCTCTCGGGTGGGCTCGACAGCACCCTGGCGGCGAAGGTCCTCCTCGAGCAGGGTCTCGACGTGATCGGGCTGCACTACTCCACGGGCTTCTGCATGAACGACCATCGGCGCGCGATGGGGCGCCCCGACGAGGATCCGAAGCGGATGCGCAACGAAGGGCTGCGCGCCGGCGCGGATCTCGGGATCCCGATCGAGGTCCTGGACGCGGGCGAGGCGTACATGAGGATGGTTCTCAACCCGAAGCACGGCTACGGCAAGCGCGCCAACCCGTGCATCGATTGCCGGATCTTCATGATCCACGGCGCGGCGGAGTATATGCGCGCGAACGGCGGGCATTTCGTGTTCACGGGGGAAGTGCTGGGGCAGCGGCCGATGTCGCAGCACATGCAGGCTCTCCGTCTGATCGAGAAGGAGTGCGGCATCGAGGGCTACCTGCTGCGGCCGCTGTCGGCGGCTCATCTGCCGCCGACGATACCGGAGCGCCTCGGCTGGGTGAACCGGGACCGGCTGCTCGGGATCTCCGGTCGCTCGCGACGGGAGCAGATGAGCTGGAGCAAGACGTGGGGCATCGGGGATTATCCGCAGCCCGCGGGCGGCTGCTGCTACCTGGCCGACGAGAACTTCGCGCGCCGCTTTCACGACAAGCGCCTGCACACGGAGCCCGATCGGATCCGCCGCGAGGAGATGATCCTGTTGAAGGTCGGGCGGCATTTCCGGCTGGCGCCCGGCGTCAAGATCATCGTGGCGCGCGACGAGAGCGAGAATCAGTTCCTGCAACGGTTCGAGCTGCCCGGCTGGCGCTTCGAGGCCCTCAAATGCGGCAGTCCGATCACCGTGGTCGAGGGCGAGCCGGACGAGAACCTCAAGATGCTCATCGCCTCGATCACCGCGCGCTACTCCGACCGGCGCGGCGAGCCGCTCGTGGAGGTCGCCGCGCGGCGCGACGGGCGCGAGGAAGTGCTGCTGGTCCCGCCGGTCGCCGATCAGGTGCTGGAGGCCTACCGCATTTGAGATGCTATAATCCCCGGCTTGTTCGGGCCGTTAACTCAGCGGGAGAGTGCTATCCTCACACGGTAGAAGTCGCTGGTTCAAATCCAGCACGGCCCACCATCCTGGCTTCATCCCACCGTCGCGCCCGGGGACGTGGGCGGCTAGCTCAGCTGGGAGAGCGCCGCGTTCGCAACGCGGAGGTCGAGGGTTCGATCCCCTTGCCGTCCACCACTCGTTCATCGCCGGCGCGTTCCTGACGCGTTGGAGTCATGCCACCCCGGTGCGCGCTCAGGACCGGCACGGCGAGCCTGTGTCTTCTCCTGGCGGCGACCGCGGCGACCGCCGCGACCCCCCCGAGCGAGCGCGGGACCCGTCGCATCTGGGGTCCCGCGGAGACCGTGAGCTTCTGGAGCGGCAGCGTGACGCGCTCGATCGACGGCGATGGTTCCCGGCTGTTCGGGTTCGCCCTGGCGCGCGAGATCTTCGACGAGGCGGAGGCCGACATGGGCGGCGGTCTCTGGGGCTCCATCGAGTCCGGCGACTCTCAGACGGTCGTGCGGGCCGGGTTCGACTTTCGCAAGACTCTCCTGAAGGCGGGACCCGCCCGGCTCGCGCCTCTGTTCGCGCTCGGTCTCGAGCATCGCCGGCGGGAGCCGGACGTTGGGCTGGACGGTCTGGTCACGGGAGGGCTCGATCTGTCCTTCTGGCTCAGCGAGACCGTGCAGATCGGTTTCTACGCCGATCGTCAGTTCGGCTTCCGCTCTCCAACGCGGAACGAGACCGGGATCGTGCTGAGGCTCGGCCGGATCCGTTGAGGGGGCGGCCGCGTGCCGCGGGAGCGCGACACGTTCGGGTTGAATCGATCCGTCCCTCGTGATAAAGGAGGCGAGTCCGTTCATTCTCCCCAGTCTCATGGGCGCCCGTCGGTCAGGGCGCAGGAGGTTCGAGCGATGCGCCGTCCCGTCAAGCTGGCTTTCCGATTCGCCGCGATCGTGGCTGCCGTCGGACTCGTCGCGGTCCTGGCTGCATCGACCCCCACCGTGGCGCGCTCCCCCTACGCCTCGGCCCTGTCCGGTCTGGCGGCCGGCGAGGCGCACGCGGCGACGACCTGCGGGAACACGGGGTGCAACAGGCTAGGGCACTGCTCCAAGGTCAAGGGATTCAATTGCCGGTTCGCTGCGGGCGAGTGCCAGCAGACGGCCTGCTGAACCTGCCAGGTGCGGGCGGGCCGGCGGCGTCGCCGGCCCGCCGCGACGCCCCTCCTCTCGCCCGACCGAGCGCGGTTGGAAGGTCAATGCCGGTGGGGGTGGGCCGCCGGGCCTCTCCGTCGGGCAATCCGGGCGTTGGTCCCTTCGACGCCCGAAGGAGCGGCACCGTCCCGGCGGGTCCCCCGCAAAGACGCGCCGCAGGCGGCCAAACTCCGTCTTGACGCCGCCCTCGAAGCGACGTAGATCGGATGCGATCGTATCAGGAGACGCGACGATGGACGCTTCGATGGCGCCCGGCGCGCGGACGCGGGCAGCGCCGAGTCCGCGCTGCCCGGAGTGCGGCTCGGGTGATCTGTTCCTGATCGACGTGACGCGCCGCGACGGGGGCGTGTGGCAGGGAGCCTACTGCGCCGGTGTCTACGATCACGAGCGACATCGCCTCGTGGAGCGCAGCTGTGGGTTCGCCGGCGCCCGGACGCACGTGACGTCCGCGCCCTCGCCACCGGCCTCGCCGGCCGACGCGCGTCAGCGCCCGGATTGCGCCGCGGCGTCCAGCGCAGAGGCGCGGGCCGCGGCGAACTCGTCCCCGGGGTTCCACTGCGGCATGGCGTCGGTCGAGGCGACCCGGTAGCCGACGTACAGAGCGATCCGGGCGGTCTGCG
>CAYLND010000016.1:0-17900 GCA_964384905.1 uncultured Acidobacteriota bacterium
CTGGTGGCGCCGGTCCGCGAAGGGAAGCGCGTCATCCCCTCCGTGACCCACGTGGATCACTCGGCACGAATCCAGAGCATCAATCGCAGGCAGAATCCGCTTTATTACGATCTGATCCAGGAGTTCGAGAGGCGCACCGGCGTTCCGGTCATCATCAACACCTCGTTCAACGTGCGCGGCGAGCCAATCGTTTGCTCCCCGGACGATGCCTACAGGTGCTTCATGAGAACGCAGATGGATTACCTGGTCGTGGGGCCGTACCTCCTGGACAAGAGGGACCAGCCCGCTTTCAATGAGATGAAGGACTGGCGTGAAGAATTTCAGCTCGATTGACCGGAACAGGAAAGGGACGAGAGAACGATGAGTCTCAAGAGCTCGATCGCCGATAAGGTTCAGTTCGCCAGCGAATTCTGGGGTTTCCTCAAGGTGCGAAAGAAGTGGTGGCTCGCCCCCATCATCATCCTTTGCATCCTCCTGGGAATTCTGATCGTTCTGACGCAGGGCTCCGCCCTGGCGCCGTTCATCTACACCATCTTCTAGAACCGGCGCGAAGAGGTCCCGTTGGAACCCACCCGCCCTCAGGGCCTCGTCAGTGCGGTCGTTGTCGCCCGAAACGAAGCGGCCACGCTGAGGATCTGTCTGACCGCCGTCCGTCGGGCGCTGGACGCCCTGGGCGGAGGGGACATCCTTCTGGTCGATTCCGCCTCATCGGACTCGACGGCGCGTGTCGGGACCGCATCGGGTTGCCGCGTCATCACCGTTCGGAAGGCCGCCCGAATCTGTCCGTCGGCCATGCGCCGGCTCGGAGCCTCCCGGACCGAGTCGCGCTACATCCTCTTCCTGGACGGCGACTGCGAGCTGGAGAGCGAGTTCCTTCCCGCGGCTCTCCAGGCGATGGAAGCCGACCCGTTGCTGGGTGTCGTCGCGGGGCGCAGGCGCGATTTCTACCGTACGGGTCAGGCGCTCCTTCCCGCGAGCGCGGAGTACTACGGAGACCACGGCGCCCTCAGAGCCGGCTTGCTCCCCACCTATGGAGGCTGCGCGCTCTACCGTCGCCGCGCCCTCGATGAGGCGGGATCGTTCGATCCGTTCCTGAGAGCCAAGGAAGAAGAGGATCTGGCTCAGCGGATCACGGCCGCGGGATATCGCATCGAGGTGATCCCTGTCCCGATGATCCGGCACATGACGGTGCCCAGGGAGAGCTTTCGACGGCTGCTGCGCTCGCTCCGGCACGGCTTCTATCTCGGTCGGGGACAGGCCGCCAGGATCTTTCTTTCCCGCGGAGAGGTGCGGGCGGCCTTCCGAGGGACGGATCGCGTCCTGTTCACGCTGGCACACCTGACCCTGGGGATCCTTTGTCTGTGGGCGGCACGTCGGGGGATCGGGTGGCCGATGATGGCCTGGCTCGGTCTGTCGACGGCGGTCTTCGCCGTTTTCGTGGCGCGCACCCGCAGCCTTTCGCGCGTCATCTTCTACTGCTTCGAATGGCTGGTGCAGGGCGTTTGCCTTCTCCTGGGTTTCGCGTCCCCCCGTCGCGCGGCCCGTTCCTTCTGGTGGAAGGGAGAGGAGTGGCCTGCGGCGACGAGCGGTCTCGATTGTCTGCCCAAGGTCCTCCTGGCCGGGCCGTTTCCCACTCCACCCCACAGCGGGGGCGTGGAGAAGGGCGTGGCTCTCCTGCTGCAGAGCGACCTGGCCCGCCGGACGTCCATGCGGCTCTTCAATACCTACCGCGCCCAGGATTCAACCCGACCCCTGCTGTCCCGGCTGAGTTATCAGCTCGGGATGATCCGTCGATTCAGGAGAGAGCTCACCACCGAGCCGCTCGACGTCGTCCATGTGAAAACCAGCAGCGGCATCAACTTCCACCAGAACGCCCTGTATACCTTGGTGGCTCGTCTGTCGGGTGTCCCTGTGATCCTGCAGATTCACAGCGGTCGCTTCGAGATCTTCTATAGAGAGAGCATCTTCCCGCTGCGGGTCTGGATCCGCTCGGCCCTCGTGCGCTCAAGGCTGGTGGCGGTCCTCTCTCATTCGTGGGCCGAGCGGGTCGCCTCGATCGCACCGAGGTCCAGGATACGGGTGGTTCCCAATGGGCTGGATGGGGACGAGGTGGCGGCCTTGTGCAGCGGCGGGGAAATCCGGCCCAGTCACGTCTTCTTTCTGGGGACCGGCCGCGATGAACTGAACCGCGAGAAGGGGCTCGACGACCTCCTGGTGGTGCTCCCGGATCTCGCGCGACGACACCCCCAGAGTCGGTGGATCCTCGCGGGGCTGCGCGATGTGGACGCAACCCACGCCCGGTTGCGGCCAGCGCTGACGGATCCTTCCGGCCAGGAGCGGCTGGTCTGCCTGGGGCGCGTGGACGCCCTCAGGAAGTGGGAGCTCCTCAAGACCAGCGCCATCCTCGTTCTGCCCTCGTATTTCGAGAACATGCCGAACATCCTCCTGGAGGCGATGGCCGCCGGCATGGGAGTCGTGGCGAGCGACGTGGGTGCGATTCCCGAGATGCTCGGGTACGGGGAGGGGGGATTGCTCGTTCCTCCCGGGGACCGAGCTGCTCTCTCGAGCGCCCTGGACCGGCTGCTTTCTTCGCCCGCCCTGGTCCGCGCCCAGGGGAAAAGGAACCGACAGATCGTCCTGCGCGACTACAGCATGGCGATCGTCGAGCGCAGGCTGGAGGATCTCTATCTCGAGGCGGCGGGCTGGCCGGTCACGGGCGAGCAGACCCACGCGTCACCCGACGCCGCTCTGGCGACATGAGCGCTCTTCAGGCTTGCAGCACAGGGGACCGCGCGGCCGCCGACGAAAGAGCGTCCATCGGCCGCTGGGTGTTCATCACCTGGTATCCGTACTGCCGAAGAAGCGATGCCCTGGGAGAGCAGCTGGGGGCCCCCTCGTACCTGATTCACTACCTGAAGTTCAAGACGCCGGCCCTGGCGCCCTTCAAGTATGTTCTTCAGGCTCTGAAAACCGTCTGGATCCTCCTTCGCGAGCGGCCCGATGGGGTCCTGGTCGCCAATCCTCCGGTCGTGGCCCCGCTGATCGTCTGGCTCTTCTCGCCGCTGCTGCGCTATCGATTCATCGTCGATGCGCATTCGGGAGCCTTCCAGCACGCGCGCTGGAGCTGGTCCTTGCCGCTGCAGCGATTTCTCGCCAGGAGGGCGCTGGCCAGCATCGTCACGAACGAGCACATGGCGACCATCGTGCGATCGTGGGGGGCCCGTGTGAAGCTGGTGCAGGACCTTGCCTTGAATCTGGATCCCGACGGACGAAGGGTCCGGCGCGGCGGGTTCCACGTCGTCTTCGTCTGCACCTATTCGGTGGACGAGCCAGTGGAGGCGGTGATCGACGCGGCGCGCCGGCTCCCGGAGGTCCAGTTCTCCTTCACCGGGGATCCGTCTTACGCGCCCCGGGGGTTCCGCGACCGGGTCCCGTCGAACGTCCATCTCACCGGGTTCCTCCCGGACGCCGACTACCTGGCGCTCCTGCGCGGCGCGGACGCGATCCTGGTTCTTACGCGGGAGGATCACACCATGCAGCGCGGCGGGTACGAAGCGGTGTCGCTCGGCAAGCCGCTGATCACCTCCGACTGGCTGCTGCTCCGGGAGGTGTTCTCCCGTGGCACAGTGCACGTGGACAACTCTCCGGAGGCGATCGCGGCCGCCGTCCGGCGCGTCCAGGATCAACCGGAAGCCTACCGTCGCGACATGGCGGAGCTGAGGCGCACCAGGGCGGCTGTCGTGGCCACGCAGGTCGGAGAGCTGAGGCGGCTCTGCCAGGTCCCTGTCCGGGCGAGAAGCGCATGAGGGTGGTCGTGCTCGGCCTGGGGTACGTCGGCTCGGTCTGCGCCGGATGTCTGGCGCGGGACGGGTTCGAGGTGACCGGCATCGACATCAGCGAGGCGAAGGTCAGGCTTGTCCAGTCCGGAAAGAGCCCGGTCCTGGAGCCCGGTCTGGAGGAGATCATCCGGGAGGCGCAGGCAGCGGGCCGGCTGCGCGCGGCGACGGCCCTGGATGAGGAGGCGAGAGGGGCGGATGCCTTCCTGGTGGCGGTCGGCACGCCCTCGGCGCGCAACGGCTCGTCCGATCTGTCCCATCTCCTGCGCGCGCTCACTCAGCTCGGGGACGCCCTGAAGGGCCTCGCCGGATTCCAGATCGTCAATGTGCGGAGCACCGTGCCGCCCGGTACCATGCGGGGCAAGGTGATCCCGCTTCTCGAGGAACGGAGCGGACGCAAGGTCGGGAAGGATCTAGGGGTCGCGATGAATCCCGAGTTCCTGCGCGAGGAGACCTCCATCAAGGACTACGATTCCGCCCCCTTCGATCTGTGCGGCGTTTCCGATGCCCGCTCGGCCGACCTGATGCGGCGGCTGTATGCCGGGAAGAACCGACCGTTCCACGCCACCTCGCTGGAGACGGCGGAGCTGGTGAAATACGTCAACAACGCCTTCCACGCTCTCAAGGTGACCTTCGCGAACGAGATCGGTCGCCTGGCGCGCACGCTGGGCGTGGACAGCCTGGAGGTCATGCGGCTGCTCTGCGAGGACCGACGGCTGAACATCTCTCCCGCGTATCTCCGCCCCGGCATGGCCTTCGGCGGGTCGTGTCTTCCGAAGGATCTGCGGGCGCTCGTCTATGAGGGCAGGCGCAGGGACGTGCCGGTGCCGTTGCTCGAATCGATCCTGGCGAGCAACGAGACGCATCTCAAGGCCGCGATGGCGAAGATCCTGTCGTACGGCCGCCCCCGAACCACGGTGCTGGGCCTCAGCTTCAAGGCCGGCACCGACGATCTGCGGGAGAGCGCGATGGTGCTCCTGGTGGAGGGCCTGCTCGGCAAGGGTGTGCCCGTGAAGATCTACGACCGCAACGTGCATCTCTCGGCTTTGGTGGGGACGAACAAGGAGTACATCCAGCAGGAGCTGCCGCACGTCGGGTCGCTCCTGGTGGAGTCGCTTCCGGACGCGCTGAGGGATGCCGAGGTGGTCGTGGTCGGCACGGACGACCCGGAGGTCGATCGCGTTCCGGGCCTGCTCCGGGAGGGGCAGGTCCTCATCGATCTGTTTGGGAGGCTGGTGGCGGGCGGGAAGGTGCGCCCCGAAGGGATCTGCTGGTGACGATGTCGACGGTCCGCGAGAACCTGATGACCGGGAGCCGCGGTCTCGCGAGACGGCTGCGACAGGTCCATGTCGTCATGACGGTTGCGGTGGCGTTCGTGCTGCTCGTCGCCGGCGCCGGCGCCGCCCTCAATCTGCGATCCCCGAAATACGTCGGCGCCGTGATCGTCGTGAGCCTGGCGGGCGCCGTCTTCCTTGCGCTTCCGAAAAAGTACAACTTCTTCCTCTACGCCGCCGGGTTCACCATGCCGTATTTCGTCGAGTTCATCCTGGTCCAGCGCGATAGGGCGATCCTCGCCGTCACCGGGACGATCCTGGTGATCGGCATCCTGGCGATCGTCGGCGCCGCCACCGGCACCATGACCCGATCGACGCTGACGCTCGTGCCGGGCGTGAGCGTTTCGGTGCTCATCCTGATCATGGCGTGGATGCTCTCTCTGGTGAACACGACCGATCGAACGCTCACGCTCATATCGCTCCTCCAGGAAGTCGAGATGCTCTTCATCTTCCTGGTGCTGGTGAACGCCATGAAGGACAGGGAGCACGCCATTATCTTTCTCCGAGGCCTTTTCCTCGGGTTCGCCATCCAGTGCGTGATCTACGTGATCCAGAACGCCATCGGGCTTTCCTTCGACATTGTGGGGAACACACAGTACACGGGGGCCACCGACCTGGAGGCCGGACGCATCGGGAGCCAGCGTGGAACTTTTGCCAATGCGCCCGCCACCGCGGCCCTTTATTTTTCGCTCATGACGCTCGCGCTGACCGGCCTCTACCTTTCACGGGAAAGGCTGCCGATTCGGCTGATGCCGCTCGTCGGCATGATGATGGGCCTCGGATGCCTGGTGCTGTCCGCCAAACGCGCGCCCATGTCGGGCTTCGCGCTGGCACTCGTGGTCATGGTCGCTCTCCTGCCCCGGCACGCTCCCGGGGCGCTTCCAAGACTTCTGCCGGTCGTCGTGAGCCTGGCTCTTGCATTCCTCGTCTGTCTTCCTGTCTTCGTTCTGCGGGCGAACGCCAACCATGAGGCCGCCCTGGAGGAACGCACGAATCTGACGCGTGTCGCGTGGAACATGTACGATGCTCATCCACTCGTGGGCGTGGGTCTCGGGACCTACGACAGCGTCAAACGGGACTACCTTCCTCCCGACTGGTCGGGCTGGCTTTACACAGTACACACACGATACCTGCTCATCCTGGCGGAGACGGGGGCTGTCGGCTTCGTCGCGCTCCTGCTGCTTTACCTCATGGTCCTGAGAGAGGCCTATCGGGGGATCAGGTCGATCGCGCCTGAGTTCAGGGCGCTTCAGGTCTCCCTGGTGGCCGGTCTCGTGGCCATCTACTGGGAGCAACTCTGGGACATCTTCAACAGCCGCCAGCAGGCGTATCTGTTCTGGTTCACGGCCGCCCTGGCGGTGGCGCTTCCGAGAGCCCTGCCTCCGGTGCAAGCCAGGGAAGGGGCGTGAGTCCGCGGATCCGCGCGCGAGGAGCCAACCTGCTCCTCGCGCTCGCATCGGTTGCCGTGACGCTGGGTGGCTTCGAGATTGCCTTGCGCATCTTTCTGCCGCAGAAGCTCTATCGCTTCCCGGCGGGTCTTTTTCGGAACGATCCCGATCTGGTCTTCGCTCTGAATCCCGGCTTCCAGGGAACGCTCGCCAATCCGGAATACACGACGCACGTGCGTGTCGATGCCATGGGATTGCGCGGCCCCGAGCACGGGCCCAAGCCGCCGGGGATGCTCCGCGTGCTGGGAATGGGCGACTCCTTCGTCTCCGCATTCAACATGGAGGAGTCGGCCACGTTCCTTTCCGTCGCGGAGGCTTCGCTCCGTTCGGATTTTCCCGACAGGACCCTGGAGATCGTCAACGCCGGGACACCCAACTACGGCACCTGGCACGAGCTGCGACTCTTCCGGAGAATCGCACCCGGTCTGATGCCCGATGCGGCCGTCTTGTGCGTCTACGTGGGCAACGACCTGGACGATAATCTCCATCCCCGTCAGGCGACCGTGACGAACGGTCTTCTCCTGGAACGCCAGCATCACCCCGGGATTCTCCCGTATCCGATTCGGTCGTGGCTGCAACAGAACTCCATGTCCTATGTGTTCCTCTGGAACGCCTGGAACCGGATCCGTCCGTGGTTCGGCAAGCCCGAGACCGATCCGCTGCACGGAGACAAGGACCTGGCTTCTCCGGATGAGCCCGGCTACGTGGAGGAAGGGTACCGCGTCAGCGGCGACCTTCTCCGGCAGATGCGTGAAGAGGCGGGGGCCCGCGGGATCCCGCTCCTCCTGGTGCTCGTCCCGACGGAATACCAGGTCTACCGGGCCCGGTTCGAAACGATGGTGCGGCGCCAGGGAGACGACCCCTCGCGCTTCGACCTCGATCGTCCCTCGAAACGCTGGGCCGCCCTGGCACGGGCGAACGACTTGCCAGTCCTGGACCTCCTGCCCGTCTTCCGTGCTCACGTGGAAGGTCCGTACCTTTATATGAGTCTCGATGGTCACCTGACCGTGGAAGGCAATCGGCTGGCGGGAGAGGCGATCGCCGGAGCCCTGCGGCCCCTCCTCGGTACCTTTCTCGCGAAACGCGCTTCATGAGCAGGGCCCTCCTCGTTGCGCGACACAGGGCGTCGGGCTGGCAGGCCGATGGCGTGGTGCCACTGCTCGACGAGGCGGAAAGCGCCACGCATGCGGCTCTTTGTGCGGCCGGTGTCTCCGTGGAGGTGACCGGTGAGAAGGCCCCCTGGCTCGATACGATCCTGAGGGAACATCGCTTCGTGGTGATGGCTCGTCCCACGGAAGAGACCTTCGGCCACGTGCAGTCGGTCATCCAGACCGGAGAGGGTTGCCTCCTGCGAATCCTCGATTCGCCTGCAGGAGGCTCGCGTGGGGCCCGATTCTTCCGTCGGGTCCGGCTGGCTCGAAACGGTTTCTCCTTCGCCGTGTCGCGGCGACCGCGGCGCTCGCGCCTGCAAGGATGGCGACGGCGCGTGTCGTTCCCGTTCCTGGCGGCGCTGCGTCCGGAGCCGGAGGACGAAGTCATCGCCAGGTGGCAGCGCGGTGGGCCGGCTCTCCTCTGCCGTACCCGGAATCGCTCGAGAATCTGGACCTCGGGCTTCCCCCTGGATCACCTGGGCACGGAAGAGCTTGGGCGGCTCCTCCGGTCGATGATGGACGACCCGCCGGGGATGCCGGCGGGTCATTCCCCCGTCCCCGATGGAGCCCGAGCCGTCGTCATTCTGCTTCACGACGTCGAGGATCCTTTGCCCGACGATCCGCGGGGGCTGGAGAGCGTCCGGCTGGGAACGGAATCCTGTCTTCGGGCGGAGGCCCGATTCGGCTTCCATGCGACCTACAACCTGGTGGGGACCTTCGCGGAGCAGATCCAGGATCTGGTGAAGCGCATCGGTGAAGAAGGCCACGAGCTGGCGAGCCATGGAGCGAGCCATAGAGTGGTGGTCGATCTGGAGCCCGCATCCCTCGAAGAGGAAGTGAAGGGAGCCGAAGAGCGTGTCGGCAGAATCTCCGGAGCACGGCTTCGTGGATTCCGCTCGCCCCGCTCCCGGTGGAGCGGACCCCTGCTCGACCTGCTGGCGCAGCGAGGGTATCTCTGGAACGCGGAGGCGGATGCCTCTCCCTACCCCTATCAGGTGCCCAATGGAATGCGGGCGGATCTCGTGCGCGTGCCGGTCGCCGTTGACGACTGGGACTACGTGCGCCATCGCGCCAGCCCCCGGCGGGTTACGGAATGCTGGAAGAGGGAGGTGCAGTCCGCTGAGAAACGCGGCTGCTGGGTGGCCATCGGGTCCCACCCGTCGGTCCTGGGTGCGAAGAAAGGGAGCACAGAGGCGTTCTACGAGTTCCTGGAGTGGCTCTCTGCCCGGGACGTGCGCGTCATGACGCTGGGGGAAGCCTCAGCCTGGTGGCTGGCGCGGGTCTCGCCGGCGGTGGGAAGCCGACAGGAGGTGGCGCGTTGAGCTCCACCGCCCGCAGGGCCCTGAGAAACACAATCCTCCTCGTGACCTTCGAGGTGGCGAATCCGCTTCTGTCGCTCCTGCTCGTGGGAACCATGACACGGAGGCTGGGAGCGGAAGGGACGGGGGCCTACAACCTCCTCGTGACGTTTTTCTTCGTGGCGACCTCGTTCACCTCCTTAGGGCTCAATTCCCTCATCACTCGGGAGGTTTCCCGCGACCGGGCGACCGCCACGCGCTACCTCGCCTCTTCCAGCTCGCTGGGGTTGCTGGTGTCCCTGGTCGTTGCCGCGGGACTGGTCGTCGCGATTGCCCTGGCGGGATACGGACCGGAGGTCGAGTCGGGTGGATGGCTGGTCGCCCTTGCGCTCCTGCCTTCCATCGTTATCCTTTACAGCGAGGCGGTTTTCATCGCCTTCGAGAAGGTTCAGTACATCGTCCTTCTCGCGCTGGTGGAGAACGTGGGGAAGGTCGCCGTGGGTCTGTGGATGCTGCACCGTGGCATGGGCGTGGTGCCTCTCATCGCCTCGTTCGCTCTGTTTCGTTTCCTGACCCTCGCGCTCAACCTGATTCTCTTTCACCGGCAGATCGCGCCTCTTTCCTGGAGCTACGACGGCCGCGTCGCGATGGATCTTCTCAGAAACATACCCATTTTCGGGACGATCTTCGTCGTCGCAGCCCTCTACCTCCGGGCGGACGTCTTCATGCTTTCGAAGATGGCCACCCTGGCGGCGGTCGGCTATTACACCACCGGCTACCGCCTGTTCTCGATCGCGCAGGTGGTCCCCAAGAGCTTCAACACCTCCATCTATCCCGTGTTCTCCAAGCTGTTCAGCCATTCGCCGGAGTCGTTCCAGAGAGCCAACAGTCTCTCGATCCGTTACATCCTGGTCGTTCTGCTGCCCATGGCCGTCGGCATTCAGGGGCTCGCCGAGCCCCTGGTGCGCCTGCTCTTCGGGGAGGATTTCTATCCGGCGGCGGCGGTGCTGAAAGTGGTCATCTGGACTCTGGTCCCTTACGGGATCGTGCGCGTTCTGGCCTCTGGCTTGTTCGCGTCGAACCGACAGGTCATCGACCTGAAGGTGAACGTGATGAGCCTCGTGACCAACGTGATCCTCAATCTCGTTCTCATTCCGCGCTTCGGAATGATGGGGTGCGCATGGGCCACACTGCTGTCCATGTGGTTCTTCCTGACCTATCAATGCTATTTCCTGCGGCACGAGATCGTGCCGGTCCTGCGCCGGGCGGAGATTCTGCGTCCGGCTCTGGCGGCCTCCGGGATTCTCGCCTGGCTCCGGCTGACGCCCTTGAGCCCGCTGCCGGTGAGAATCGCCGGCAGCGCGGCCGTGTACATCGCGCTGCTGGTGATGCTCCAGGTGGTGCGTCTGAGCGAGCTGAGAGCGGTGCTGCCGGAGCGCTTCGTCGGTCTTCTGCCCGAGGAGCATGAGCTGTGACGCTCGACTCGCAGGCTCTCATCCGAGAGGGGCAGCGACCGGCCCCGGGCGATGCGGTGACCCTCCTGGGCGTCCGGTTCGATCGCCTGACCAGAGAGGAGGCCCTCGGTGCTCTCGTGTCGGCGCTGGGTCGAGGAAAGGCGTGGAAGGTCTACATCGTCAATGCCCATACGCTGAACCTGGCCTGGGTGGACCCATCCTTCCGGCAGATCCTCAACGAGGCCGATCTCCTCTTGAACGACGGCAGCGGCGTGGGGCTGGCGAGCCGGATGGCCGGCAAGCCGTTCCCCGACAATCTGGTCGGCACCGACCTGGTGCCGCAGCTCTGCGAGCGGGCCATGCAGCGGGGCGTGGGCGTGTTCCTGCTCGGAGGCAGTCCCGGGGTTCCGGAGAAAGCCGCCGACGAGCTTCGTCGGATGTTTCCAGGGTTGAGGATCAGCGGCGTCCATCACGGTCATTTTGCCGAATCGGCGAGGGCCCGCGTCGTCGAGGCGATCAGCCGATCCTGCGCCGGCGTGCTCCTGGTGGCGATGGGGAACCCGCTCCAGGAGATCTGGATTCAGCACAATGCCGCAACCCTGCGCAGCGACGTCTGTATCGGAGTCGGTGGATACTTCGATTACCTCGCCGGTCGTCTTCGCCGCGCGCCCCGCTGGATACGCTGGGCGGGAATCGAGTGGGTCTACATCATGATGATTCAGCCGCACAAGTGGAGACGGTACATCATCGGGAACCCGCTCTTTCTCGTCCGGGCGATCATGAATCGATTCGGATGGGGACCTTGAGCGTCCAGTCCTCGGCGGTCAAGCGCTGGATCAAACGCTGGTCGAGGAGGGCGTTGGCTCATGGCAGCCGCCTCGCCGGGGTCGGCTGGCGGGGTCGCCTGACTCCGGGACTGCGGATCCTCACCTATCATCGCATCACGGACGATCCCCTCGATCCTTTCGCCGTGGCTCCGCGGGCGTTCGCCGCGCAGATGAGCCAGCTGGCGGAGTCAGGCAGGGTCTCGGCCCTGGGCGAGGCGTTGGAAGACATCGGAGCCCGAGCGGACACTGACCCGCGGATCGCTCTGACCTTCGATGACGGGACGCGGGATTTCCTGTCGGACGCTCTGCCCGTTCTTGCGCGCCTGGGGCTACCGGCCACGCTCTACGTGATCCCGGCGCGGGTCGGAGAGCGTGGTTACCTGGGCTGGGACGAGGTGCGCGAAATCATGCACGCGGGAGTCGAGGTCGGCTCCCACGGCCTCGATCACCGATCTCTGGGGAGGTTGCCAGCCGGCGAGGTCTGGAGTCAGGTTTGGGAGTCCAGGCGGATTCTTGAGGATCGGCTGGGCGTCTCCGTGACATCCCTGGCCTACCCTTACGGAACCCTGCGCGATTTCAGCGACGAGGTGAAGGAGAATGTCAGGAAGGCGGGTTACACGAGCGCCTGCACCTCGGTCAACGGATTGAATCGCCAATCGACCGACCCGCTCGAGTTGAGAAGGACCAAGATCGAGCAGTCCGACGGTCCGATTTTCCGGAGGATTCTCCTCGGAGGTCTTGACGGTTGGGCCTTCGTCGATCGCACCCTGGTTGCGCTCCAGAATCGCTACGCGTGAGCAGACAGGCTCCTCTGTATCGTCGCGTCGATCGAGCGAACGAGATTACGTTAATGACGCGACACTGGCAAATTTGAATCTTTCCGATGGACATGAGAAAGGGACAGTCCCAAGATGCGCCGTCGACCGGACGGCAAGCCCATGGGAACAGGTGGGTTGCGAACCTCGCGTCATCGACCACATGTGGCACATCGATTGCTTGTTGTCAGCCATAACCGCCCCCGTTCGGGGGAGGGCATGCGATGGGAGGGATGTGGTGAGGAGCGCCGGGGGGAGCGTCGGCCCGTTCCGTGATGCCTTCAAGCTCGACCGTCTGCCATACAGCCGTGCCCTGATCGTCCTCTTCCTTCTGTCGGCCGCTCCGACCGGCCTGCTCGCCGCGACCTACTATGTTGACGGCGGCTGCCCCTTGAACGGGGGCGGTCTCGCGTCCACCTGCGCGTCCGCGGCCGGTGGCGCTGGCGCTTTCAACACCCTCCAGAGCGGCCTGAACGCGCTCTCCTCGCCGGGAGACATCCTGAACATCACCGGATCGCATGGGAGCTTCGACGGGGTGTATCCCGCGGATTACTTCAGCATCAGTGGAAAGAGCGGCTCGTCCTCGAACCCGATCATCATCCAGCGGCTGGGGTATCCCTCCAGCGCCGCCACCGTCTACATCGAATCGACCCTGGGCGCGAGTTGGACGCAGTGCACCGCGGCCACGTGCTCCGGTGCGCCCGTTCCGAACGAAACATGGTTCACGACCAAGAGTGGAGACGGGAGCAATCGCGCCTACTGGGCGCGCAAGCCCGATGGGAGCATCACCCCCCGGAAGACGTCGCTTTCGGGACTGACGAGCCAATACGACGCCTACTCATGCGAAGGATGCAGCACCCTGTACGTCCGGTGGGGTCCATCGCTCTTCATCCCCAACCCCCGCGTCAATTACGCCAACAACGGCAACGGCTTCATTCTGTCGAACGCGAGTAACTTGACGATCCGCGGTCTCGTCTTCCGCAACATGATTCGATCCTCACTGCAAATCAATTACCCCAACACCAACGTCACGATCGACAGCAACAAGTTCTGGTACGTCAATGACTCCTCGAACGGAAGCGGCCGGCCGCTGCTGGCGGACAGCCCCGTCAACATCCTGATCATCAACAACGAGTTTGGCTGGAGCTCCAGCGAGCCGCTGCACATCACCGAGCAGACCAATGGCCACGTGAGCGGCCTCATCAAGGGTAACTGGATCCACGACATCGGTGACCCTCAGGTGCTCGGACCGGGCACGGGCGGAACGCCCAACTGCACGACCTTCACTTCGGACGCTCCACAGGCCGCGAGCACTCTCGGGGATTTCAGCGGTCTGACCGTGGACGGCAATCTTTTCGAACGGTGCCACGACGGCACCGCCATCCTCTACGAGAGCCACTGCGACGGCATGATCGTCAGCAACAACGTCATCCACGACGTTCCCCTGGCGTTCAAATGGTCTCCCGACAACGGAGGCTCCGGCAATCACACCAGCAATCACAAGATCTTCAACAACATCATCTATGGCCTCACCAACGGCTCGCACAACGGCGCGGGCAACTGCTTCCTGATGACGGGATCCTCGGACATCAAGAACAACGTGATCTGGAACAACACGTGCGCCGACATCCTGAATCTGGGGGTCGAGAGCCAGTCCGGGAGCAACACGTCGGGGAACCAGTTCACGAACACGATTTTCGTGAAACCCGGCGGTGGGAACGTCGTGAACACCGCGCAGGCGACCACCTTCCAGAACAATCTCGTCTGGAATGGCAGCACGTCCGGAGGATTCGGCAGCATCGCCGGCAGCACCGTGAGCTGCGGCAGCGGATCCAGCCGGTGCGGGAACCCGTCGTTTGTGAACGCGAGTCTCGGGGACTATCACCTGCAGGCGACCAGCCCGGGCATCGGCGGGGCCATCAGCACGGGCTTGCCGTCGTTGAGAACCACGGACATCTGCAACACGGTCAGCGCGCTCCCTCGTCCCTACGGAGACTGCCAGTCGCTGACCGGAGCCTGGGACATCGGGGCCGACGAGTACGGGGGTGGTTCCGTGGCGACGGCGACTCTCGCCGTCGGCAACCTGTCGTCCAGGTACGTTCCCGCAGGCACCTACACGATCACGCTGACCCTCTCGACGGGCATCGGTTCCGTTCCCGGCCCCATCACGCTGACCGAGAGTGACAGCTCCACGCAGCTGATCACGTTGAGCGGGAGCGTTCAGGGGACCGTGTTCACGGGGTCCCTTGCGGTGAACAGCTCGGTGGCCGACGGTCCCGCCGTGTTCTCGTTACCGGCCGCGTCTCTGATCAGCATCACGAGCGTCAATGGGGTCGCTGGGAATTCCATTACGGTCGACAAGACCCCTCCCGCGAGCCCCGCCAATCTCCGATCGGGCAACTGAAAAAGGATGACCGTCGCAGGGGACGCCGCCGTGACGGGGCTCGTCACACCTTCTGGTAGACGAGGAGCGCTCCAAGCGGATGTCCCGAGGCGTCGTCCGGGTGGGCCCAGTAGTTCACGAGCGCGAGCAGCGGCTCGAAGGGGCTGATCACGAGGCGCAGGAAGCGCGGCAAACGGCTCGAGGAGCTGATCAACGGATCCAGGTTGATCCACTCGCCCATGATGACCCGCTGGGTGAGTCTCAACCCATCCGCTTCGAGTCTCTCCTTCAGTCGTGCCCGATCATAGTGCCTTTCATAGAAACGTGGTTTCGTCAGCGGCATCCCTTTGCTGTCGAATGGCAGGCAAATGTCGTTCGACACGCGGCGGTAGGGAATCTGGATGACCAGGATGCCGCCGGGCTTGAGGACCCGACGGAACTCCCGCAGCGAGACCGCATCACCATCGTCGGGAATGTGCTCGATCACGCTGATCGAATAGACGAAATCGAAGGAATCATCGGGATAGGTCAGACGGCGTGCGTCCTGGTATTCTACGAAATAATTCGTGAGACCGAGGGCGCTGGCGACCCGTTTCCACCGCGAGAATAATCTCGTATCATCGAGATCGGTCGCATGAACCTCCTGCTCCGTCCTGGTCGCGAAAAAGACGCTCGGGAGCTTGGGGCTACTGACGTCCAGGATCCTTGGATTATTCAGCCGGAGGAATTCCCGATAGGTGAAGGCGTTCGGGATGAAGCGCCAGTAGCCGACCGGCGCGAGCAATAATTTGATCCCTTCGACGATCATCCCCCGGAGTATGAGCTTCACGCCCACGGACAATGCGAACAGATAGAGGCGAACGGCGCTCCGGCGGATCCCCTTGTGGCGGCTCATTTGCAATCGTTGACCGTAGTGGGGATCCGTCCGATGTGGCTCCCGTGGCATGACAGGATAGCAGAATAGCGAAAAAGCGCTCCGATGTCCATGAAAGGGCCTAAACCGTCGGGAAGAGGGGCCGATCCGGCTCGCGCCGAACATCGAGACAGCGGCGGGTTGCGGCGCGAATGGCTGCTTCTGGGCCTCAGTGTCACGTTCGCCCTGGCCACGGGAGGAGCCGTCGCAAGGCATGTTCTTGCCGCTCCGCTGGCGTGGCGGTATCCTCAGCTCCGCTACCGTCCGGACACCGAGCTCGTCTTCACGCTGGCTCCGCGCCAGACTGCCTTCACCGCCGACAAGCCGATACGGATCAACTCGCGGGGATTCCGCGGAGACGAGTTTGCGGATCACCCGTCCCCCGGTCGACTCCGCGTCCTCTGGCTCGGGGACTCCATCGTCTTTGGGTTTGGTGTCGCAGACGATGACATCGTGTCTCAGCGCGTCAAGAGGCGGCTGGAACAGAGTGGAATCGCGGTCGACAGTATCAATACGGGAGTTCCCGCCTACAACACCGAACAGGAAGTGACTCTGTTGGCCCGTGAGGGGATCTCGTACCACCCGGACTGGGTGATCGTGGGGTTCTGCTGGAACGACATCAACGATCAACTGGGGGCGCGCGTGTGCCCAAGTGGCTGGCTTGTCTCGGTCACGGCAGGAGAGGGAGGCTGCGGGGTCTCGTTCCTGGAGTCTCCTGAGGGATATGCGATTCGAAACCTGCTCAAGCGCTCGCGCTTCGCCTACGCCTTCACCGAGAGCGCGCGTGCCGTGCACGATCGGGTCGCTCCTGACGACCACGCGCTGTTCCGGAGCGAGGTCCTGGAAGGGCGGGACACGGAGCGCGTGGTGGCAGGCTGGCGACGGGTCGAGGCGGCGCTCCACCGTCTGGCCACACTCGAAGAGACGAACGGCTTCCGCGCGCTGATCGTGGCGTTTCCGCTGCCGCTCGCCCTGGATCGGTCGTTTCCACACAGCGAGTATCCATCCTACCTTCGGGACATCGCGGAGCGCGAGGGCATCCCGCTGCTGGATCTCGAGCCATCCTTCAGAAAGTCCTATCAGGGTCACGATTCGCTGTTCATTCCCTATGATGCGGAACATCCCAACGCGGCCGGCCACGATCTCGAGGCACAACAGATCGCCACGTACCTTGCGACCCACGCGCGAGAGTCGCGAACGCCGCCTCGGGCGGCACCAGAAGAGCTACCCGTCTCGCGAGATTCCGATGTGCGGCATCGCCGGCTACGTTAACGTCGATCCGTCCCAACCAGCCGACCCTGAGGTCGTGCGCTCGATGACCGGCTCCCTCGTTCATCGTGGCCCCGACGACGAAGGGTTTCACGTGCAGGGAGGCGTCGCTCTGGGCATGCGGCGCCTGGCGATCATCGATCTGCAGACCGGCCGGCAGCCGATCGCGAACGAGGACGGCAGCGTCTGGATCGTGTTCAACGGCGAGGTCTACAACTATCTCCCGCTGCGCGAGGAGCTGATCTCACGGGGGCATCGATTCACGAGCCGCTCGGATACCGAGGTGCTGGTGCATCTCTACGAAGAGCGGGGAGACGAGTTCGTCACGGCCATCAATGCCATGGCGGCGCTGGCCCTCTGGGACGGGCGGAGACGCCGCCTGATCCTGGCCCGGGACCGGATCGGCAAGAAGCCGCTGCACTACGCGCTGACGCGCGAAGCGTTCGTCTTCGGCTCGGAGATCAAGGCGCTCCTCCGGCATCCCGCGGTCGAGGCGGAGATCGACGCCGGCTCGCTCGCGCGCTATCTCGTCCACGAGTACGTCCCCGGACCCAGGACGATCTACCGGGGAATCATGAAGCTGCGGCCCGGCCACCTGGGAATCTTCGAGGGCGGCCGGTTCACGGAGCGTCCCTACTGGGACGTTCCGGGACCAACGGTCCCGGGCCGACCGATGGACGCGGAGTCCGCCGCGCGAGTCGAGGAGGAGATCCGGGAGACGCTCCTGGATGCGGTCAAGTGCCGCCTGATGTCCGACGTTCCTCTCGGGGTGTTCCTGTCGGGCGGAATCGATTCGACGTCGATCGTGGCCTGCATGTCACGGGCCGCACCGGGCCGGGTCCGCAGCTTCTCCATGGCCTTCAAGGAGCCGTCCTTCGACGAATCGGCCCACTCCCGCGCGGCGGCATGCCATTTCGAGACGGTGCACGAGGAGCGCGTCATGACGCCGGGCGAGATGCTGGACGTGCTGCCCGTGCTGGCGTCCCGGATCGACGAACCGCTGGGCGACGCGTCGATCCTGCCCACGTTTCTTCTGTCGCGGTTCGCGCGCGAGAAGGTGACCGTGGCGCTCGGAGGGGACGGAGGCGACGAGCTCCTGGCGGGCTTTCCGACCTAACAGGCACATCGTCTGGCGCCGGTTTACGGAAGTCTGCCGGGCGGGGTTCGGAGCG
>CAYLND010000016.1:17910-40094 GCA_964384905.1 uncultured Acidobacteriota bacterium
TTTCGGGCTGCTTCCCGCCAGCCTCGGCGAAAACAGGACGCCCGTCGCCGCCGCCGCCGACGACCGGCGCAATCTCTTTCACGATCTGCCCGGCCTTGATCCGGCTCGTGAGATCCGGCGTCACCGCGACGATGATCTGCACCTTGCCATCGTTGGCTGATGCGATCACGACCACCCCCGACTTCAGTTTCGATTTCAGGGCGAAGAAATTCATCAGCGGCGCGGGGCAGGCGCCCGAGATCCGCAACCAGATCTGGCTCGGTTCGTTCTCGGGCGCCGATGCGTTGTCAATTCTCAACCCGGACTTGCGGAACCCGCTCGCGACCACCGATCTCTTCGACGAGGTCAGGCGTCAGATGGCACAGGCACCGGCCTCCGATCCGATCGGCAGGCTGCAGTACGTCGACCTGAAGATGTACTTGCAGGACGATGTCCTGGTGAAGGTCGATCGGGCCAGCATGGTCTGCTCGCTCGAGGTGCGGGCCCCGCTGCTGGACTACCGCTTCGTCGAGCTGATCTCGAGGCTGCCGACCTCCTGGAAGCTGCGCGGGATGACGACCAAGCACGTCTTCAAGCGTGCCATGCGGCCCTGGCTTCCTGCCGGAATCGTCGACCGGCCGAAGAAAGGGTTCGGGATACCGATCGCCGAGTGGCTGCGCGGGCCGCTGCGGGCCATGATGCTGGATCTCCTGGATCCGGCGCGTCTGAAGCGGCAGGGTCTCCTGGAGCCCGGCGCGGTCACCCGCCTGGTCAACGACCACCTCGCGGGAAGGCGCGACAATCGCAAGCCGATCTGGACCCTTCTGATGATGCAGCTCTGGACGGAGCACTGGGGAAAGGTGCGTCCACGTGAAGCCGTCCCTGCTTGAGCATCTGGTCTGCCCGGCCTGCGTCGGGCGCCTCGACCTCACGGCCAGCGCATCGCAAGGCGCCGAAGTGATGGAAGGGGCGCTGCGCTGCCGGGGCTGCCACGCCGCCTGGCCGGTGCGCCGCGGCGTACCGCGTTTCGTGGAGCCGCACAGCATGAAGGAATCGGCCAGGACCGCTTCGGCCTTCGGTTGGGAGTGGAAGGCCTTCCCGTGGCTCGCCGATCACCACGAGCAGCAGTTCATGGACTGGATCGCGCCGGCCGACAGGACCACGTTCCGCGGACGGGTCGTGCTGGAAGGCGGCTGCGGGAAGGGAAGGCACACGCGTCTTGCGGCGCGCTACGGAGCCGCGGCGATCATCGGCGTCGACCTCTCCGAGGCGGTCGACGCGGCGTTCGACAACACGAGGGGGGAGGCGAACGCCCACATCGTCCAGGCCGACCTGCTGCGGCTGCCGCTGCGACCGGCCTCGTGCGATTACGCGTTTTCCGTGGGTGTCTTGCACCATCTTTCCGATCCGGCCGCGGGCTTTCGGGCGCTTGCGGGGACGGTCCGGCCAGGAGGCTCCCTCTCCGTCTGGGTCTACGGCGCCGAGAACAACGCCTGGATCACGAGGATCGTGTCGCCGCTTCGGGTCGGGCTGACCTCCCGGCTGCCGCCGCGACTGCTGCACGCCCTTGCCTTCGCGCTGTCACTGCCGGTCTGGCTCGTCCTTGCGATCGTCTATCGGCCGGCCCGGCGCCCCGGGCTGTCGTGGTTGCGGCGCTTCCTGTTCTATGACCCGTACCTGTCGTACATCAGTCAGTTCCCGTTCCGGGAGATCCATCACATCGTCCACGATCATCTGGCGGCCCCCGTGGCGCACTATCTGCGGCGCGAGATCGTCGAGGAGTGGTACCGTAGCGTCGGCGCGCGCGACACCGTGATCGCCTGGCACAACCGCAACAGCTGGCGGGGATACGGAGTGCTGCCGGCCGCCGCGGACGCCGAAGCCGCCGGCGGGCGAACCTCATGACCGAGACGACGCTATCGATCGTGGTGCCGCTGTTCAACGAGCGGGAGAACGTCGACGCGCTGCACGCCGAGATCGTCGCCGCGATGTCCTCGGCGGGCTTCGGAGCGAGGGCATGGGAAGTGATCTACGTCGACGACGGCAGCACCGACGGAACTCATGACCGGCTGAGGGCGGCGCACCAAAGCCACCCGGGCCAGGTGTCGGTCGTCCGCCTGCGCCGCAACTTTGGTCAGACGGCGGCCCTCGCGGCCGGGTTCGATCAGGCCCGCGGCCGGGTGATCGTGACGATGGACGGTGATCTGCAGAACGACCCTGCCGATATCGCGCCGCTGGTCGAGGAATTGGGCAAGGGGTACGACGTCGTCAGCGGCTGGCGGCGCCCCCGGCGCGACGCGCTCCTGACCCGGCGGCTCCCGTCGCTGGCCGGCAACTGGCTCATCGGTGCCGTGACGGGGGTCTCCCTGCACGACTACGGTTGCACGCTCAAGGCCTACCGTCGCGAGATCCTCGAACAGATGACCCTGTACGGCGAGATGCATCGGTTCCTCCCGGCTCAGGCCCACTGGGTCGGTGCGAGGATCGGCGAGCGGCCGGTCCATCATCGTCCACGCATCCGGGGGAAATCGAAGTACGGTCTCTGGCGGGTCTACCGGGTCCTCCTCGACCTGGTCACGGTGCGATTCCTCGGGGTGCACGGCACAAAGCCACTGCACGCCTTCGGGGCTCTGGGGTGCGTGTTCGGCGCGCTCGGAGTCGCCACGATCGGCGTTCTCGCCTACCTCAAGTACACGACCGGCGTCAGCTTCATCCAGTCGCCGCTGCTGCTGCTGTCGGCGCTGTTCGTCATCCTGGGCGGACAGAGCTTTCTGCTCGGGCTGCTCGCGGAAATTTCCGTCCGCACCTACTACGAGTCGCAGCAGAAGCCGATCTACATCATCAAGGAGATGCACCGGACCGGGGAGCCGGGGTCGATGCGCGATCCAGGGCCGGGCGAGCCGCAGGTAAGCGGCGCGTCGACCGGCGGAGCGGGCCGCGGCGGCAAGGCCTGGGATCGCGACTGATCCCGGAATCGTAATCAGCACCGCCGGCACGATGGCTCCCGGGCGTCCGGCGGCTGCAACCCTTCCGGCCGGATTGTGACAAAGTTGAAACGGCCGGCCGCCAGCTTTCCCTCCGTCTTGACAGCCCTCCGGTATGAGCGTACTAAGCATCGTAAGAGCCATCGACAGTAGGGTCAGCCGACGGTGGCGATGCTCAGCTCCGGGACCCAAGCCAGGGGTACCGGGTAGTCGGGAGCCCGTGCGCCGCCTTCTCCTGGTCATCGTTTCCCTCATGACGTGGCCCTGCCTGACCGCGAGGGCATTCGCCCGCGATCTCACGTTCGAGGAGCGCATCAAGGCGCAGGAGGCGATCGAGCGGGTCTACTACGCTCACCAGGCCGGAGCGACGAAGCGGTTCGAAGAGGCTGTCACGCGTCCGCTCCTGGAGCGCAAGGTCAGCACCTATCTCAAACAGACGGTCGCGCTCGAGACGCTCTGGCATGTCCCGATCACGGCGGACGCCCTGCAGCACGAGCTGCGGCGCGTCAGGCAATCGACCCGCGCACCGGAGCGCCTGGAGGAGATCTTCCAGGCGCTCGGGCACGACGATGTCCTGATTCAGGAATGCTTCGTGCGGCCGGTCCTCGTGGACCGTCTGGCGAGAGCCTTCCTGCGCTCCGACGAGAGATTTCAGGGAGCGGCGAAAAGCCAGGTGGACAAGCTGCGCAGGGCCCTGCTGCGCAATCCGCGGGCGACACCCGACCAGGGAATCGAGATGCAGGTCGTCGACGTCATCCTCCGGGGCGGCCGGGCCGGGAAGGGTGAGGAGCATGCGCCCGAATGGGACATGGAGCATGGCGCGCTCAAGCACCGCGTGCAAGGCTCCGAGTTCGAGCGCCTGCGATCGCGCGCACCAGGGAAAGCGGGGGAGGTGGGTCCGGTAGTCGAAGGACCGGAGAGCTTCGACGTCCAGGTCCTGCTCGAGGCGTCCCAGGACTCGTTCCGGGTCGCCGCCTACTCGATCAAGAAGGTGTCCTGGGGCGAATGGTGGGCCGATGCGAGCCCGCGGTTCAACGACCTCGCGGTGAGGGCCGTGGCGCGCCCGGCCGATTTCCAGGCGATTCAGGCCCCCATGGCACCCGAGTCCGGTTCGACCAATTGCGTCGCCGACGACACCTGGGTGAGCGACGGTCTCGCCGATCCCACGGCCAACCGTCCGCAGGGACGAAGCGGTCACTCCGCGGTGTGGACCGGGAACCGGATGATCGTGTGGGGAGGCAGTGGCGATTTCGCTCCCTTGAGCTCGGGAGCGAGCTTCGATCCCGTGACCTCGACCTGGACCGAGATGACGACTCTCGACGCTCCCTCCCCGCGCACCGCTCACGTCGGCGTCTGGACCGGCTCGCTGATGGTGGTGTGGGGAGGCGTGACCGGCGACGATCACCGGATGACCGGCGGCCGGTACGATCCGCTCGCCGATGCATGGTCGCCCACGAGCGTGGCGGGTTCTCCATTCTGGAATGTCTACCGCGTCGGCGCCAGTGCCGTCTGGACGGGGACAGAGATGATTGTGTGGGGCGGGCGGGACACCGGAGAGATCTCCTACGGCGGCGGAGGGAGATACGACCCCGCGCAGGATACGTGGGCGCCGGTGTCCCCGGCGGGCGCTCCGACCGCTCGCGCCTATCACAGCTCGGTCTGGACCGGCAGCGCCATGCTCGTCTGGGGCGGCTTTGCGCGACCCTTCGGCTTCGGGCCGGACACCTGGTACGCGGACGGCTACGCGTACTCGCCCGCCTCTGATTCGTGGACGCCTCTGAGCGGCGTCGGAGCCCCTTCGCCGCGCGAGAACCACGCGGCGATCTGGACCGGCCTGAACATGCTGATCTGGGGAGGAGACGGTCCCGATTCCGTTCTGGGCGATGGGGCCGCCTACGATTCGGCCAACGACTCCTGGGCGACGATCCCGGCAGACGGAGCGCCTCCGCCGACGGCAACAGCGGGCCTGTTCGAGCGCGCCGCCGCGGCGGTATGGGCCGACCCCGTGATGATCGTCTGGGGTCACGACAATCTCGGGTCAGGGATCGGCGGAAGGTTCGACACGATCGCGCGAACGTGGAAGCCGGTCACGACCGACGGAGCCCCCCCGACTCCCAGTGGATTCACCTCTGTCTGGACCGGTGCGGAGATGATCGTCTGGGGCGGCGGAGGCCTGGACACCGGCGGGGCCTATCGGATCGATCAATCGCCCGACGCCGACCTGGATGGCTTCACGGTCTGCGCAGGAGACTGCGACGACTCGAACTCGAGGGTCCATCCGGGGGCGGCCGAGCTGTGCAACGGGCACGACGACAACTGCGACGGCCGGATCGATGAAGGCTTCGCTCTGGGAGCGAGCTGCGTGAGCCCTGTCGACGCGTGCCACCAGAAGGTCGGCACCCAGGTCTGCGACGCCGCCGGCACGGGAACGCAGTGTGACGGCGTCGTCGTCTTCCACGATCCCGATGCCCCGACGATCACGGTGGCGCCGTCCCCCGCCGTCCTCTGGCCGCCCAATCACCGGATGGTCGGCGTGACGATGTCGGTCGCGGCGAGCGATCTCTGCAGCCAGCCGGTCGTATCGCTCGAATCGGTCACCAGCAGCGAGCCGGCCGATACCGCCGGGCCCCTGGACGGCGACACGAGTGTCGACGTCGGAGCCAGCGACCTGGGCTCGGCCGATTTCAGCGTCGATCTCCGCGCCGAGCGTGATGGCGCAGGTGCCGGCCGCGTCTACCAGGTCACCTACTCGGCGGTCGACGCCTCGGGCAACCGGTCGGTCGGCAGCGCGTCCATCTTGGTTCCCCACGACCAGGGGGGCGTCTCCGAGCCTCTCCTGCTATGGCTGGAGAATGGCGAGGCCGGCACGCGGCTGAAGTGGGACGCCGTACCCGGGGCCTCGTCTTATCAGGTGGTGCGCGGGAGCGTCGGCAGTCTCGGGGAAGCCGGCGACAACATCGATCTCGGAACGGTGACCTGCATCCTGCCCGACTCCAGCGCGACGAGCACGCAGGGACACGAGGACGCCGACAATCCCGCCCCGGGCGAGGCGTTCTTCTACGTGGCCGCGTACAACGATGGCAGCGACAGCGGCTTCGGGACGGAGACCGCCCCCAAACCCAGGATCATGACAGGCGGAGGGTGCGGAGTGGCCGTCGGGCTCAATCCCGCTCCGGTTCAGGCGGACCGCAAGAATCGTGAGTCCCGCCGGCACTGAGGCGTCCTTCGCGCAGTGGATCGAGAATCATCCACGGCAGGTCCTCGCCCTCGTCCTTGGTTTCTCCCTGGCTCTGGCTCTCGTCTGGCTGAGGACGCATCCGTCCGGCCCCGAGTCGGGGGAGACCCCGCACTGGTGGCCGATCGTCCTCAACGTCGCGCGCGGACGAGGTTATGTCGGCTGCTTGAAGGAATACTTCCCGTTCTGCGGCGCGACCAACCAGGTCACGGCGATGCGGGAGCCGGTCCCGGTGCTCCTGTTCGCGGTTGTCGAGAGGCTGACGCACGCTTCGCTCCTCGCCGCCGTCGCCGCGGAGATCGTCCTGAACGCCGGCATCGTGGTCGGCATCTTTTTTCTCACGCGCCGGCTGGCCGGGGTCACCGTGGCGGCGCTGGCGGCGCTGCTCTGGTCGGCGTATGTGCCGGCGCTTGAGCTGATCCTGCAGGTGTCCGGCGAGCTCGCCGCCACGCTGGGCGTCGTCTGGGGGTTGTTCTTCCTGTATCGAGCGCGGCAGACGGACCGGGTCGCGGACTGGCTCAGCGCCGGGATCGCGCTGGGGCTCGGAGCGCTGTCGCGATCGGCGGTCATCGTCCTGGTACCGGCGCTCGCGCTGGCGGAGGCGCTCCGGCCATCCGCCGCCTCGCAAGACAGGTGGAGGCGCGTCACTCTCTTCGCGTCGGCCTTCCTCTTGACCATGGTCCCCTGGATGGCACGCAACGAGATCACCCTCGGGCGCCCCATCCTCGGCACCACCCTCAGCGGATACAACCTCTACCGGCAGAGCCATCAGATCGCGACGCCGCGCTACCTGCGGGTCGTCGCCGGCGCCGAAGGCCGGCTCGCCGTCCAGGGCCTGGTGGCGCGCCGGTCCGGGCTGCGAGGGACGGAGAACGAAGCGCAGATGGATCGGATCTACGCCCGGGAGGCCCTGAGCCTCATCGAGACCTGGCCTCTGCGCTACCTGTGCCTGTCGGCCTATCGATTGCTGCCGCTCTGGTTCAACTGGGGCGTCCTCGAGGCCTACGGGGTCCCCCTGAAGCCGAGGGATTATCTGCTGGGCGCGGAGCAGCTGGTCCTGCTCCTGCTGGCGATCGTCGGGCTCGTTCGCCTTGGAGACCGGAGATGGCCCCTGGTCGCCTCGCTGGCGGCGTACTGCGCGGCCCACATGCTGGTCAACGGTCAGCTGCGTTATCTCGTCCCCGTGATGCCGATCCCGTTCGCCGTCGGATCGGTCGTTCTGGCTCGAGCCGTGGGTTACTTCCAGCCTTGAGCGGGGCCGATCGGACTAGGCTAGCGCGTGTAACCGAGGCTCCGCAGCTGATCGCGCAGCTCGGTCGGAATCGCGTCGGATCGATCGGTCTCGCGGGCCGGCGTGAAGACGGCGGTCACCCGCTTCCACAGGGCGACGGTGGGGATTGAAGCAAGGGGCGTCGCGGTGGCGGCGAGACTCGCCTTCTCCTCGGGGTCCAGGGACAGATCGAAGATCTCCAGCGGCCGGACGGAGATCGGGGCGCGGCTCTGGCTCACGTCGGGTCTCGGGGCGACGATGATCTTGAGATCCCCCTGCCGCAGCGCGAACCGATCCGGGCCGTACTCGGTCGCCTCCGAGAAGATCGGGACCGGCTTCGGCTCCTCGCCCGTCAGGAGCGTTCGCGCGAGGGTCCGGCCCTCCTCGGGGGCCGACGCCGGCAGGCCCGTCAGCTCGCGCAGCGTGGGAAGCACGTCCAGCAGGCTCACCGGCGTGCGGATTCTCGTCCCGCCGTGGATCAGGCCGGGCGCGCGCACGATCAGCGGGACGCGAAGCTGCTCCTGGTAGAGGGAGTGGCCGTGACCCGGGCTGTAGATCCCGTCGTGATCCCAGAGGTCCTCGCCGTGGTCCGAGAGGATCACCAGCACCGCCGAGTCCAGGATCCCATCCTGCCTGAGGGTCTCGAGCAGGCCGCCGATGACGCCATCGGCGAAGTGCACCCCTCCGTCGTAGAGATCCCTGATCTGCCGCCTCTCCTCCGGCGCGAGCACGCGGCCCCGGAGCTGGACATCGTCCAGGTCCGCCACCCCGAAGATCCTGCCGTGCGCGGGAGACTCCGGGTCGGTGAATTCGGCGTGGCGATAGGGAAAGTGGAGCGCGTAGGTGTGGACGAACGCGAAGAAGGGACGCCCGCGCATGGAGCGGATCCAGGCGAGCGCCTCGGCCATGATCGTCCCGGGGCCGCCTTCGGCGGTCTCGTCGTGATCCTGGTAGACGTCGAACCCCTGGTCGAAGCCGAGACCCGAGAAGACGTACCCGCCCCCGGTGAACGCGGCCGTGCGGTATCCGGCGTTCTTCAGGCGCTCCGCCAGCGTGGCCAGGCCGGGCCCGGGATAGCGGTGCTCGTTCCTGGCGTCCGATGTGAAGGGGAGGAGCGAGGTGAACAGCGCCGCGTGCGACGGGAGGGTCCAGGGCGCGGCCGCCGTCGCCTGCTCGAAGACCGCTCCCTGCCGGGCCAGGGCGTCGATGCGGGGCGTCAGCGGCCGGACGCAGCCGTAGACGCCGACGCGATCGGCCCGCAGCGTGTCGATCGAGACCAGGATGATGCTCTTACCAGTGGCGCCGCGGGCCATGGGAAGTCGTGGAACCACCAGCCAGGTGAGAAGCGCCACGCACGTCGTCGCCCATCCTGCGATCCCCCAGACCCGGGACAGGGCGGCGGGTCCGGTGCCCGCCGGCCGGCCGGCGTCCGTCATCCGACAGGCCAGCAGGCCGGCCGCAGTCAGCGCCAGGGCGCAGAAGATCGCAACGGAGAGGGCGTGGCTGCTGAACTTGTGATGCGGGAAGAGCGCGGCACGGTACGGCAGGGCTGCCAGCGCCAGGAACGCGAGATATCCGATCGCCAGGAGCAGGCGGCCGACGAGAAGGAGGCGTCGGCCCGCTCTCACGAGGATCTCCAGAACGAGCCACAGAAGAACGGAGAGCGTGGTCCCCGCCGCGCCGCCCGCCAGCGCCCCCCACGCGAATCGGCTCGCCGCCAGCCGATGGAATCCGTACCCCAGATCCTGCTGCAGGAAGATTTCCCATGCCGCGTAGATCATCCCCGCGACCGATCCGATCAAGGCGCCCTGGCCCGCGGCGTTTCTCATGAAGTCCGGGTGGCGGCCGCCCCCGAGTCCACCGAGGGGGAGAGAACTCCCGGGGATCTCTTCACGATCGAGAGGAAGTCATCGGCGCGCAGCGGGTCCACGGGGAGCACGTCGCGGCTCCAGCCGCGCGCCGCGTCGGGCGATGGGAGCCGCTCCGCCAGCGCCGGGGCGGCGTAGAAATCGAGAGGCGGATCGTAGATGTAATCGAGACGCAGCCCCCGGCGGGCGAAATGCGCCAGGATCTGCTCCCGCCGCCGCACGAACAGCGGCACGCGGAACAGAGCGGCGTCCCCCGCGCCCGCCAGCGACGCCGGGGTGAGCCCCAGCGACGCGAGCTTGCGCGCGCCCTCGAGGCGCCGCCGCCGGTTCTCCTCGAAGCGCTTCAGGAGCCCGAGCGTCATGGCGACCTCCCGGGCGAGCGGCCCGGTTCTGTAGTGCGGGTTGTCGACGCGGACCCAGCGGTCGAAGCGATCGAGACCCGCTCCCTCCTCCCGGGCCTGGAGGACCTGGGTGAGGTCGTACGGCATCCGGTGCCCCTCGCGCTCCCGCGGAGGCGGGTGGAGCCGATGGCTGAGGGCGGTCAGCGCGCGCCTGGTCGCCGTTCGATCGGCGGCCTCCTGCGCGAACAGACGCGCCCGGTCCCGGGCCCTGCGGCCAAGGCTCCGGCGCCGGATTTCCAGCCGCGCCCGCTCCACCAGCCCGGGTCTCCTCTTCGCGTCCGAAAAGCACAGGGCCCCGCCGACACCGTGGACGTGCTTCGTGAGGCTGAACGCGGCGACCGAGGAGAAGGCGCCGATCCGGGTCTCTCCGAAGCGGCTGTCGAGGGCCTGGCAGGCATCCTCCAGGAGCAGAAGTCCGTGCCGCTGGCAGCGCTCGCCCAGCAGGTCCATCCGATCCGGGATGCCGTACAGGCTCGTGGTCATCACGGCCTTCAGGGTCCGCCAGTCACGCTCGTCCACCCGCGAAGGGTCCAGGTTGCCGGTGGCCGGGTCGAGGGGGCCGATCACCGGAACCAGGCCGGCCGCCAGGACCGTGAAGAACACCACGTCGTCATTGACGGGGGAGATCAGAATGCGATCGCCCGGCCGCAGCCACTCGCGGAAGGCGAGATAGAGGGCGAAACGGCCCGACGGGAGGTAGATCGCCTCGCGTCCATAGCGCCGGCGGAAGAACTCCTCGATGCCCGACACGGCGTCGCTCATGGCGCGCTCTCCTCCGACCCTGCCGCCAGGGCGCGGGCCCGCCGCGCCTGGCGACGGATCCGCCAGCGGTCCCGTGCCTCCACGAGCCGCGCGGGGAGATGCTCGCGGACCCAGAGCCGGGCGTCGCGCGCCTTCGCGGTGCACAGGTAGGCGAAACCGCCCGCCGGTCCCGGCGCTCCGATCCGGGCGCGCTCCACGTAGTGGCGGGTCGTTCCCCAGCGCGTCTTGTAGTCCTCCGCGCCGCCCAGGAAATCGTAAGCCCTGAGGCCCTCCGCGATGCTCTCGCGGATCGCCATGCCTCGCAGCACGACCCCGACTCCGCCCACGCCCTGAGGCCGGAACCGGCTGTCGAAAGCCTCCTGCAGGGAGTGCATGATCCCGCCGAACACGAACCCGAACTGGGCCGCGCGGATCACGCCGTCCACCTCGAGATGGTAGAAGCGCAGCCAGCCCCGGCGGAGGAAGCCTTTTCCCATCTCGAGATAGAAGGCGCGCTTGCGCGGGTGATAGAAGGAGCCGGGGTGTCTCTCGGCCTCCCATCGTCCCTGATGCATCTCGAAGAAGCGATTCAGGTGTCCCTCGAGCTCCTCCTCCCGGCCGGTGCGCAGGAGGCGCACGCTGAAGCCCTTCGTCAGCTTGTTGGTCCGATATCGGACGGTGGTCCTGAACTTGCTGGCCAGCGTTTTCAGATACGTCTCATAGTCACCCGGGAGCAGGATGGACGAGCAGGGATGACGTTCCCGATGGACCCGGCCGGGGGCACGCGCCCCGAGCAGCCCCACGAGCCGTTCCGTCGTGGGATGATGATCCCGTAGACCACGGAGATCCGCGAGGGCCCACGCGCCTTCCAGATCGCTCGCCAGCGCGCGGACGAACTCCTCTTCGCTGTCCCTCCGTGCCAGGATGCCCAGGTACTCGGAGCCCACCCCGTGATCCCCGAGAAACGACAGGATCCGAGGGCCGGGCAGGGGGCCGAGGCGCCGCCAGTAGAACGGCGCCAGACCGAGCAGGGTCCCCGAATCGTCCCGGGCCGCGAGCAACAGCGCTTCGTGCCGGCCGCCGAAGTGCTTCGCCCAGGCGACGACCCATTCGGGGCTCAGGAAGACTTCGGGTTGGGCGGCGCCGTCGAGCAGCCGGCTCCACTCGGAGACCAGAGCGTCGTTCCAGTCGGCCGGCGGAATCCGCTGGAGCTTCAAGAAGCCGACCTCGTCACGCCGGTTCGAAGGTACGAGATGCGCCGCCCCAGAGGCCGGCCCAGGTCGCCCGAGCGGCGCCGGTCGGCCCAGGCGCGGGAGAGGAGCTCGAAGGATGCCAGGAAGGCGGGCACGTTTCCCGGAAGACAGCGACGCAGCGCCAGACGGTCGTCGCCGCGGCGCACCGTACCCGGCTCGGTGGTCAAGGCGCAGCGATAGCCCGCCTCGGTCACCAGCCGGCAGGTCGTGTCGTTGAAATCCGGGTAGCGGCCGTTGGGGTAGGCGAAATCGAGGACGGGCTCTCCGAGCATCCGCTCGAGATCCTGGCGCGAGCCCTCGATCTCCGCCCGGGCCTTCTCGGGGTCCAGTGCAGAGAGGATCGGATGAGTCCTCGAGTGGGCGCCCACCGTGAACGGCCGCTCGATCATACGCCGCATGAGATCGAGACCGGCGACTCGATCCGCCTCGGGCGGGCGGACGTACCCGCCGGCCTCCCGCGCCAGCCGGTCGAGGATCTCCTGACGCCTCCCGTCCCGGGTCTTGAGGATCTCCTTCATCGTGAAGTAGGCGGCGTAACGTCTCGCCTCGTCGGTCGCCGGCAAGTCGGGCCAGAGACCGGGTGCTTCCGGGATCGTCGCCTTTCGCCAGCCGCGGACCAGCTCCCTGAGCGCCGCAACCCAGAGATCCCGCGATGAGCCGACGAGGCCGCTCGGCATGAAGAACGTGGCCGGGATGTCGAGCTCCCGGAGCATCGGCATGGCGAGGGTGACATTGTTGACGAACCCGTCGTCGAAGGTCACCGCGAAGGTCGCCGCCGGCGGGGATTCCCCACGGGAGACGGCGCCGGCGATCTCCTCCAGCGAGGCCAGACGGAGGTGTCGCTTCAGGTAGCCAAGCTGGTCGCGGACATGGGCGAGGGCGTGGCCCCTGGAGAAATAATCGGGCGCCGCATCGGTGACGCCGTGGAACCCGAGGATCAGGCAGGCCTCTCCTGACTGGAGCGTCCGGCGCAGCAGGCGGCCGGTCAGACCGGCCGAGTAGAGAGCCGACGCAATCATGTACTTGAGGAGACGTTTGATCAGCGCGGGAAGCAGCCGCGCCCGCGGGACTTCCACCAGGTGAGTTCGCAGATCCTGCCGGAGGGACTGCCATGTCTGGCCGAGCCGTCGGGGGAGATCGCTGCGGGGCATTTGAAGTCTTGGGCGTGGCCTCAAATAGTGCATGATAATTCCGCCGGCTGAGCGGCGCAACGGTGCCGGAGCCCTCCGGGGATCCGCCCGGTCGCACCGCGCGCGCCGACGGGAGTCTGATGCGTCTCTTCCGAAGGGTCGGGCCCCCCCTCCTTCTGATAGCCGTTTCCTCGCTTCTGACCCTCGGCGCGGGCGAGATCGGGTTACGCCTCCTCCGGCCCGTGCAGTACCTCAAGCCACCGGCGCCGGTCCCGCCGGAGGAGCGGGGGGAGGAGCTCTACCGTCCCTCGCTCGTCCCGGGGCTCAGCTACGAGATGATCCCCGGGCGCGACGGCGTCTTCGAAGAGATGCGGGTGCGCACCAACAGCCTCGGAATGCGCGGGCCGGAGCCGTCTCCACCCGGCTCGTCCCGCTACCGGGTGGCGGTGGTGGGGGACTCCTTCACCTTCGGCTTCGGCGTTCCGGAACAGGAGACCTACCCCAGCGTCCTGGCCGCGATCCTGAACCGATCGGCGGACGGCCGGGAGTCCCGCTTCGAGGTCCTGAACTTCGGGGTGGTGGGGTACAACTCCCAGGACGAGGCGGTGGTCGTCGAGCGCAAGGTCCTGCCGCTCGTGCCGCGCCTGATCATCATCGGCTACGTTCTCAACGATCCGGAGATCGATCCGCGCCCTTCGCTCCACAAAAACTTCGATCCGCCGGTCTGGTGGAGACACTCCCACGTGCTGCGTCTGATCCATCTCGGATGGAACTGGCTGGACGTCTGGTGGTACGGGGGCGGGGATTACCTCCGGTACCTGCACGCGCCCGATCGCGTCAAGTGGCGCAGCGTGGTGACCGCCTTCGACCGCATCCACGCCCTCGCTCAGGCGCGAGGTTCGGGCGTCCTGGTGGCGATCTTCCCGATGATCCCCGAGGACCGCTGGGACGGTTATCCGTATCGGGACCTCCACCAGCAGGTCGCGACCGCCGCCGCGAAGGAAGGCTTCGGGGTGCTGGATCTCCTGCCGGTCTTCCAGTCCCATTCTCCGTCCGATCTCAGGGTCTCCGCCGAGGACGGACATCCGAACGCGCTCGGTCATCGGCTGGCGGCGCAGGCGATCGCCGGCGCCGTCCTGGCCCGCCCGGAGGTCGAGGCGAGGTGAGGAACGATCGCTGGCTGTGGGCCATCCTGCTTCCGGGAGCCGCGGTGCGCCTCGTCGGCCTCGGGGAGCGCAGCCTGTCGTACGACGAATGCCAGCAGTTCTGGGCGTCCCAGGGGAACGTCCTGGTCTCGAACCGGACGATCACGCTCGATCCGCCGGGGTTCGCCTACCTGCTCCATCTCCACGCCGCGGCCGGTCGCGGCGAGATCTGGCTGCGCCTCCTGCCCTGTCTGTTCGGAGTCCTCGCCATCCTGGCGGTCTACCGTCTCGCCCGGTCGTCCGGCGCCGATCCCTGGACCGCGCGCGCGGCGGCGTTTTTCATCGCGCTGGCGCCGTACCCGATTCGCTACTCGCAATCGCTCCGGGTGTACAGCCAGGCGATCGTCTGCGCGGCCCTCCTGGTCGCGGCCTTCCTGGATGCGACCGGCGGGGACGACACGCCGCGATGGCGCCGCGCGATCGTCCTGGCCGGCTGCACCTTCGCGGCCCTCCTGTCGGTCTACGGGAGCGTCTGGCTCGTCCTGATGATGGCGATCCTCCTCGCCGGGCAGGGCCTCCGCGAGAGGGGACCGGCGTGGCGGCGGGCCGCGATCGGTCTGGTCGCGGGAGCCGCGCTGGCCGCTCCCTGGTACCTGCTCTCCCTCCCGGTCCAGCTCACGGAAGGGACGCCGGCTTCCTTCTACGACGACAAGTTCCTTCCCCATGCCTTCCTGCCGGCGGTGACCTTCCTGATGCGGGGGACCGGGGATCTCGCCGCCTTCTTCTCGTTCATTCACCCCTGGACCGGTCTCCTGTTCGGTGCGCTGGCCATTCTTGGAGCCGTGCGTCTCCGCCCCAGCCGGCGGGCCGCCGGTCTGGTCGCGATCTTCGGGGGCGGCCTGGCCTCGGCGGCGGCCGCCTCGGCCTGGCGGCTGTATCCGTACGGCGGAACCCGCCAGATGCTGTTCGCCGCCCCGCTGTTCTACGTGCTCGTCGCGGCAGGCATCGCGTCCTTGAAGCATCGTTGGCGCGGGACGCCGGCCGCGGCGCTCCTGATCGCCATCGCCGCGGGCTGCGGGATCTTCCTGTACCAGTATCACCGCGAGCCGGGCGGGCAGGAGATGCGTCCGGTGATCAGGTCTCTGGAGGAAGCGGTCCTTCCCGGAGATCGGATCCTGGTCAACAAAGACGCCCTGCCGCAGTTCCGCTACTACTATCGAGGGGACAGGGCCCGCGTCGTGGAAGGGCGGGAGACCGTGATCGGCGACTATCTCTCCGAAGTCAATCGGTCGCTGTCCGCCGACACGCAGTCACGCTGGTGGCTCGTCTTCTCTCATGGCTGGAGCGCCGAGCGCCGCGGCGAGCTGGCGGCGGTCGACGCGCGTTTCGCGGCCGACCGGCGGATCGAGGCCTATCGGGCGGCGGCCTACCTCTTCGTGCCGCGGTCGACCTCTTCGTCCCCGCCAGGGGACGGAGGGACGCAGTGAGGGGGTTCGACCGCGGCGTCCTCCGGGGTCTGGCGCTTCTCGTCGCGGCTCTCCTGCTGTCGTTCCTCGGGGGGGCGCTGGCCGGCGCGCTGGCCGGCGCCCTGCTCGGGTTGTTCCTTCCCGGATACGCCCTCAGGTCGTGCGTCGAGGCTCACGCTCCGACCCTCCGTCTGCTCGGCTGCATCGAGTGCATCGCCGCCTCGCTCGCGATCACGCCGCTCTGTCTTCGTCTGGCCGGTTTCTTCCTGCCGTTCGATCGGCGCCACGTGCTGGGCGAGCTGGCCGTCGTCACGCTGGGGCTGCTCGCTCTCGGCGCGCTCCGCTCAAAGATGCCCGAGGTCCAGCCCCGCAAGCGCACACCGCCCGCCGTCGTGGCGGTCGTGCTCGTGACGCTGGCCCTGCTGGCGCCGACGCTGGCAGTCGGCCCGAGTCCCGACGGCGGCGAGACCAGGGTGAAAGGGTGGGACCTGAACAATCATCTGGCCATCGCGGAGTCGGTGGCATCCCGCGGCCTGCCGCCGCTCAATCCATTCCTGGCGAGCGAGACGCCTTTCTACTACCACGCCTATCTGCACGTCCTGCTCGGGTCGATGCTGGTGCTCGCGGGGGGCGCGGCCCCTTCCTACCTGCTCATCTCCCTGCTCGTGCTTCTCCTCGCGGCCGTCTTCATCGTCACCTGCTACCGCGTGGTGTCGGAGCTCGTCGGCGACGACCGTGTCGCCCTTCTGTCGCTGCCGCTGGTCAGCGTGGCGGGCGGTTTCGATCTCGTCCCGATGCTGGGACGGGCCTGGCTCGAGAGGGATCGCTTCGGCTCGGCGGCGGAGTTCTTTCTGCGGCACTGGAACGTGGACGGCTGGGTCTCCAACCGGGGGATGCTGGTGCCGAGCCTGTTCGCCACCTTCTATTGGTCGCCGCACGCGATCGCGGCGATGGCGGTCTTCCTGCAGGCGCTCCTGTACCTCAGAAAGAGCGGCGCCGATCGAGTCTCGCAGGTTGCGGCGGGCGTCTGTCTGGCCGCGATGGCCGGATTCAACGGATACGTGTCGGTGGGAGGCGCCGCCACTCTGTGCCTGCTGTGGTGCCTCGACCTCAGGAGACTCCTGGTCTCCCGACTTCGGACGGGTCGCGCCCCAGTCGTCGGCGGCCTTCTGGCCGGAGGCGTCGCGGTGCTGCTCGCGCTTCCCGTGCTGGACCTCTATGCCGGCCAGAGGCAGGACGTCGACAAGTTCCGCTGGGTCTCCCCGACCTGGATGCTTCCGGTGCAGATCGTCCTGGAATTCGGACCGGCCCTCCTTCTCGGGCTGGCGGGACTGGCAGTCTGGGCCCGTCGGGACGACCGGACAGGCCGCCTCGTCCCTTTCGTCGCCATGGGCGGCGTCTGTCTTCCCGCGCTCTGCTTCATCGCCTCGACGGGCGAGAACAACGATCTGGCGATGCGCGTATCGATGTTCGTCTGGATCGGGCTGGGCGTCCTGAGCGGCTTCGCCCTGAACCGCCTCTTTCCGATCGCGTCATCTCCGGCACGCGCGCCGAGGGGAGTCCGGATGGTCGCGCTGGCCGCGCTGGCGCTCGGCTTTCTCTCGGTCGTCTGGTTCGCCGCCGGAGCGGCCGTGGCGAAGCCGACTCTTCCCGCCGACGAGGTGGCGGCGGGGTGGTGGGTCCGCTCGCATGTCGCGCCCGGGAGCCTCGTGCAGGCGTCCCCTCGCAGGGACAACCCGGAGCTGGTCTTCCTGACCGGCCACCCCGCGGTCCTCTCCGACACCTGGGCGGCGACACTGTTCTACTCGGAGCCGGGAGAGTTCTCGCGGCGGATGGCGTCTCTGAGCCAGGCCTTCTCGACCGCCGATCCCGCGGCGGCTTGCGCCGGCCTGCGCTCGCTGCGCATCGCGGCGATCGTGGTGGGTCCGCCGGAGGAGCGGGACTTCCCGCTCCTCGGCCGCCCCGACCGCTGGCCGTGCCTTGACGAGCGCTTCCGTCAGGGCGCCTATCGCGTGTACACGATGCGCCCTTGATGGCCCGCGTCAGCGAACTTCGGCGGTGGATCCGACGATCTGGGCGGCGAGCGGCTCGCTCGCCGCGCCGCGCAGCGTGGCGCGATCGAAGACGAGGGTGGATGTGCCGGGAGCGCGGGCCAGGAAATCGATCAGCACGATCGCGCCCGAGCCGGTGAAGCGTCCCGAGGATCGGACGAGCGACAGTCCGACGGCCAGGTCACCCGGTCGGCTGGGGTTGACCGAAGCCAGGAAGATCGGCTGGAGGGAGCGGCCGTCCAGCGCCGGCCCGGTGCGGGCCCCGACGTACTCGAGCACGTCCGGATCGAACAGAAGATGGAACGGCGCGCTCGTCACATCGCGCGCCCCGGTCAGGACGACCTGCACGGAGAACGTCTCGCCCGTGGAAACGGATTTCCGGTCGGGCGTGAGACTCAGGCGCGGCGATGCGGCGTCCGGCTGCTCCTCAGGCGTCGCCTGGGTCCCGGACGAAAGCGGACCGGCGCCCTGTCCGGAACGGTCGGAGGTCGGAGGGGTCGACCGCGGCGCAGGTGCCGGCGGCGTAGAAGAGCCGGGGAGGGCTCCCCCGGCGACCCATCCTGGCGGGGCCGGTGGATTCGCCGCGGTCGACGGCCTGGGCTGAGCCGGCCCGCCGGACGGGGCGCGCGCGTTCGGATCGGCTCGCCGCTCCGCTGGCGTCGCTTGGTCGCGTAGCGGAGCGACGGCGGCTGCGGGCCTCGCGATGGCCGGGCCGGAGAGGGTGGCCGCGCCCGGTGAGAGAGAGTCATGCATGGGAGGTGACATCTCCGGCGCTGCCTCCGCGGCGACGGGCACCGGCGCTTCCGCGGCCTGCCTCGGGCGCTCCGTGGTCCCGCCCGACGCGTACGGCAAGGGGGCCGGCGGCGCCTCCGAGCCTGCCGCCAGCGACACCGGAGAGGTCGCAGGGTCAGGAGCCGGCCGTCCGTAGCGAAGATAATCCCAGATGGGGGCGGCGACGAGGACGCCCGCCAGGACCGCCGCGACCGCCATGAAGGACCAGTAGCCGGTCCGGGTCATCAAGGCACCAGGACCACACCGCCGTGCCCGGGACCGAAGGAAGCGCCGACGGCGTTCCCGTTATCGTCGATGATCTGATTGGCGGAGCCACCCGAGCCCAGGTCGAAGTCGACCGTGCCCGTGCCGGCGGCCACCTTCATGAAATGAAGCGTGATGAACATCGCGTCGCCCGAGGCGGTGACGCTCGCGTCGGGCCGGAACAGCGTCCCGCTCACCACGAGATCGCCCGGAGACGAACTGTTGACGAGGAACAGGGGCGCGGTCGGCGGGTTCCCCTGGTAGAGGAGCGGTCCCGCGGTGTTGCTCTGGTAGGCCAGGATCGAGGATGGGTAGGTGATCTCGAACCCGACGGTGAAGATTCCTGACAGGTTCCGCACCATCACGCTGATGTCGACCTCGTCGCAGGAGCTGCTCCGCGACAGAAGATAGACGTCTCCCGCGGACAGGCTCGTGATCGAGCTCGTGAAGGAGATCGAGGTGCACGGGGTGACGGAGTTCCCGCCCCCGCCGCCGCTGTTGCAGCCCGGAGCGAGGGCGATCAGGATCGCCGCGAGCGGAGCGCCGGCTCTCAGCCGGCGTCCTCTCGAACGTCTCCGAGCCGCGGGCGCTCCGTCGGTCGGCGCGTTCGGTCGAATGCTCCCGGCGTCTCTCATGGACAGACGGTCAGAGGCTGGCCGAAATAGCTCACCAGGATGTCGAGATCGAGCCCTCCCACCTCTCCGTCTCCGTCCAGGTCGGCCGCCGCGACGTAGGCGCTCTCGGTGCTCAGTGTATTCCAGGCCCGGGCGATGAGGTTCAGGTCGAACAGGTCGATCTTGCAGTCGCGGTTGATGTCCGCGGTCTTCACGACGGTCAGGGCGTTCGCCTTGCCGGCCGCGCCCGAGTCAGGGTTCGTGACGGTCAGGGTCCGTGGCCCGAGAGGTGCTGTGGCCCCCACGTTCACGGGCGCGTTCAGGTGCCCGGCGTCGATCGGCGAGGTCGGGCCCACGCTGATCCCGGCGCCGAGACCGGCGACCGCGCCGCGCTGGAAGTTCGTCCCGCTCACCTCGATGATTTGATCGCCGGCCTGCAGGAGGTAGATCGTTCCCGTCCCGGCCTCGAGCACCTGATCGATGGTCGGCAGCGTCGTGACCACCGACGCCTGCACCGCGATTTCGTTCGAGGACGCGCTCTCGTTTCCGGCGTAGTCGTACGCCGTGACGACCACATAGTAGGTCGTGTTGGCCTGAAGATTGGAGATGCTGTAGGACGTGACCTTGCCGACGTCGAGAGTGGGAAGCGTGTAGCTGCCCGAAGAAGTGCCGGCATGTATCCGGTACCCCGCGAGGTCCGGCTCACTATTCGCGTCCCAGGCCAGGTTGGCCGCTGTGCCCGCTTCGATGAGTCCGATCGGCCACACCACGCACCAAAGGCCGATCAGGAACACGGCCGAGCCGACCACCGACCGGACCAACCCACGGCGAGTCGTCATCGCCCCCCCTCGGCAGCCGGTGGAGCCGGAAGCCTCGAACTGCCGACAGGTGGGTCCTTGCAAACCTTTTGCCACCACCCATAGTGTTATTTCCTGACGCGCACTTCGCAACCCTTTGATTCCAAATAGCCAAAAACCTGGTCACGACTTGGGCCTCGGCCGTCGGGACCGTGGCACTGCGTCAGCGTAATCGCTGCGGACGATTTTGTGTCCTTCGACGAGGACACCAGAGCGCCTGTCGACAGGACCAGGAGAGCAATCGGATCGGGCGCGTGTGCCGTTACCGGAGCACCCGTTTCCGGATCGTTCTATTCGAGGCGCGATTGCCGATCCGCTTCTGATACGATCCTCCGAGCCACGCTCCGGGGAGCCGATCGCCTGCCGAGGAGAGTCCGTGATCACTCCGTCTGAATCTCCAGCTCACGATCGTCTCCTGACCGCGATGCGCGAGCAGTTCGGCTTCGATCAATTCCGGCCGGGGCAGCGGGAGGCTGCCGCCGCGGTCCTCGAGGGGGTCGACCTCGTGGCGGTCATGCCGACCGGGTCGGGCAAGTCGCTGTGCTTCCAGCTGCCGGCGATCCTCCTGGACGGCGCCACCGTGGTGGTGTCGCCGCTCATCGCGCTCATGAAGGATCAGGTCGACGTCCTGCGCTCGCGCGGCCTGGCGGCGTCGGCCATGCACTCCGGTCTCGCGGGCTCCGAGCGCGCGGCCGCGGAGTCCGATCTCGCGGCGGGGCGGCTGCGTCTCCTGTACGTGGCGCCGGAGCGGCTGGCGAGCGCGGCGTTCCGCTCGGTTCTGGCGCGCGCCCGGATCGCGCGCCTGGTCGTGGACGAGGCGCACTGCATCAGCCAGTGGGGGCATGACTTCCGGCCCGATTACGGCCGCCTCGGAGATCTCAAGAGGGAGCTCGGAGTGCCGGCGGCGGCCTTCACGGCCACCGCGACCCCGGAGGTGCGCGCCGATATCGCCCGCCAGATGCGATTGTCGGAGCCCTTGGAGATCGTCACCGGTTTCGAGCGTCCGAACCTGACGCTGGCGGTCGAGACCTGCCGGTCGCGCGCCGACAAGGCGCGCGCTCTCGATCGGCTGCTGCGCGACGTCGGTCCGCCCGGGATCGTCTACGCGGCCACCCGCAAGAACGTGGACCTGTGGGCGGATCGGCTCGAGAGCCGCGGCCTGCGCGCGGGGCGATACCACGCAGGTCTCGCCGACGCCGAGCGGGCGCGGGCGCAGGAGGATTTCTTCGCCGGTCGTCTCGACGTGATCGCCGCCACCAACGCGTTCGGCATGGGCGTCGACAAGAACGATCTGCGCTTCGTGGTCCATGCCGACGTGCCGGGCAGTCTCGAGGCCTACTACCAGGAGGTGGGCCGAGCCGGGCGCGATGGCCTGCCGGCGCGCGGCGTGCTCCTGTTCGGGCCCGCCGACGTGCGGACGCAGGAGTTCTTCCTCGAGGGATCGAACCCGTCTCCGGAAGAGTTCCGGTCGGTCTGGGCCCTTCTGGCCAGGGGCACGGACAGCGAGCCGCTCGAAGCCGGCGGAGGCACGGTCGCGATGGCGACGATCACGGCGGCGCGACTGCTGCGGCGGGCGGCCGAGAGTCGCGGCATCGCCCTCGGGACCGGCGAGCCGCCGATCGATTTCGAGGAGCAGGACCGGAAGCGGCGGCGCGACCGGGCCCGTCTGGATGTGATGATACGCTATGCCTTCGGCCGGGGCTGCCGGACGCGCTTCGTCTACGATTACTTTGCCGGAGCGGGGCGCAGCGGGGCGATCCCGCACTGCGGGACGTGCGACGTCTGTCTCGGCTGGCGGCGCTCCGAGGGGCGCCCCCTGGACGACCGGGAGTTCGAGCGCGTGCGGATCGCGCTGTCCGCGGTCGCCCGCCTGCCGGCCCGGTTCGGCGTGGAGCGAATCGCTCAGGTGCTCACCGGCAGCCGCAGCCGCGCCGTTCTGGAGCGCCGTCTCGATCGGATCCCGACCTTCGGACGCCTCGCCGACATGACCCTCGAGGAGGTGAAGGCGCTCCTGGACGCGCTCCTCGACGCGTCGCTCCTGGAACGCCGCGGCATCGAGGGGGGCCGGCCCGGGGCGTTCGTCCTGGCGCTCGGCGAAGACGGGACCGCCGTCATGCGCGCCGAGCGCCGGCCGCTGCTCGCCCTTCCCGGACGG
>CAYLND010000017.1:0-40023 GCA_964384905.1 uncultured Acidobacteriota bacterium
GTCGGCCTTCCTGTCACGCGTCTACACCATCCGTGCCGGCAAGCTGTGGAAGGGGCTCCTAGGGGCGCTCCAGGCGGAGGGGTTCACACCCGAGGATGTCGACGAGAAGGGGCGGGTCGTGAAGACGTCCTTCGTCGATTTCAAGCAGGACAGCTATCAGAACCAGGTCGCGGACCCGCCGCAGCAGATCAGCCCCGACTTCCACATTCTGCAGATGATCAAGGTGAAGGAGGGCAAGGTTTCGCTGGAAGGCCGGATCAAGACGGTCGAGCAGGGCACCGAGCTCCGCCTGCGCGCGCGCATCCTGGTGATGGGACTGGACCGTGTCCATCGCATCCGCGTGCTGGTCGACCGTCGCTCGACCGGAGTCATCGAGTCCGGCTTCATCCACAAGTTCGAGGCCCGGATGGGCATCGAACACCTGTGATCTGACCCGATGCCCCATATCGAGCCGTTCCGGGCCCTGCTCTATTCCCCCCCGCTGCGCACCTCGCTCGACCGCCTGGTCGCCCCGCCCTACGATGTGCTGTCGGAGGAGCAGCGCACCCGTCTGGCCGGCCGGCACGAGCACAACATCGTCCACGTGGATCTGCCGCGTCCGGAAGGGGTGGAGGACGCCTACACGGCCGCCGCGGGCCTGCTCGAACGCTGGATCCGCGACGGGGTTCTGATACGCGACGAGCGCCCGGCGTTCTACGCGTGCGAGCAGCGCTATCACGATCCCTCCGGGCGGCCGGCGACGCGCCGCGGTTTTTTCGCACGCTTGCGGCTGGAGGCGCTGGGCGCGGGCTCGGTCATCCCGCACGAGCGCACGCTCGACCGGCCGCGCGCCGATCGGCAGCGTCTCCTGGCGGCCACTCGAACGCACCTGAGCGCCGTCTTCATGCTGCATCCCGACCCCGGCGGCGAGGTGGCCCGCCTGATCGGCGCCGCGATGTCGTCCGAGCCGCTCGAGCAGGCGGCGGACGACGACGGAACCCTGAGTCGTGTGGTGCGTGTGGACGACGCCGGGCGCGTGGGGTTCCTCGCCGGGCGTCTCGCCGACCAGTGGACGCTCATCGCCGACGGCCACCACCGTTACGAATCGGCCCTGGCGTGGCGCGACGAGAGTCGCGCCCGGGGGCTGGACGGCGCCGATCAGGTCCTCGTCTTCCTGTGCAGCCTGGAGGATCCCGGTCTCGCGATCTTTCCGATCCACCGTCTGGTCCACTCTCTGCCGGATTTCGCGCCCGCCCGGTTTCGCGCCCGGCTGGCGGAGACGTTCCGGCTCACCCCGTGCGACGGCCCCGAGGCGCTGAGGCAGGCGGTGGCGGTGCGCGCGTCGCGGCCGGGGGTGTTCGGCATCGCGCTCGCCGATGGAAGCTGCCTGCTGGCGGAATGGAAGGACGAGGGGCTCGATCGCCCCGAGATGGCCTCGACGCCGGCCGCCCTCCGGCGGCTGGACGTGGTGCTGCTGCACCGCCTCGTCCTGGAGGGCATCCTCGGGATCACGGCCGAGGCTCAGATGCGCCAGTCCAACCTGGACTACGTGAAGGACCACCGCCGGCTGTTCGCGCGTCTGGCCGAGGGCGGGGCGCAGATCGCCATCCTGATGAACCCGACCCGCATCGAGCAGGTCATCGAGACGACGCGAGGCGGCCATCGTCTGCCGCAGAAGTCGACCTATTTCTACCCCAAGGTCCTGAACGGTCTGCTGTTCGATCGACCGGACTGACCCCACCGGGGTCCCGTCGGCCTTCCCTAGCGCAGAGGACTGATCCGGCGCAGCCGCGTCACCACGCCCTCCAGCGCGGCCGCCGTCACCGCCGGATCGGCGTCGTCGTTGGTCTCGCCGAAAGAGAAGGTCAGCGCGCCGCGCGCGGTCGGCGGATCCACGCCGATCGCTTCGAGGACATGGGACGGCTTCCGCACCACGGTGGTGCAGGCGGAGCCGCTGGCGGCCTCGATGCCCTCGGAATCGAGCCCCCGGAGGATCGCTTCTGCATCCGCCCCCCGCACGCACAGGCTGAGATGCCCCGGCAGCCTCCGTGCGGGATGACCGGTGAGCACCAGATCGTCGATCCGGCCCAGGAGCTCGTCCCGTAATCGCCTGGCCAGATCGCCCGCGCGTGCGGCGCGCCGGGGCATCTCGCGCGCCGCGAGGCGCGCCGCCGCTCCGAACCCGGCCACGGCGTGAATCGGCTCCGTGCCGGCCCGCAGCCCGCTCTCCTGCGTCCCCCCTTCGATCTGCGGAGCGAGGCGCAGACCGGGCGCCACGCGCAGGGCCGCGATTCCCTGAGGTCCATAGCACAGATGCGCCGTCAGCGTGACCAGGTCCGGCGCGTCACCCGCGGCGGGCCACGGAAGCATGCCGGCCGTGTGACTGGCGTCGGTATGGAGCGGGATCTCCCGCGCGTGGGCCACGCGAGCGAGCTCCTCAATCGCCTGCACCGTTCCGATCTCTCCGGAGGCGTGCGCCACGCTGACCAGACGAGTGTCGTCGCGCAGGGCGGCCTTCAGGTCGTCCGGGTCGACCAGACCGTGCCGGTCGACGGGAACGAGGGTCACCGAGAACCCCAGTCGCTCGAGCGTGCGCAACGGGTGCAGGATCGACAGGTGTTCGGTGGCGGCCGCCACGAGGTGTCCAAGCCGCCTGCCCGAAGCCAGTGCGACCCCTTTCAGCGCGAGATTGTTGGATTCGGTCGCCGAGGCGGTGAACACAATCTCTTCAGGCGAGGCGCGCACGAGAGAGGCCACCGCCGTCCGCGCCTGCTCCACCGTTTCGCGAGCCATCAGCCCGCGGGCGTGCGGGCTGGAAGCGTTTCCGAAGCGGGCGCCGAGCAGGGGCAGCATCGCCTCCAGGACCTCCGGGGCCACCGGAGTGGTGGAGACGTGATCCAGGTAGATCCGGCGGGTCATGTCCGCGTTCAGATCCGGTTCGCGGGCGGGAGGACACCCGGACAACGGTCGCGAAGCCGCCGGAGTGTTTCCCGGAGCCGGGCGCTCTCGCGAGCCATCGTCCCCGCCAGAAGCCTCAGCCTGTCACAAGACGCCTGGAGCCGCTGGCCATCACTCCGGAGCGACCGCTGCCGCTCGAAACATTCGGAGAGGAGCATTTCCACCGAGACGAGCTGCCGGACGACCCGGACCGGCCGGGGTCGCGGGGCAGGGAAGTAGAGGGTTTTCATCGGCTTCATGACCTTCATCGGATGCGCACAGTGTACGGCCAAGGGGGCCCGTGTCAAGTCCGAAGAGCCCGGGCGGTCCTCACAAGAACCATTTCCACTTGACTTTAGGGTAGACGCATCGTACTTAGGGTGGGGCGTCGCACTCCGACTGTCTCTCTATAGTCAGCATGGAAGGCCCGCGCGGAGGGGGGCTGTTCGATGCGCAGGACACCGCGATTCCAGGTCGTGGCGCTCTCAGCGCTCTGCCTGGGGGCAGCCGCCGCGTTTCAACCTGCGCGCCCACAAGACCCGGTCGTTGCGCATGCGACGATCGAGCCGTCACTCCCCCTGAGCATCGGCCTCAAGGTCACCCCCGCCGATCGGGTGCACGGCGAGCCGGCGCGCCTCGAGGTGGCGCTGCAGGCTGAAACCGACATCAGCGATCTGGATCTGTCTCTGGTCCTTCCCGAAGGGCTGCGTTCCGATGACGCACCCGGCGGCAGGATGCCGCAGCCTGGTGCGCTCCGACGCGGCGAGGGGCGCGCCTATAGCGTCGCGCTCGCGCCTCTCAAGGACGGCGACCTGCCGATCAAGGCCGAGGCGTCGTTCCGGCTGCCGGACGGCAGGACGTTCCACCTGGGGCAGGGGATCCTCTGGAAGCGCGGTCCGGCCGCGTCGGAGGGCCGGCACCATGCCGGCGCGTTCGAGGTCATGGGCGTCCCGGTCGACGAGCCGCAGCCATGAAGCGCGCTCTCCTCGGGGTCGCTCTCGTCGCCGTCTTCGGCGCTCCGGTGTACGCGGACTACAACGTCAGCGGGCGGTTCGTCTACATCGACCGGGAGTTCGACGCGGGCGGGTTCACCGGCGTCGAGCCGCAGCTGCCGATCCGTTTCGCCAGCGTCGAGATCGTCGAGGGGACCAAGATCGTCGGCTCCGGCGTCACGGACGCGACCGGGAACTTCGTGTTCCGGGTCGTCGACTCGCGGGTGCGCGACATCTACGTGCGCTGCAACGCGCGCCGTCAGACTTCCACGGCGGTGCCGATCGACGTCCGATCCGGGAACCAGTCGGGCGACATCTGGTCGATCAGGACCCAGACGTTCACCGGTCACCAGCCGGCCCAGGACCTGTTCATCGGAACTCTGGCGGCCGTGCAGGGCTCGGGAGGCGAGGCTTTCAACCTGTACGACGCGGCCCTTCTGGGCAGCGATTACCTGGTGTCGCTCCGGGGCGCCGGGAGCTACCCTCTGCTCATCGTCGTGTTCAACGCCGCGAACCCGAATCTGTCGAGCACCACCGGCAACATCATCACGATGGGCAACAACGCCGGATACGACGACACCGTCGTGCTGCACGAGATGGGTCATTATGTCGTCAACAACTTCTCCAAGAGCGACAGCAACGGCGGAACGCACCACCTGAGCGACTGCAACCAGAACATCATGCTGGCGTTCGACGAGGGGCATGCCACTTTCTTCGGCCTGTCGGCGCGGCGGTTCGCGAACAAGCCGCACTCCAGCCTGTACGTGCGCACGACCGGTCTGCCCGGGCCCGGAAACCTGCAATTCTATTTCGACGCCGAGACGCAGCTGCCGTTCGTCTGCTCCGGCGCCACCAGCGAGACGACGGTCTACAGCGCGCTCTGGGATCTGGACGATGGCCCCTCCACCCTCGACGAGACGCCGGGCTCGGACGAGTCCTGGGATCTCTTGCAAGGCCAGGACGCGGGCTATTGGAAGGTCATGACGCTCTACCTGCCGTCGGCGACCAACGTCAGCCTCGAGGATTTCTGGGACGGCTGGTTCCAGCCATCGATCAACAACGGCCATTACACGGAAATCAAGGCGATCTTCCGCCAGCTCGGCGTGGAGTACTTCCCGGACGCCTTCGAGCCGAACGACACCGTGGCGGAGGCGCGCCTGGTCGTACCGGGGAACACGGTCACGCACAACACCTATTTCGCCGACCGCAACAACGATCTGCTGGGCGAGCCCGACACCGACATGTTCTCCTTCGACGCGCAGGCCAACGTCACCTACACGGTCGAGACGCTGAATCTGCTGAGCGACGCCAACACGAGCCTGACGCTCCTGGCGACCAACGGCACGACCGTCCTGGCGAGCAACGACAACCGGTTGCCGGCCGACCAGTCGTCGCTCGTCCAGTACACCCCGACCACGGCGGGACGTCTGTACGTCAAATCGGTCCACGCCGCCGATTTCGGAATCTACGGCTCGTACGACCTGCGCATCGCCGCCAACGCGGGCGGGACCGACGCCGACGGAGACGGCTACACCAGCGACGTCGACTGCAACGACAACGATCCGACGATTTTCCCCGGCGCGACGGAGCGTTGTGACGGCGTGGACAACAACTGCAACGGGGTGATCGACGAGGGGTTCGACCGGGACGGGGACGGCTACACCACCTGCAACGGCGACTGCAACGACGGGAACGCGTCGATCCATCCGGGCGTCCCCGAGATCTGCAACAACATCGACGACAACTGCAACGGCGTCGTCGACGAAGGGTTCGACGCCGACGGGGACGGTTGGACGGTGTGCGGCGGGGATTGCAACGACACCAACGCGCAGATCCATCCCGGCGCGACGGAGATCTGCAACGGCATCGACGACAACTGCAACATGGTCATCGACGAGGGGTTCGACGTCGACCAGGACGGCTTCACGTCCTGCGGGGGTGACTGCAACGACAGCAACCCCAACATCAATCCGGCCCAGCCGGAGATCTGCAACGGGATCGATGACAACTGCAACTTCGTCATCGACGAGGGCTTCCCCGACACCGACGGCGACGGCCTCAAGGACTGCGTCGATCCGGATGACGACAACGACGGGGTCCCGGACGCCCTGGATTGCGCGCCGCTGCAGTATGCCGTGTCGCACAAGCCGGACGAGGCCCTCAACCTGGTCGTGACCGGCACGCCCTCCTCCAACCGCCTCATCTGGGAGCAGGTGGCGCAGGCCAACGTCTACGATGTCTACCGCGGTCAGGTGAGCATCGCCGGCTGGGCCTTCCAGAGCATCTGCCTGACACCGGAGACGGCGGCGGTGCAGATCACCGAATCGCAGTCGCCGCCCGTGGGCTACTTCTTCTACTACCTACAGACCGGGACGAACATCTGCGGCGAGGGAACCCTCGGCACCGGCACGGGCGGGCTGCAGCGGCCGGTGATCACGCCCTGCACGTCCCAGAACCGCGACACGGACGGCGACACCATCCTCGACATCAACGACGACTGTCCCCTCGTCGCCAACCCCAATCAGGCCGACCTGGATCGGGACGGACGCGGGGACCTCTGCGACAACTGCCCGTCCGCGGCCAACCCGAACCAGCGTGATCAGGACGGGAACGGCCTCGGGGACGCCTGCCAGGACAGCGATCACGACGGGTTCCTGGCGGACGTCGACTGCGACGACACGGATGCGAGCATCCACCCCGGCGCGACGGAGATCTGCAACGCCAAGGACGACAATTGCAACGGAACCGTCGACGAGGGCTTCGGAACGGGGGTGGCGTGCAACGTGGGGATCGGGGCCTGCCAGCGGTTCGGGCAGATCGTGTGCACCTCGTCGTCCACGACCGGCTGCAGTGCGGTCGCCGGCACGCCGTCCTCCGAAATCTGCAACCACGTGGATGACGACTGCAACGGTCTCGTGGACGAAGGGTTCGACCAGGATGGCGACGGCTATACGACGTGTGGCGGCGACTGCAACGATGCCGTCGCGTCGATCCATCCCGGTGCGGTCGAGATCTTCAACGGCGTCGATGACAACTGCGACGGCATCATCGACAATGTCATCGAGGTGATCACCATCACCCAGGCGACGTTCAAGGTCTCCACCAGCACGCTGACCGTCGAGGCGACGACCAACTATCCGCTGGGCTCGGTGACCCTTTCGGTGGCGGGGTTCGGTCCGATGACCTACGTACCCGCCGCCTCGGTCTACCGCTTGGTCGTCTCGCCGACCACCAACCCCGGCAGCGTCTCGGTGGTCTCGACCGCCGGCGGGAGCGCCACCGCGACGGTCGTCGTGCAGTGAGGCTCAGACCCGATCCATCGAGTCGACCACCGTCTGGTTGAGCCGTACCTGGCTCTGCTCCCGCAGGCGCTTGACCAGGGCCCCGAACAGCCGGTCCCGGCGCTGCTTCAACAGACCGTCGCTCACCGAGTCCCGCTGTGCCGCCAGCTCCTCGCGGTGCTCACGGCGCTCTTTCACGCTCAGCACGACGATGCCTGCCGAGGTGGTGACCGGATCGCCGACGGCGCCCGGCGGGAGGGTGGCAATCTGCCTCTCGATCGCGGGGTCGGGCGGAACACCGGGGAGGGATCCGTCACGTGTCACGTCGGCCTGGTTCTTGAGGGTCGCCTTGAGCTCACGGGCGACGGCCTGCAATCCTCCTGACGCCCCGGCCACCCGCACGGCGTTCACCACCGTCTGGCGGGCGTTCTCCTCCTCCAGGTCCTTCTGCACCTGCGCGCGCGCCTCCTGCAGGGGCCGGGGCGCGGGCGGCACCGTGCCGGTGACCTGCACGACGATCTGACCCGACGGGATCGGGATGGCGTCGCTGACACCATCCGGCGCGAGTCCGAGCATCCGCTCGACGACCGCCTGCGACCCGGGCTCGCCGGGCAGACTGTCGCCCCGCCGCACCTCCCCGGTCTCCCGCACGGCGAGCCCCTGCGACTGCGCCACGGTCTTCAGCTGACCGCCCGCGGCCGCCCGCGCGAACGCGGCGCACTGCTTGGCGATCAGCGGGCGGGCCCGCTCCAGCTTGAGCTCCTGACGCAGGGCGTCGCGCGCCTCCTCGAGAGGCACCACGCGCGGGGGCCGGCTGTCGGTGACCTTGATGATGTGGAAACCGAAGGGGGTCCGCACCGGGTCGCTGAGGCCGCCGACCGGAAGGGAAAAAGCGGCGTCCTCGAATTCCTTCACCATCTGGTTGCGACCGAACAACCCCAGGTCGCCGCCCTTCTGAGCGTTGGAATCCTCGGAATACTTGCGCGCCAGACCGGCGAAGTCCTCGCCGGCGCGCGCGCGCTTCAGGACGTCGCGCGCCTTCTTCTCGGTCCTGGCGACGGCGTCGGGAGGCGCCGCGTTGTCGACCTTGAACAGGATGTGCGACGCGCGGCGCTGCTCGGAGTTGCTGTAGCGCGTCGTCTTCAGCCGCTCGTAAGCGGCGGCGACGTCGGCGTCCGTCACGTCCTGCGTGGCGGCCGCCTCCGCGGCGCTGAACAGGACGTACACCCCGGTGCGGCCCTCCCCGCGCGTGTAGCGGTCCTTGTGGGCGTCGTAGTAGCGCTGCACCTCGGCGTCGGACGGCGCCGAATGGGTCCGGGTCCCGGCCGGATCGACCACGACGTATTCGATGCTCGTCTTTTCGTTCTTCTTGAGGAACTCCTGCTCCACCTCGGCGTCGCTCACGCTCACGCCGTCCTCGACCATCATGCGGAACTTGTCGACCACGAGCTCGCGGCGGATCTGCTCCTCGAACTCCTCGACGGTCAGGCGATCGCCGCGGAACATCGCCCGGTAACGCTCCACTCCGATGAAGCGCCCGCCCTCCTGGAATGTCGGGTCGCGCATGATCGCGTCCGCCAGCTCCTGTGGCGCGACCGAGATGCCCTGCCGGACCGCCTCCTGATAGATGAGCTCGTGCTCGATCAGGCTGTTGATCGCCTGCTGGCCGATGTGCACCAGGGCTCGTTGCTGCGGATATTGATCGCCGAAGATTTGCGAGTAGAGCCTGTCGAGCTTCTGGGCGGAGAGCTGGAAAGCCGCGATCGAGATCGTGACGCCGTTGACCTCGGCCGCCCAGGTCTCGTCCCGTCCGCGGCCCATCCCGCGGTCGCGGCGCAGCGGCTCGATGTACAGCAGGATGAACATGACGACGATCGCCAGAAGCAGCCACTTCAGGTATCGAAACCACTCGCGCATCTGCTTCAGCATCGCCGACGTTCCTCGCTTCGATCGGGCCTGTGGTCGCCGCGGAAGCGACAAGTCTACCGGGGCCGGGGTCCCCCTGCAAGTCGGTTTTCTTGCGCAACGCCACCGCAATCCTATATTTAAGTCGGCATCCCGGAGCCCGGCCGCCCGGATGGGGACGTCCGAGACCCTAACTCGAGCGCGCACAGCGGGTTGCGCGTGGCAGACCCGACGGCCCGGCCGCCCGCGCGGGCGGCCCCGAGGAGACAAGGACGACCAGATGGGGCACGGACGGCAGAATCCCCCGATCCTCCTGGACTGGGCCACCATCTCGTACCGCAGCATCATGCGCGGGGTGGTGTATGTGGTCCTGCTCGTCGCCCTGGGCGGGGTCTTTTACTACCTGCGCGCCGCGCGCCGCGCCACACCCGAGGAGATGGCGCTGCAGGAGATCAACCGGGCGGAGCGGATGTACCGGGAGGCGCAGGCCTCCGCCGATCCCTCCTTCGCCCGCGTGATCGACAGCGCCGGCAAGATCCTGGACTCGGCGCGGCTGTCTTACGAGCGCAAGGACTTCGCGGAGGCGCGCGCCGCCGCGCAGCAGTCGCAGTCCTTCTCCCAGAAGATCCTGGAGGGGTCGGCGGGCGAGGCGTTCACCGCGAAGATCTACAAATACGAAGGGGACGTGAAGATCAAGCGCGCCCGCCAGTTTGTCTGGGACGATGTCAGCGGCAACACGGCGTTGCGCGTCGGCGATCAAATCAAGACGGCGGGCAACGGCTCGGCGCAGATCATCTATTTCGACGGGACGATCACGACGATCAACCCGGGCTCCCTTCTGGAGATCCGCGAGCTGTTCGAGGACCCGACGACCAAGGTCCGCAAGGTGCGCGAGAAGCTGAACTGGGGCGGCGTGAGCGCGACGATGCCCGGCGCCAATGTCGTGGGCTCGTTCCACGAGGTTGCGACCGAGTCGACGACGGCGCGCGCGGTCGACAAATCGCAGTTCCAGTTGGCCTACGACGCGGGCACGCGCAAGACCTCGGCCGAGGTCGAGAGCGGAAGCACGGAGGTCCAGACCGGCGGGAAGACCCTCACCCTGAAGCCGCTCGAGCGCATGGAGGTCTCCGCCGAGCAGGTGGTCAACCGCGTGAAGCTCCTGGCCTCCCCGGCGCTCCTCGACCCGTCCGATCAGCGCGAGTTCCAGCAGGACAACCCCTCGTCCGAGACGACCACCCTGCGCTGGGCGAAGGTCGCCGGCGGGGAGCGCTATCGTCTCCAGATCGCGCGCACGGCCCTGTTCGGCGAGCTCCTCCTCGACAAGTCAGACATCCGTTCGGCGAGCGTCCAGATTCCGGGCCTCCAGGAGGGAAACTACTACTGGAGGGTGTCGGTCATCGACGCGGGGAACGTGGAGAGTCTGTTCTCCGAGACGCGGAAGTTCAAGATCGCCAGCTCACGGGAGCGTCCGAGCGACGACACGACCCCACCCCCTCTCGAGGTGGTCGATTTTCTTCCCTCGGGGCACCTGGTGATCATCAACGGCCGCACGGAGCCCGGTGCGGCTCTCTCCATCGACGGCCAGAAGGTGGACGTGTACGACGACGGCGCGTTCACGGCCGTGGTCCGGATCAAGAAGGACGGCATGAACAACCTCGAGATCGTCGCGCAGGATTCCGCCGGGAACACCACGCGGATGCGGCGCAGCGTCTATGTGGAAACCTACTAGAGACATCGTCGATGCGTCGTGGCTCCAAGACCCTGGTGCTCCTTCTGGACGGTACGAAGGGGGGGCGCTCCGTTTGGCGCGGGCCTGAATCCGATCGCTTCACGGTGGCGCCCTGGCACCGGCTGCCCGAGAAGGCGATCGGCGCCGGTCGCTTCGAGGCGGTGCTGTACCAGATCGAGGAATCGGGACGCCTCCCGACGCGATGGAGGGAGCTGCGCCGGATCGCTCACGGACTGCCGCTCGTGCCGTTCCGTCTCGAGGACCGCGCGGGTCGCCGCCGGGCCGGCGCCCGGGCGCCGCGCGAGGTCGAGGCCGGCGTCGTCCCCCTGACGCCGCCCGTGGACGTGCGCCTGCTCGGCGCTCTCCTGGAGCGCGAACGGCTTCTTGCCGACCTGCGGCTGCGCGCGCGTCGCGCCCTGCTCGACGCGCGCGATGCGGGGGCCAGGATGCAGGCGCACGCGGCCATCGTGCGCCTGACCGGAAACGAGCTCGACCCGCACCGCATCGTCGACGTGGCGATGGAACGCGTGCGGGGGTTTCTCAATCTGCGGGCCTGGCTCTTCCTCCTGGCCGATCCCGAGCAGGGTCTGCTCACCGTCGAGAAGACCGCGGGCGAGGGGATGGGCGCCCTCAAGGGCAAGCGCTTCGGGGTGGGCGAGGGCATCGCGGGACGGGCGGCGCAACGACGGCAACCGATCCTGATCGACGACGTGGATGCCGCGTCCATCGGGATCGCGGACCATCCCAAGGCAGCGCCGGCGCGCTCGGCACTGGCCGTGCCGCTCCTGAGCCGTGGCCGACTCATCGGGGTGCTGGTGGCGATCGATCGGCTGAAGGCGGGCCACTTCACCAACCAGGACGCCCGGCTTCTGCTCCTGCTTCTGGAGCCCGCGGCCGTCGCCATCGACAACGCCATGCTGCTGCGCAAGTCGGAGGAGCTGTCGATCACCGACGATCTCACCAAGCTCTACAATTCCCGCTACCTGAACGCGACGCTGCGGCGCGAGGTCGAGCGCAGCAAGCGCTATCGGACGCCGGTCTCGCTCATCTTCCTCGATCTCGATGGGTTCAAGAACGTGAACGATCAGTACGGCCACTTGTGGGGGAGCCGGACTCTGGTCGAAGTCGGCAAGGTGATCGCGGCGACGGTGCGCGAGATCGACGTGGTGTCGCGCTTCGGGGGCGATGAGTTCACGGTGATCCTGCCGCAGACCGGCCCGGAGGGCGCCGCGATCATCGCCGAGCGGATCCGCCAGCGCATCGCCGAGACCAGCTTTCTCTCGAGCTACGGCCTCCAGGTGAGCATCAGCGCCAGTCTCGGCATCGCCTCGTTTCCCGATCACGGCCAGACCAAGGACGATCTCCTGGCGCGCGCCGACCAGGCCATGTATCTGGTGAAGGGCAAGGGCAAGAACGGGGTGGCGCTGGCCGAGCCGGAGAGCCTGCGTCCGGCCGTCGTTGAGACCGCGCGATGACATCTAAGTTATGGCGCGAAAAGAACTTGTGTCGCAAAGTCAATCATTTGACTTTGCGCATTTGGGGCCCTAATATTAGCCGCGCCCGCGGGCTTCTGGCGCGGCTTTGCATGTCAATCCCCGGTCCTGCGACAGGGCTGACAGAGACAGGAGGCTGAAGTGGGTGCGACGATGGCCTGGAGTCCACGCTCGGTGCTCAGTCTGTTCTCGAACGATCTGGCCATCGACCTGGGCACCGCCACGACTCTGGTCTACGCCAAGGGGAAGGGGATCGTGCTGTGTGAGCCGTCGATCATCGCGGTGAATCAGAGAACCGGCAAGGTCGAGGCCGTCGGCAAGGAAGCGAAGGAGATGCTGGGTCGAACTCCAGCGAACATCATCGCCATCCGTCCGATGAAGGACGGCGTGATCGCCGACTTCGAGCACACCGAGAAGATGCTCGATTACTTCATCAAGAAGGCGCACAACCGCTCCCTCGGTGTCCGTCCTCGCATCGTGATCTGCGTCCCTTCGGACATCACCCAGGTCGAGAAGCGTGCGGTCAAGGACAGCGCCTACCGGGCCAAGGCCTCCGAGGTCTATCTGGTGGAGGAGGCGATGGCCGCCGCCATCGGCGCCGGGCTGCCCGTGACGGAGCCGACCGGCAACATGATCGTGGACATCGGGGGCGGGACGACCGACGTGGCGGTGATCTCGATGGCGGGGATCGTGTACTCCCGCTCCGTCCGTATCGCGGGCAACCGGATGGACGAGGACATCATCCAGTACATCAAGCGGAAGTACAACCTCCTGGTCGGCGAGCGCACCGCGGAGGAGATCAAGATCAACATCGGCTCCGCCTTCCCGCTGGACGAGGAGCTCACCATGGAGATCAAGGGGCGCGATCTCGTGGAGGGCATCCCGAAGACGCTGGTGATTTCCGACGAAGAGATCCGCGAGGCGCTGTCCGAGACCGTCTCGAACATCATCGAGGCGGTGCGCGTGGCCCTGGAGCAGACCCCGCCCGAGCTGTCCGCCGACATCGTGGACAAGGGAATCGTCCTCACGGGCGGCGGCTCGCAGCTGAAGAACCTCGACAAGCGGCTCCGCGAGGAGACCGGCCTTCCCGTCTCGATGGCGGACGACCCGCAGGCCTCCGTCGTCCTCGGTACGGGGAAGATGCTGGATGACTTCAATCTCCTGCGCAAAATCGCGATCGACTGAACCGGCCCCCGGAAGCCCGAATTCTCGGCCGCCCGCCGGCGCGGGCCCCCTGAACGGGAGTTGAGTCGATGGCCCATCTGCTCGCCGAGCGCAAGCCGTACCTCCTTCTGCTGATCCTCCTGACCTTCAACCTCGCGCTGATGTCGTCGCGCATCAAGAGCGCCGGTCAAAGGTCCCTCCTCGAGGAGGCGATCCTCGGCGTGGCGTCTCCGTTTCTCAAGGCCGCCAGCTGGGTCGGGCACGGCGTGTCCGGGACCTGGAGCGATTATGTGGATCTGCGCGGCGTCCGCCGGGAAAACCAGCGTCTCAGGGAGCGGGTCGACGCTCTGGCGCTCAAGGCGCAGGAAGCCGAGGAGGAGCGCCAGGAGCTGCGGCGACTGCGCGAGCTTCTCGATCTGCGGGACAGCGTTCCCTGGACCACCCTGGCGGCGCGGGTGATCGCGCGGGGGGTCGACGGCAGCGCGCGCACGGTCACCCTGGATCGGGGCAGCCACGACGGGGTGCGTCTCAACCAGCCGGTGCTTACGCCACGCGGCATCGTCGGGCGGGTCATCGAGACCGCGCCCGGGACCAGCAAGGTGCAGACGGTCCTCGACCCGAACTCCGGCGCCGCGGGGCTCATCCAGAGGACGCGCGTGCAGGGGATGGTCGTCGGCGAGGGCGAGGGCGCCTGCCGGATGGAATACGTCAGCGACCTGTCGAACGTGGAGGTGGGCGACGTCATCGTCACCTCCGGTCTCGACCAGATCTATCCGAAGGGGTATACCATCGGCGTGGTGGAATCGATCGGCGAGGGCGAGGGCTTGACGAAGCTCGTCATGCTCAGGCCGGAGGTCGATTTCCGGCGCCTGGAAGAGGTGCTGGTGGTGCTGAAGCCCGAAGGGCCGCCCGAGAAGAGCGCGCGATGAGGATCGCCCGCGGGGTCGGGGCGCTCGGGGCGGCCGCGCTGGCGCAGTCGCTGCTCTCCCATTACGGACCCACCCTGGCCGGCTACTTCGATCTGTTCACTATCGTCGTCGTCTACTACGGGCTGACCAGCCCCCCGACGGCGGCCATGATGATGGGGACCGCCGCGGGCCTCGTGGAGGATGCGCTGCTGCACGCGATCCTGGGGATGAACGGGTTCAAGAAGACCCTGATCGGATACCTCGTCGGCTCCATCGGCTCGCTCTTCATGCTGAACCAGACGATCCCGCGATTCGGCATCCTGTTCGCGGCGACCGTTCTCGACCGGCTCGCGGAGCTGGGGCTGTCGGTCGCCATGGGGCGCAGCCTCGATTTCCCGGGAACGCTGGCCCTCCTGCAGCGCGGGCTCGGCAACGGTCTTCTCGGTCTCGTGTTCTTCTGGGTGGCCGCGCGGCTGCCCTGAGCGCGATGTTCTTCGAGCAGGAGTACAAAGGGCTCCAGGATTACTACGAGGCGCGTCGCCTGAACACGCGGATCCACGTGATCCAGGTGCTGTTCGGCGCCGTCCTGGTGCTCTATCTCTTCGCCTTCTGGTACCTGCAGATCGTCAAGGTCGACTATTACAAGAAGCAGTCCGACAACAACCGCCTGCGCCGTGTGACCATCATGCCGCTGCGCGGTGTCATCACCGACGCCGAGCACCGGGTCCTGGCCAACAACCGCGTCGCGTTCAACGTCCGCCTGGATCGGGAGAAGGTGGGGGACATGAAGACCTTCTTTCCGAGGCTCGCCGGCATCCTCGAGATGCCGGAGTCCACGTTGCGCGAGCGCCTGGCACGATACCGCGGGCGGCCCGTGTTCGAGCCGGTCGTCCTGAAGGAGGACGTCGATCTGGCGGAAGCGGCCTACATCGAGTCGCGCCGCCTCGAGCTGAGAGGGCTGTCGGTCGAGGTGGAGTCGCGGCGCAACTACGTGTACGGTCCTCTCGCGGCCCACGCGCTGGGTTACGTCGGCGAGGTCAGCGAGGACCAGATCAAGTCGGAGCCCTCGGGTGAATATGAGCTGGGCGAAATCGTCGGCAAAGCCGGGGTGGAGCGACAGTACGACGAGGATCTCAAGGGGGACAAGGGCTGGAAACAGGTGGTGGTGAACAGCCTGGGTCGCGAGATTCAGGAGATCGAGGCGGGGCGCAGGCCGGATCCCGGCCGGGCGCTCCGCCTGTCGGTGGACCTCGACCTGCAGCGCGCCCTCGAGGAGGCCTACGCGGACGAGGCGGGGTCGGCGGTGTTCCTCGATCCCAACTCAGGCGCGGTCCTGGCCATGATCTCGCGGCCGGCTTACGACCCGAACGTGTTCGCCCACCGCTTCTCGCAGGACATCTGGGAAGGTCTCGTCAACGACGCGCGCCACCCGCTTCAGAATCGGGTGTCGCTCTCCAAGTTCGCGCCCGGCTCGGTGTTCAAGATCGTCATGTCGATCGCGGCTCTCGAGGACGGCATCGCGACTCCCGCCCGGGGCGACCATTGCACGGGCTCCTGGCGCTTCGGCGACAAGGTGTACCAGTGCTGGGCCGTGCGCAAGGGGGGCCACGGCTACCTGACGATGCGCGAGGCGATCATCCAGTCCTGCAACATCTATTTCTACCACCTGGGCAACGACATGGGGATCGAGCGCATCTCGAAGTGGGCGCATCGCTTCGGTTTCGGCGAAGCGACCGGCCTGGACCTGCCGCACGAGGAGTCGGGAACGGTTCCGGACCCGGATTGGAAGAGGCGCACCATGCCGCGCGATCCGATCTGGCATCCGGGCGAGACGATCTCGGTGTCGATCGGGCAGGGCGCGATCGAAGTGACCCCGATCCAGATGGCCATGTTCGCGGCGGCGATCGGCAACGGCGGCACCCTGTACCGGCCCCACCTGCTGCTGTCGCGCGAGGTGCGGGAGGGGATCGAGGAGGACGAGCGTCAGGACTACGTGATTCGGCGCGTGGAGATGCGCCCGCGGACGCTCGAGGTGATCCGGGACGCCATGTGGGGCGTGGTCAACGAGGACGGGACGGGCGGGCGGGCGAAGATCGCGGGACGCGATATCTGCGCCAAGACCGGAACGGCGCAGGTGTTCCGGGCCTCGCGCGACGTCGATGCCGACAAGCTTCCCAAGGAGAAACGCGACCACGCCTGGTTCGTCGGCTTCGCGCCCAAGGACAATCCGCGGATTGCCTGGGCGGTGTTCGTGCAGAACGGCGGGCACGGCGGCACGACCGCGGCGCCGATTGCCCGCGCGGTCCTGGAGCGTTTCTTCCAGAAACTCGACTCGCGACAAGGAGTGCAGCAGCTTGCCAGCGTGGCGGTCCCTCAATAACTTCGACTGGATCCTGTTTATGGCGATCCTGGCGACCTGTGCCGTCGGCCTGGCGGTCATCTATTCGGCCACCACCGGAACGCCGAGCGCGGGGGCGTTCCACCGCCAGATGATCTGGCTCGGTCTGGGGCTGATCCTGATGGTCCTGGCCCTGGTCGTGGACTACCACACCCTGGCGGAATTCTCGTACGTGTTCTACGGTCTCGGTCTGGTGTTCCTGGCGCTCACTCTGCTGTTCGGCCGGGTGGTCAACGCGAGCAAGTCGTGGCTGGGCGTCGGCGGCATGCAGTTCCAGCCCTCCGAGCTCGCCAAAGCCGCCACGATCCTGATGCTGGCCGCCTATCTGGGGCGCGAGCGCGTGCACGGACTTGGCGCGGTCCACTTCGCGGCCGTCTGCCTCATCGTCGGGCTGCCGGTCCTGCTGATCATGAGGCAACCCGACCTGGGCACCGCCGTGACCTTCGCGCCGCTGTTCGCGGGGGTCGTCTTCATCGGGGGCATCCGGGTGCGCACGCTCCTGATCCTCGCGCTGATCGCCACCCTGGCGCTGCCCATGGCGTGGGGGCACCTGAAGCCCTACCAGAAAGAGCGTGTCAAGACGTTTCTCGAGCCCACACGGGACCCGAAGGGCTCCGGCTACCAGCTCATCCAGTCGCTGATCGCGGTCGGGTCGGGTGGTCTTGTCGGCAAGGGATTCCTGTCGGGGACGCAGGGGCAGCTGCAATTCCTGCCCGAGCAGCACACCGACTTCGTGTTCGCGGTCCTTGCCGAGGAGCGCGGGTTCATCGGCGCGATGCTTGCGCTCGGTCTCTATTTCGTCATCATCTACCGGTGCCTCGCCACCGCCCGCGCGGCGCGCGATCGGCTGGGCGTCTTCCTGGCCATCGGCGTGGTCTGCGTGTTCGCGGGACAGGCCCTCCTGAACATCGGTGTCGTGGTCGGTCTCCTGCCCACCACCGGCGTGCCGCTGCCGCTGATGAGCTATGGCGGCTCGTCGCTGGCCAGCACGCTCCTGGGCATGGGACTGGTGCTGAACGTCTGGATGAGGCGCCTCGTCAATTAGGCTCTTGGGAGGCCCGTGGCCCGCGAGATCCTCATCGAAAGCGGCTGTCTCGAGACGCGCGTGGCCGTCCTGGAGGACGAACTTCTCGCGGAGCTGTTCATCGAGCGGCCGTCGAGCCGCGGTCTCGCAGGGAACATCTACAAGGGACGCGTCAGCAACGTGCTGCCGGGGATGCAGGCGGCGTTCGTCGATATCGGCGCCGAACGCGACGCGTTCCTGTACGTCGACGATGCCGCCGCAGGCGTCGACGCCACGCGGTTCGAGGAGACGGACGCTGCGGACGAGGACCCCGTCGAGCCGCCCGCCGAGATTCCACCCGCGCCACCCGCGGCGATCGAGAGCCTCCTGGAGGAAGGGCAGGAGATCGTCGTGCAGGTCCGCAAGGACGCGGTCGCCCAGAAGGGCCCGCGTCTCACGACACAGGTCTCGTTGCCCGGCCGATTCCTGGTCTACCTGCCGGGCGTGCCTCACATCGGTGTCTCCCGCCGGATCGACGACCCGTCGGAGCGCGATCGGCTGAAGGGTCTCGTGGCCGATCTCGCGCGCGAGCTGATTCTGCCGGGGGGATTCATCGTGCGCACCGCGGGAGAGCGTGGCTCCTACGAGGCGCTGTGCGGCGACGCCCGGTCGCTCGCCGGCGCCTGGGACGAGATCCGGCGCCGCGCGGCGGCGCGCTCCGCGCCGGCGCTTCTGCACCAGGAAGTCGGCGCCGTCGCGAGGGTGCTGCGGGACGTTCTGGACGGGAGCGTGGAGCGGGTTCTGGTGGAGGAGGAGGCGACCTACAGGGAGGTGCTCGACTGCGTGGGCCGCATGCAGCCGGCGCTCGTCCCGAAAATCCGCCGATACGACGGCGCCGCCCCCCTCTTCGAAGAGCGCGGCGTTCAATCGCAGCTGGAGCGTGCCCTGCGGCCCCGGGTCTGGCTGAAGTCGGGCGGGTCGATCGTCATCAACCAGACCGAGGCGCTGGTCGCGATCGACGTGAACACCGGCAAGTACGTGGGGACGAGGAGCCTGGAAGAGACCATCCTCAAGACCAACCTGGAGGCGGCGGTCGAAATCGTCCGGCAGATCCGTCTGCGTGATCTCGGCGGGATCATCGTGATCGACTTCATCGACATGCAGGAGCAGTCCAGCAAGGACGAGGTGCTGCGGGTCCTCCAGGAGGAGATGAGGCGGGATCGATCCCGGTCGCGCATCCTGCAGATCAGCGAGTTCGGTCTGGTCGAGATCACGCGTCAGAGGAGGAAGCGCAGCCTGGAGCGTGTGCTCTGCCGTCCGTGCGCGGTCTGCGGCGGATCGGGGCGGCTGAAATCGCCCGAGACCATCCTGAACGAGATCCTCCGGGAGGTCCGCAAGCTGGGGCCGCTGCGCCAGGGAGCGCGCGTCGTCGCGCGCGTGCATTCCGAGGTCGACGCTTTCCTCGCCGGGGAGGGCGCCGGTCTTCTGGCCGCGCTGGCGAAGCGGCCCGGGCCGCCCCTCGAGATCCGCCCCGCGGAGGGTCTCCGCAGCGGGGAGTTCGCTCTCATCGTGCAGGAGTCGCCGGACTGAGCGCCTGCCCTTCGTCGGGGCGCTCGTTCGAGGCGGGGAATCCGAGCACGACCGTCGTTCCCTGTCCGGGGGCGCTCTCCACCTCGATGCGGCCCCCGTGCTCCTCGACGATTTTCTGCACGATGGCCATCCCCAGACCGATGCCGTGGGTCTTCCCGTGGCTCACGAACGGCTCGAACACGCGCCGGCGCACCTCCTCGGGCATGCCGCAGCCGGTATCGCGCACGCTCAGGAAGCTGGAGCCGTTGGAGCGCCGGCAGCGGATGTCCAGAAGCCCGCCGCCGCTCATGGCGTCGAGCGAGTTGGCGATCAGATTGTGCAGGACGCGCAGCATGCGCGGCGCGTCGACGGAGGCGCGCGCCTCCTCGTCCAGCCCCAGGGACAGACGGATCCCGCCGCGCTGCAGGCGTGCCTGCAGGGGCTTCAGCGTCTGGCGAACGAGATCGGCGAGACGCAGGGAGGAGCGCTGCAGCGGCGGCGCGTCCCGCGAGAACTGCAGAAGATCGCCCGTCAGGGCGGTCAGGCGGTCGACCTCCGCGATGATGGTGGCGAGATGCGGCCGCGAGGAGTCCTGATCGGGCGCGCGCTCGTGCAGCAGCTCCGCCAGTCCGCGGATGGACGCGAGAGGGCTCCGCAGATCGTGCACGATGGCGCGCGCCATCTGCCCGATCGCCAGGGTCCGCTCGGCGCGCACGCGCTCCTCGACCAGCCGGCTGTTCTGGATCGCCACCGCGGCCAGACCGGCGAGCGCCTCCAGGAGCGGCAGGTCGGGTTGGTGGTGCGGCAGGCGCTTGCGGCTGTCCAGATAGACGACCCCGATCACGTCCTGGCGGACGGCGAGCGGCAGGCAGAGGATCGCCTGGAGCCGCAAGCGCACGATGCTGTCGGTGGTGGACTGGCCCGGGTCGCCGGCGGCGACGTCCCGGTAGATCGGCTTGCCCGTGGAGGCCACCTCCTCGGCGACCGAGAGGCTGACCTCGACCGGCCCGTCATCGTCGCGGCCACGCCGCCAGCGGATGAGCCGCCCGCTTTCGCCGAGGAACAGGTAGCCGCGCTCGGCGCCCGAGAAGCGCACCGCACCGTCGAGGACGCGCTCGAGCACGTCCTCGAGGGCCAGGGAGGACGTGATCGTCCAGGCGATCTCCATGAGCGTCAGGAGGCGGTCCCCGCCGTCCGTGGCGCGGGCCCCGTCGATCAGGACCCGCAGGGTGAGCGGGCAATCGGATCCGAGCCCGATGCGCGCGCCGTGGGCCAGCAGCAGCCCGCCGTCGGGGACCGGCGCTCCGTCGGCGGTCAGAGGTGCGGCGGACGGACCGGGAAGGAGGTAATGGGCCCCCGCGAGCTGCGCGATGCGGGCGTGCACCGGGGCCACGCCTGTGGCCGTCAGCCTCAGGTCCGAGTCGGGATGGGAGCCGATGGAGAAGGGTGTCCGGCCGATGGGGACCACGCGTGTCGACTCCTCCGCGCCGGAAACCTCGAGACGCGCCGTCTGCCGGGGCACGTGCCTCCCTCCGCCTGCCGCTCCGGCGCAATATGGGGCCGGGAGAGTCTCGACGCAAACGGATCGGTCGGCGCGGGCGGGGGATCGGACGCGGGGGGGGCCGGTCAGGACTTGACGCGGGCCTCCTGGCGCACTTTGAAGCGGGTGTCGAGCTCTTTCAGCGTGTCGACGATGCCGCCGTACTCCAGCTCTTCGTAACCGACCATGGCCGGTCCGAAGAAGCCCTGCTCGCGGATGGCGACCGCCTTGCGGGAGGCGGTCTCGCGCACGTGGTCCCAGAACGGATGGTCGAAGGCGTCGGCGGGCTCGGCGAACCGGCCATTCTTCATCGAGAAGGCCACGCAGGAGACGATCGGCGGACCGTCGAAGAACGAGATCGGCGAATTCATCTTGACCGGCATCAGCGGGCCGTGATGGCTCCCTCGGCTGAAGCCGGAGACGTAATGGGCCAGGCGGAACGGCGCGAGCATCTCGCCGGTCGCAGGGAACTGACTCTGCACGCGGATCAGCATGACCGGATCGTCCTTGCCCGAGTATTTGCCCGAGATGTTGTGCAGGCGCGAGGTGGAGACCACGGCGGCGATCTCGCCCGTCGAGCGCGTGCGGATCGACTCGACCACGAACCGGTGGTTGTCGCGCAGGAGGGCGGCGACGTCGTAGATGTGCTCCGGCGTGTCGAGCTCGATGACCCGGTCGCCCTCCGTGTAGTTCACGTCCATGATGGTGAACCGGAACCCCTGCTTGATCTTCGCGCTGAGCATGAGTCCCGGGGCGAACATCGGATCGCAGAAGGCCAGATAGAGAGGCAGGTTGTAGGCTCCGGGCTCGGTCTTGTCGGCCATGAACAGAAGGAACGGCTCCGCCTCGCGCTCCGGGAACTCCATCTCGGCGGAGGCCGGCCCGAGACCCCGGACATTACCGGAGAACGCGTCCTTCAGGAGATCCTGGCCGGCCCCGTAAAGGCCCTCCTTACGGGCGATCTCGGTCGCCGCCTTGAAGGCGTCCCAGCACAGCTTGTGGACCTTGGGGTTATCGACGCCGCCGGTGTGCGTCGACAGGATCGAGATGTCGTCCCCGGTGTGGCAGACGAAGGAGTCGATCAGGAGCCCCTTCCCTTCGGCGCCGATGAACTCCTTCACGCACTGGATCATCGTCTCGCTGGGCTTGATGTGCCCGCCGATACTACCGACGTCGGCCTTGATGATGGACAGCGTGATCTTCATGAGAGCCGGCCTCCTGATGCGATGCGCGACCTGTGACGTTGACCGCCGGAGGGTAGCACATCGCGATGGGACGAGTCTATCGCGAGACGCGTTCCAGCCGTGGGCCGGGACGGAAAGCGGCGGCTTCAGCGACCCGGCGCCGGGCGGCGCTCCTTCCGGCTGCGCGTCGCCAGGCGAGCGCGTCGCCGTCGCTCCGCCTCGCGTCGTCGGCGGCGCTCCTCCGGCGAGCCCGGCCGAAGGCCCGGGACCGGCGTGGGCCGGCCCAGCGCGTCGAGCGCCACCATCGTGACGTACGCGCTGCAGCAGTGCGCGCGCAGCCCCGACAGCGGATCTTCGGACAGGACCTTCACGCCGACCTCCATGGAGGTGCGGAATGACGCGTTCACGGTGGCGTACAGCAGGAGAATGTGGCCGAGCTTGACCGGGGCCCGGAAGGTGAGCGAGTCGACCGAGGCGGTGACGACGTTCGTCCGGCAGTGGCGCGTCGCCGCGATCGCCGCCGCCTTGTCGATGAGCGCCATGACCCGGCCGCCCCAGGCGTGCCCGAGCTGGTTCGAGTCCTCGGGCAGGACGATCTCGGTCATCTCGACCCGCGACGCCCGCGCAGGCTTGAACGTCGGCTGACCGCCCATGCGTTCACCTCGTGGGTCCCGGGCAGCGCACGGGACGAGGCAGCCTACCACACCCGGCGGCGCGGGCTTGACAGGCGGCGGATCCGGGGATTAGAGTACGCGGTCTAATTGAGATTGAGTCGCAGTACCAACGAGCCATCGCCGGAGGCGGACGACCGATGTGGCGCGCGCGACGAACGGATCGGGGCCCTTCGTGGGACGTCGTCTCCGCCACGCTCGCCGTGGCCTGGATGCTGCTCTCGGGTGCGTTGGAGCCGGGGGGGGCGGCGGCGGAGCCGACCTCCGTCCCGGGCGCGCCCGAGACGGCGGCGCGGGCGCGCTTCCTGATGGGCACGCGCCTGTCGATCGTCATTGACGGGCCGGTCGCCGGTCGGGCGTTCGACGACGCGTTCGACGAGGTGGCCCGCCTCGAGACGGTCCTGAGCAACTGGAAGGCCACGAGCGAGCTCGCTCGCCTGAACGCGCGGGCGGCGCGCGGAGACGTCCTCTGCTCGCCCGATCTGTATCGGGCCATCCGCCTTTCTCTGGAATGGGCTGAAAGGACGGGCGGCGCGTTCGATCCGACCGTCGAGCCGCTGGTCCGGGCGCTCGGGCTGCGCCCCGGCGACGAGATCGGCGGGCCCGCCCCGCCGCCGCGCTCGGAACAGGCCTCGTCCGAGCCGCCGCCGATCGGATGGCGTCACGTCCGTCTCGGCCGCTCGGGCCGGTCGGTGCGTTTCGATGCCGACGGCGTCGGAATCGATCTCGGCGGCATCGGGAAGGGGATCGCCCTGGATGCCGCGGCGCGCACGCTGGAGCGCGACGGCGTCCGGGACGCGCTCCTCGATTTCGGCGGTCAGATCCTCGCGCTCGGCCGGCCGCGCGGCTCGGGCGGCTGGCCGGTGGGCATTGCCGATCCCGCCGACCGCGACGAGCCGGTCGCGGTGGTCACGGTCGCTGGGCTGTCGGTCGCGACGTCGGGGAACGGCGAGCGCTCCGTCCCCGGACCCGACGGTCCTGTCGGTCACATCCTTGATCCGGCCACCCGGAGGCCGGCGCCGTTCGATGGCTCGGTCACGGTGGCGGCTCGGGACGGAACGTCGGCCGACGCCCTGTCGACCGCGCTGTTCGTCATGGGACCGGAGCGCGGCCGGGAGTGGGCCGAGCGCCGGGGGATTCCGGCGCTCTACCTGTGGCGCACCCGCGACGGCACGCTGCGTCACCGTGCCACGCGGGCATTTGACGCGCAGTTCAGAGAGTGGAGCGTCTCCATTGAGCATTGACGGGGACCGTTTTCGGAGCGCGGCGGCACGGGCGGGAGGCGCGGCGACCTGGATCGTCTGCGCGGCCATCGCCCTGGGCGTGACGGCGATCGGCCTGCCGAGCCGGGCGGGGGCCGCCACGGCACCCCCCACCGGCCCGGCCGCCAAGAGTCTCGAGGAGCGCATCGCCGAGCTCGAGGCGCTCGTTCGCGAGCTGCGGGCGCAGCTGGAGGCGTTGAAGGCGCCGCCGGCCTCAGGGGGGCCGGCGCCCGGGATCCAGACCGCCCTCGACGAGTTACGCAAGAGAATCGACGCGCTGGCTCAGGAGATCGAGCGTCTGCGGATCGGCGAGGCGGCGTCGCCGCCCCCGGCGGAAGCGGCCGGCGGCTTCGGACCGGCCGCGGGCAGGATCTACGGCGTCAGGCGCGGCGTATCGATCGGCGGCTACGGCGACATGCTGTACCAGAATTTCGCCGCGCGGGCGGACGACGGCGGGCGCTCCGGGACGGTCGACACCGCCGATCTGGAACGGGCCGTCCTCTACTTCGGCTACAAGTGGGCCGATCACCTCCTGTTCAACTCCGAGATCGAGTACGAGCACGCCGTCATCGCCCCGGACGCCCCCGGCGAGGTCGAGATCGAGTTCGCCTACGTGGACTATCGGCCCGGCCGGCGTCTGGGGCTGCGGGCGGGGCTCCTGCTCGTGCCGATGGGGTTTCTCAACGAGCTGCACGAGCCGCCGATCTTCTACGGCGCGCGCCGTCCCGACGTCGAGACGCTCATCCTGCCGTCCACCTGGAGAGAGAACGGCCTGGGTGTCTACGGGGAGATCGGCCCCGTGAGCTACAGGACCTATCTGGTCACCAGTCTCGATGCGTCGGGGTTCTCGTCGGGCGCATGGGCCCGCGAGGGGCGGCAGGAAGGCGCCGAGGCCAAGGCGCGCGACTGGGCGCTGACCGCGCGGGTCGACTACGCTCCCGTCCCGGGGCTCGTGCTGGGTGGCGCGGGGTTCCGCGGCAGCACCGGGCAGGGTGAGCGGGCGATTGGATCCCCGCGCATGACGCTGTGGGACGCGCATGCGGAGTGGAACGCGCGGGGCTGGCACCTGAGAGGCTTGTACGCCCGGGGCACGCTGAGCGATGCGCGGGACGTCAGCCTCACGGTCGATCCCCTGCTGGGCACCGACCCGGGCCGCGGCACGGCCGTCGGCAGCCGCGCCGTGGGCTGGTACGGCGAGATTGCCTGGAACGCCCTGTCCCTCCGGCCCGGCGGTCGGAGCGACCTCAGCCCCTTCGTGCGTTACGAGGCCCTGGATACCCAGGAAAAGGTCGCCGAGCCGTTCGCGCGCGACCCCGCGAACGACCGGACCGTCCGGACGTACGGTCTGCGCTATCGTCCGATCCCGGAGGTCGCGATCACGCTGGACTATCAGGACTATCGCAATCGGGCCGGCAGCGGCGTCGACCAGCTGAACCTCGCGATCGGGTATCTGTTCTGATGGCTCAACGTCTGCCCACGGCACTGCTGCTTCTATCGATCGCGGTCCCCGCGGGCGCCCGGGTCTATTTGACGACGCAACAGGCGCTCGACGCCGTCTTCCCGCCGCCGGCGACCGTCGAGCGCCGGACGCTCTACCTGGACGAGGCGCAGGCGCGTCGGGCCTCCGAGGTGGCGGGCGTACCGGTCGAGATCCGGCTGGTCCCGTACTATCTCGGCTGGCGCGACGGGCGCGTGATCGGCGCCGCCTACTTCGACACGCATCTCGTCCGCACGCTCCCGGAGACGATCCTGGTTCTCGTGGGACCGTCCGGCGAGGTGACCCGCGTCGAGATCCTGTCGTTCGACGAGCCCGAGGATTACCTCCCGGGCGAGCGCTGGCTGCGACAGTTTCCCGGTCGAACGCTCGCGAATCTCTCCGGCCGCGAAGGAATCCGGGCGCTGAGCGGCGCGACGCTCTCGTCGCGCGCGGTCACCGAGGCGACGCGGCGCATCCTGGCGCTGCATCGCCTGTACGTGGCGGCCGCGGTCGCGACCCCTTCGCCCGGTCCCGCCACGAAGCCGGCACCGTGACCTCGGTCGAGCGGCTCCTCCTGAACTCCTCGACCCTGCTGGTGGCCGCCACGGGCGCAGCCTACTTTGGGATGAAGTACCTGATGACTGGCGGTGACGAGTTCTCCGTCATCCACCACCCGTGGCAGCCCGGCACCCTGGTCCTGCACGTCCTCGCCGGACCGATCCTGGTGTTCGCCGTCGGTCTCATCGTTCGCGACCACATCATCGAGCGGCTCCGCGACCGCCGGCAGAAGCGTGGACGGGTGTCCGGCATCGTCCTCGTCGCCATCGTGGCTCCGATGATCGCCTCGGGCTACCTGGTCCAGGTCGTGACCGGCACGACCTCCCGGACCGCGCTGGCCTACATCCACATCGCCGCCGGGACGCTCTACGTCCTGATGTTCGCCGCGCACCTGGTCGTCTCCCGGAACGGGCGCCGGCGGAGCGACGGCCCGACGGCCGCGGCCCGCCGCACACGTCGCCCGCCGCGCCCTGTTGATCGGTCCGGTCAGCGGGGTATAGTAGGATGATCAGACCGGCTCCCGGCGACGGTGGCGCCGGCCCTACCGGAGGGGGACATACCATGACACGGACACGAGGAACACTCCTGGCGGTCGTCACGGCCCTGGCCCTGACGCCGGCGGTTCTGCACACGCCGGCCTATGCCGACGCGATCACGCGCGTCAAGGGCGTCGTGACCGACGTCCAAGGCAAACCGATGCCCAAGGTCAAAGTCTGGCTCGAAGCGGTCGACATCAAGAAGAAGGTGGGTCCGCTCACCACCAACAAGGACGGGTCGTTCGTCATCGCCGCCCTCGACACATCGGTGGCCAAGAAATGGAAGGTGTACCCGGAGCTGGCCGGCTACAAAGTGGTCAAGGAGTACGCCGAGATCGTGGACTACCAGAAGGACGAGCGTTTCAAGGGCGACCTGATCCCGGGAAGCAAGCAGGAGTTCCCCGAGCTGACGTTCGTGCTCGTGGGTGACGAGGGGCACAACCTGGTCAATATCGTCGTGGCCAAGGAGGCGGAGTTCCTGGCGGCGGTCCAGGCGGAGAGAAAAAAGAAGGAAGGAGCCGCCACCGAAGCCTCCGCGGCCGTACCGGGCGGCGCCGCGCCGGTGGGCACGCAGCCCGCCGGCGGGACCGGCGCGCCCGAGGCGCCCAAGCTCGGGTCCGAGGCGCTGCAGAAGGCGAAGGAGCTGGCCGATGCCGGCCGGCATCAGGAGGCGATCGAGGCCTACAAGTCCTACCTCGCCAAGGATCCGACCGGCAAGCCGGTGGTCTACTTCTATCTCGGCAAGAGCCTGTTCGCCACCGGAGACGATGCGGGGGCCACGCAGGCGTTCAAGAAGGCCCTCGAGCTGATGCCGGAGATGAAGGGGGCGCATTTCAACCTGGGGAATGTCCTCCTGAAGGAGGCCGAGACCGCCACCACCGACGAGGAGAAGAAACAGTTCGACAACCAGGCCGCGGAGGAGTTCGAGAAGGAAGGGAACCTCCAGCCCGACAACGACAAGATCTGGTTCCAGCTCGGCAAGGCCCGCGCCCTCGGAGGAGAAGACGATCAGGCGATCGCCGCCTTCGAGAAGGCCAGCACGATCGATCCCTCGAAATCCGAGCCTTACATGGAGATGGCCGCCATCTACGAGAAGCGCAAAGACAAGGCCAAGGCCGAAGAGATGTATCAGAAGGTCATCACGGTGGACCCGAAGAACGCCGCCACTGTCTTCTTCAACATCGGCGTGCACGCCTGGAACGAGAACAAGGACAAGGAAGCGGCTCAGGCGTTCACGAAATCGCTCGAGATCGATCCGGGCAACGCCTCCGCGCACCGGGAGCTGGCCCGGGTCCTCACACGCATGCAGGACTTCGAGGGGGCCGTGAAGCACTATCGGGAGTACCTGAAGCTCAGCCCGAAGGCGCCCGACGCGAAGGAAATTCAGGACATGATCGTCACGCTGTCGAAATGATCGGGCGGCGTGCCGGCGCTCAGGACCGGGGGAAGAGCGCCTCGTCCACGAGCTGACACAGGATGTGACCCACCAGGATGTGGATCTCCTGGATGCGCGCCGTGATCCGGGACGGGACGCGGATCAGATGGGCGCACAGGCCCTCCATGGCGCCCCCGGCTTCTCCGGTGAAGCCCACCGTCACCAAGCCGCGGTCGCGCGCCGCACGGAGCCCCTCCAGGACGTTCGGTGAGCGACCCGAGGTGCTGAGGCCCACGGCCACGTCGCCGCGGCGGCCCAGGGCCTCAATCTGACGCGCGAAGATACGGGCGAACTCCTGGTCGTTGCCGATGCTGGTCAGGACCGAGGTGTCGGTCGTCAGCGCCAGAGCCGACAGGCCGGGGCGGTCGACCGCGAACCGGTTGACGAACTCGGCGGCCAGGTGCTGCGCGTCCGCGGCGCTGCCGCCGTTCCCGAAGAACAGAAGTGTGCGGCCGCCGCGCAGGGCCGCGACGAAGACCGCCGCCGTTCGCTCGACGGCCCCCGTGCCGCTCGTGAAGAAGCCCTCCGCCGCGTCGGCGTGCGCGCGGTACAGATCGAGGATGCGCGCGGCCGCCGTCACGGGGGAGCGCCCGCCTCTTTTCTTCGTCACGACGCGGACCCTCCGTCCGGCAGCCAGGCGATGAAACCGGCCATGCGCCCGGCGGCGCCGCGCGCCCTCCGGTAGGACTCCAGGAGGTCGGGTCGGCACACGGTGCACAGCCCGGACGCCTGCATCCGGTCGTCACCCACGCCGGCGGCGCGCGCCTGCCGGCGATTCGCCTCGATCAGATCGATGCGTTTCTTCGGCCCCGCGAGGACGCAGTCCGTCGCGTCGGGGAAGGCGTCGAGGAGCGTCGCCACCACCTCGTCCCCCACCTCGAAGCAGCAGGGGCCGATGCTGGGGCCGAGCGCGAGACGCAACGATTCCGGCGCCGAGCCGAAGCGATCCCGCATCGTCGCGATGGCCGCGGCCGTGACGCCTGCCGCCGTGCCGCGCCATCCGGCGTGCACCGCCGCCGCGACGCGCCGGGTCTCGTCGCACATCAGAATTGGAACGCAATCGGCGACGAAGACACCGACGGCGACCCCCGGCTCGCCGACGACGAGTGCGTCGCCTTCCTCGCGGTCGTCGCGATCGCGGGTCCCCGCCGGCGCCGCGCCGGCGCGGTCGCCGACCACCCGGACCACCGCGCCGTGCATCTGGCGCAGGGTGACGCGCGGGACGGTGCCACCCGCCGACGCGCCGAGAGCCGCCCCGACGTCCGATCCCCTCACCGTGAACAGGTGCCGCAACCCGGGGATTCCGGCGAGAATCGGGATCTCGAGCCGCCGGCTCGGTCCCGAGCCCCGCATCGTCGCCGCGTCCGCCGGACGCGTGGAGAGGGTGGCGCGCACGCGCGGGATGTTAGGCGAGCGCGTGCTGCCTTGACAAGCCCGGGCGCTTCGGGCAATCTTGCGGGCCGCGGCGGGGACCGGCGGGCGCCGGTGGCCGTGGCGAGGGGTGTCGTCCCCTCCTTTTTTTGTCGGACGCGCGCCAGGGAGCGAGACACGGTGTTCGTCTGGGGTTTGATGACGCCGCCGCCGGGACAGGGTCAGGCCAACGCCTGGCTGCAGTTCGTTCCGCTCCTCGTCATTTTCGCCATTTTCTATTTTCTCCTGATCCGGCCGCAGAGGACGCGGCAGAAGCAGGTCCAGACGATGCTGGACTCGCTGAAGAGCGGTGACAAGGTCGTCACCTCGGGCGGGCTTCTGGGGACGGTGGTCGGGATCGATCGCAGCGTGGTGCAGCTGCGGATCGCGGACAAGGTCCGCGTCGACGTGACCAAGAGCTCCATCGTCGGGCTGCAGGACCAGGAGATCTCCTCGCGGCCGGAATCGTGAGGGGACCGGGCTCGGGCGGCCCCGCAATCCCGCCCCCAGGGACATCATGAATCTCGATCTGCGCTGGCGGCTCCTGCTGATCCTCGCCCTCCTGGTGCTCTGCATCTGGGCGGTCTATCCCCCTGCGGAGAAGATCCACCTGGGGCTGGACCTCAAGGGCGGCATCCACATGGTCATGCGGGTCAAGACGGACGACGCCGTCAAGGCGGAGATCGACCTGTCCCAGGAGCGCATCCGCTCGGCGCTGGGAGAAAAGGGGCTGGCGCCTCAGAAGTCATCGGCGGACGACATCGACGCCATGCTCCTGGAGGGGGTCGATTCCGCCCGCATCGGCGAGATCCGCGACCAGCTCGCCCGGCAGTTCCCGCAGTATCAGGCGTCGGCGCCGGGAGCGGGTCGCCTGCGCCTGCAGCTCAGGGCGCAGGACGAGAACCAGATCCGCGACTCGGCGGTGCGCCAGGCGCTGGAGACCATCCGCACGCGGGTCGACAAGTTCGGCGTGGCGGAGCCGACCATCCAGCGTCAGGGGGCGGGCGCGCACGCCGATCGCATCCTGGTGCAGCTGCCGGGCGTCGAGGACCCGGAGCGCGTCAAGGATCTGATCGGCTCGCCGGCGTTCCTCGAATGGAAGCTGGTGAAGATCCCGCCCGGCGTCGTGGCCGAGCAGTTCCGCCCACCCGACAGCCCCGAGGCGCTGACCCAGATGTTCGGCGGCAAGCTGCCGGACGACGCGGAGATCATGCCACAGGAGTTCAGCACCCAGGACGGCAAGCCGGCGCGCCTCTACTGGCCGGTGACGAAGTCCTCGCCGATCACCGGCAACGACCTGAAGAACTCGCGGCGCGGCCAGGATCGATTCGGAAATGCGGCCGTCACGTTCACGCTCTCGGCGGACGCGGGCCGGCGCTTCCAGGACCTGACGCGCAAGAACCAGGGGCAGCTCCTGGCGATCGTCCTCGACAAGAAGATCATCTCGGCGCCGCGCATCAACGCCGTGATCGCCGATGAGGGGATCATCGAGGGCAGCAACTTCACCATCGAGACCGCGGAGGATCTCGCCCTCAAGCTGCGATCCGGCGCGCTGCCGGCGGGCATGGAGATCCTGGAGGAGCGCACGGTCGGCCCGTCGCTGGGGGCCGATTCGATCCGGCAGGGGGTGGTCGCGACCCTCATCGGCTCGATCATCATCGTGCTGTTCATGCTGGTCTACTACCGGGCGGCCGGCGTGAACGCGGGGCTGGCGCTCGTGCTCAACCTGCTCATCCTCCTGGCGGCGATGGCGTACTTCCATTCGACCCTGACCCTCCCCGGGATCGCGGGGTTCGCGCTCACCGTCGGCATGGCGGTGGACGCCAACGTCCTGGTGTTCGAGCGCATCCGGGAGGAGCTGCGCCTCGGCCGGACGGTCAAGGCCGCGATCAACGCCGGTTTCGACAAGGCTTTCAACACCATCATCGACAGCCATTGCACGACGCTGATCGCGGGTCTGTTCCTGTACGGCTACGGGACCGGCCCGGTCCGCGGCTTCGCGGTCACGCTCAGCGTCGGCATCCTGGCGAACCTGTTCACGGCGCTGATCGTGTCCCGCGCCATCTTCGACGTCGAGCTCGCTCTCCGCCCGCAGGCGGAGACGCTCAGCATCTGAGGCGCCGATGATCCAGGTCTTCACCCACGCCGACTTTCCGATGATGGGGCGCGTCAAGTGGTTCTTCATCGTCTTCTCGTCGCTGGCCGTCGCGGTGAGCGTGGGGACCATGCTGACGCGCGGCTTCAATCGCGGCATCGACTTCGCGGGCGGCACGGCGGTGCGGCTGAAGTTCCGCGAATCGCCCCATATCGAGCACATCCGCGCGCAGCTCGAGGGAGCCGGTCTGGGCGACGTCAGTCTGCAGAGCATCGGCGCGGCGGCCGACAACGAGGTGCTGGTGCGCATCGAGAAGAGCGCGGGCCAGGGCGCGGGCGGGGCGGAGGCCAGCGAGGGGGGCGAGATCAGCCGACGGGTCCTCGAGGCCCTCCAGGCGCCCGAGGACCGCCAGGGACGTCAGGCCGGGAAGATCGATCTCAACATGGTCACGCAGGCCGACCTGAGGGAATGGCTCGGCGCCCACCCGCCGTCCGGCGGCGCCGCCGCTCAGGACGCGGCCGCGATCGCCGCGGCGCTCGTCAAGTACCGCACCGACCACGCCGGGCTCATCGACGCACCCTCCCAGCTGGCGTCGATCCCGGGGATCGGCCCGGACGCCGCGCGCCTGCTCGAGCAGCAGGCGATCCTTGGACCGTTCACGCTGCGCAGCGTCGACTTCATCGGTCCGACCGCCGGCAAGGAGCTGCTGAGAAACACCCTCTACGCCGTCTTCGGGTCGGTGGGAGGAATTCTGATCTACGTCTGGTTCCGGTTCAAGAAATGGATGTGGGGCCTGACCTCGATCATCGCCCTGGTGCACGACGTCGTGATCGCCGCGGGCGCGGTGTCGCTGACGCACAAGGAGTTCTCCGTCGACATCGTGGCGGCGCTTTTGACCATTCTGGGCTATTCGATCAACGACACCATCGTGGTGTTCGATCGGATCCGGGAGAATCTTCGCCTTTACCGCGAGGTCGATTTCGAGACGCTCGTGAACGCCTCGATCAACCAGACGCTGAGCCGGACGATCCTGACATCCTTCACCGTGTTCATCGCCATCACCGCCCTGTTCATCTACGGCGGCGACAAGCTCAACCCCCTGTCGTTCTGCCTCATGGTCGGCGTGGTGTTCGGGACCTATTCCTCGGTCTTCGTGGCCGCCGCCCTTCTGGTCATCGTCTACCGCTATCTCGGCGCCCGCTACGTCAAGGTCTGAGCGCGGGAGCCCCGCGGGCTTTCTGGTATACTGACGCATCCGTGGCGAGCGCCGCGAGTCTGCGTGACCCCCCGCACGACCCAGGAGCAGGTCTTTCGGATGCGCCGCCCGGTTGTCGTGCCGTCATGATCCGCTTCGAGGACATTCAGGAGAAGGTGGAGGCCTCCATGCCGGGGGCCGATCTCGACCTCCTGCGCAAGGCCTACGTGTTCTCGGCCAAGGAGCACAAGGGCCAGACGCGCTCCTCCGGCGAGCCCTACCTGACGCATCCGCTGTCCGTCGCGTACATCCTCGCCGACCTCAAGCTCGACATGACCTGCATCGTCGCGGGTCTCCTGCACGACGTCCTGGAGGACACGCTGACGACGCGCGAGGTCGTCGAGGAGCATTTCGGCAGGGACATCGCCCACGTGGTCGAGGGCCTGACCAAGATCTCCCGCATCACCTTCAACTCGAAGGAGCAGCAGCAGGCCGAGAGCTTCCGCAAGATGCTGCTGGCGATGGTGGACGACATCCGCGTCGTCCTCGTCAAGCTGGCGGACCGGCTGCACAACATGCGCACGCTCGAGCATCTGTCGCCGCGACAGCAGGAGCGGATCGCGCGCGAGACGCTGGAGATCTACGCCCCCATCGCCAACCGGCTCGGGATGGCGAAGGTCAAGAACGAGCTGGAGGACCTGGCGCTCCGGCATCTCGATCCCGCAGGATACCAGGGGCTCGTGCAGGCCATGGACGAGAAGCGCGGGATCACCGACGAGTTCATTCGCGAGATCCAGTCCCGCCTGAAGTCCGAGCTGGACAAGGCCGGGGTCGCCTGCGACATCCGCGGGCGGCGCAAGCACCTGTACAGCATCTACCGCAAGATCAAGCGGCAGCAGATCGACGTCGGCGAGGTCTACGATTACATCGCGTTCCGCATCCTGACCGGCAGCGTGAAGGACTGTTACGGGGCGCTCGGCATCATCCACGGGCTGTGGCGCCCGGTGCCGGGTCGGATCAAGGATTTCATCGCGATGCCCAAGCCCAACATGTACCAGTCGCTGCACACCTCCGTCATCAGCGAGAAGGGCGTGCCGTTCGAGGTGCAGATCCGCACCCAGGAGATGCACCGCATCGCTGAGGAGGGAATCGCGGCGCACTGGAAGTACAAAGAGGGCAAGGGCACGAAGGAGAACGACGCCAACATCCAGTGGCTGCGCCAGATCATGGAATGGCAGCAGGAGCTGAAGGATCCTCGCGAGTTCCTGAACATGGTGAAGGTCGATCTGTACCCCGAGGAGGTGTACTGCTTCACGCCCCAGGGGCAGGTCAAGTCGTTCCCGCGCGGCGCCACCCCGATCGATTTCGCTTACTCGGTGCACACCGAGGTCGGTCACCGGTGCGTGGGGACCCGCATCAACGGCAAGCTGGTGCCGCTGCGGACCGAGCTGAAGAACGGCGATATCGTGGAGATCCTCACGTCACCGAACCACCGGCCGAGCCAGGACTGGCTGACCATCGCCAGGACGCCGAGGGCGCGCGCCAAGATCCGCCAGTGGCTCAACGTGGATCGCCGCAACCGCAGCATCGAGCTGGGCAAGACGGTCGCCGACCGCGAGTTCAAGAGGTATCGCTTCAATCTCAGGAAACACCAGGGCGACGCGGGGCGGCTGCAGGCGGTGATTCATGAGCTGGGTTGCGCCAGCCTGGACGATTTCTACGCCGCGGTGGGATACGGCAGGCTGGCCCCCAAGTCCCTGATCGAGAAGTACGACCCGGCGGCCAAGCCGCACGAGACCGGAGAGGGTCCGATCGCGCACGCCGTCAAGAAGGCGCTGGGGCTGTCGGGCAAGAAGGTCACCGTGCGCGGTCTCGACGACGCCCTGATCTCGCTGGCGCGCTGCTGCAATCCGATCCGGGGCGAGCCGATCGTGGGCTATATCACCCGCGGGCGGGGGGTCACCGTCCACAGCGAAAGGTGCCCCAACCTCGAAAAGCTCCTGTACGACCCGGAGCGTCGTATCGAGGTCGCCTGGGAGAGCGACGACGCATCCCGTTTCGAAGTCCGCATCACGGTGTTCTCGGAGGACCGTCCGGGCATGCTGGCGAAAATCACGTCCGCGATCGCCGAGGCCAAGTCGAACATCAAGAACGTGGAGGCGCGCACCTTCGAGGACCGGCGTGGCGAGATCAGCCTGATCCTCGACATCGCGGACGTGGCGCACCTCGACGCGATCCTCGAAAAAGTGAAGGGGATCGACGGGGTCTACCACGTCGAGCGACAGGTCGCCTGAACGGCCGTCGCGGCGCGGGGGATTCCCCCCCCGATTCCAGGAGGCACCATGAGCGCGAAGAGCATCAGCACGGACAGGGCCCCCAAGGCGATCGGACCGTATTCCCAGGCGATTGCGACGGGAGGATTGCTCTTCCTGTCGGGGCAGGTGCCGCTCGATCCATCGACCGGGTCCCTTCTCAAGGGGACCATGCAGGAGGAGACGGGACGCGTCCTGGACAACCTGAAGGAGGTCCTCGATGCCGCCGGCTCGGGCCTCGACCGCGTGGTCCGGACGACCGTTTTCTTGACCGACCTACGCGATTTCGAAGCGATGAACGAGGCGTACGCGCGCTACTTCGGCGCCCACCGGCCGGCGCGCTCGACAGTCCAGGTGGCCGCGCTCCCGCGCGGTGCGCGCATCGAGATCGACGCGATCGCGACCATCTGACGGCGCCGCGTTTGGGCGCGCGTCGAGCAATCGGTCCCTAAGGAGCCGAGGGCGGGCGCGCCGACGCGGCCTTCACCACGGCGCCCGAGCGCAGGCAGCGCGTGCACACCCTCATGCGGCGCCGGGTCTTGCCGACCACCACCCGGATCCTCTGAACGTTCGGATACCAGACCCGCGACGACACGTTGTGCGCGTGGCTGATCTGGTTTCCGTGTACCGGTCTCTTGCCGCAGATGTCACACGAACGCGCCACTTCCGGTCCTCCTCGAATCACGCCGACCGACGGGCCCTGCTGAAGAAGGGACGCACTGTAGCACAGCACGTCACGCCCGATCAAACGCTCGAATCCGCCGCGTCTCCCACCTGAGAGCTCTCCAGTGCCTTTGATGGATATGTTCTTTATTGTCATTGACATATGCAGATCTGTCGAGTATGGATTTCCAATATTGGAGGCCTACCTTGCAAAAATGGAGTCGCGGAATATATTGAACTTTCGTGAAAAAGAAGCGCCCGGGACGGTTCGCCGCAACTCTCCGAATCGCCAAAGGTTAAAGGAGACCAAGGGTGTTCTTTTCGAGGGCAAAGAATCTGGTCGGTCTCGACATCGGCTCGAGCGCCGTCAAGGTTGTCGAGCTGAAAGAGCTCGGCAAGGGCCGCGGCTACCAGCTGCTGAACGCGGCGATCGAGCGGCTTTCGCCCGAGGCAATCGTGGACGGCGCCATCATGGACGCCGGTCTGGTCGTGGACACGGTCCAGAGGGCCTTCTCATCGCGCAAGATCAAGGCGGGCGACGTGGCGATTGCGCTGTCGGGCCACAGCGTCATCATCAAGAAGATCTCCATCCCGGCGACCTCGGAGGAGGAGCTGGCCGAGGTCATCCCCTGGGAGGCGGAGCAGTACATCCCGTTCGACGTTCAGGACGTCAACCTGGCCTACCAGGTCCTCAAAGGCGCCAGCGGCGGCGAGGGCAACATGGACGTGCTGCTCGTGGCGGCCAAGAAGGACAAGATCAACGACTACACCTCGGTGGTCAGCCAGGCCGGCCGCAATCCGGTGGTGGTGGACGTCGACGTGTTCGCGCTGCAGAACTGCTACGAGATGAACTACGACGCCGATCCAGGCGTCGCCCGGGCCCTGGTGAACATCGGCGCGTCGACGACCAACGTGGCGATCCTGAAAGGCAGCACGTCCATCTTCTGGCGCGACATCTCGGTCGGCGGCAACCACTACAACGACGCGATCCGCAAGGAGCTCAACCTGAGCTTCGAGCAGGCCGAAACCCTGAAACGCGGCGAGGAAGTGGACGGCATCCCCGTGGAGAACGTGAACCCGATCATCACGTCGGTCAACGACTTCATCGGCGCGGAGATCCAGAAGACCATCGACTTCTTCAAGAACACCACGCCCGGGGAGAACATCGAGACCCTGGTGATCGCCGGCGGGTCGTCCCGCATCCCGCATCTGCGGGAGGCGCTCGCCGAGCGTTTCGGAATCACGGTGGAGCCGCTCAATCCGTTCAACCGCGTCCAGATCGGCAAGGGGATCTCCGCCGACATGATCGAGGAGATTGGCTCGAGTGTCTCGATCGCTGTCGGCCTGGCCGCGCGCCGCGCGGGAGACTCGCGATGATCAAGATCAACCTCCTCGCCGGCACGCAGCAGGTCAAGGCGCGCGCTCCCAGGACCCCGCGCTTCGAGGGCGTCGGCACCCTCGGGCAGAACGTGCTGATGGCGGGGGTCGTGATCCTGGCCCTCCTGTTCATCGGGTGGCGCTGGTACAGCCTGGAGAGCGAGCACCGGCAGCTGCACGACGAGATCGTCAAGGCGCAGGCGGAGAAGGAGCGGTTGCAGGCGATCATCAAGAAGGGCGAGGAGTACAAGGCCAAGAAGGAGCTTCTGCAGCGCAAAATCGCCCTCATCACGCAGCTGAAACGGAACCAGAGCGGCCCGGTGCACCTGCTCGACGAGGTCAGCAAGCAGCTTCCGGACTTTCTCTGGCTCGACAACATGACCGAGTCGGGGCAGAGCATCTCGATCCAGGGCAAGGCGACGACCTATAACGCGGTCTCGAACTTCTACAACAACCTGACCGGTTCCCGCTACTTCCAGAACGTCATCCTGGGCCCGATCTCCGCCATTCCCGTCGGGGTGACGTTTTCCCTGACCTGTCAGTTCCTGCCGCACCCCGAAGGACAGGCCGAGGGAAGCGCCGCGACTCCGCCGGCGGGCGGGTAGAGGGGACGATGGATTTCAAGAAGCTGCCGTTCTGGGGCCAGTTCGCGGTCGTGGCGTGCATGGCCATCGCCCTCGTGGCGGTGGCCTGGATGGCGTATCCGAACTTCTCCGAGATGGCGAAGAAGAACGCCGCCGACCGCGTCCAGCTCGAAGGCCTGCAGACCGAGATCCGCAAAGGACAGGCGATCGAGGCGAAGCTGCCCGAGTTCGAGAAGGAGATCGAGAACCTGCAGCTCAAGCTCAACGACCTGCTGGCCATCCTGCCCACCGAGCCCGAGACCGGCGAGCTCCTGAAGTGGGTGAAGAACCTGGCCGATCAGTCGAACCTCGATCTGCGGCAGTTCAATCCCGGCTCCCTGAAGCCCGTCGAGTTCTACAAAGAATTCCCGATCATGATGGACGTGGAGGGCGACTATCACGACCTCGGCGTCTTCTTCGATCGCATCAGCAAGTACTCGCGCATCATCAACGTGAGCGGCGTGACGATCAACGCGCAGAGCAGCCCCAACCATTCGATCCATTCGACCTTCACCGCCACGACCTTCGTTTACGACGAGAAAGCGGGAGGGGGCCAGTGAGGCCCCGCACCGTTCCCTCGGCGTTCCTGGCACTCGGGCTGTCCCTGGCCCTCGCACACGGCGCCTCAGGCGCGGACCCCAAGACGCCCGCGCCGGCCGGCACACCGGCCGCCCCGGTCAACGGGTCGCAGGCCACCGGCGGCGCGCCCGGCCCCCAGGACACGGAAACCATCAACAAGATCATGCAGGACAACGAAGCGATGCTCTCCGGACGGGGGTTCACCTACGACCCGGCCGGCCGGCGGGATCCCTTCCGCTCCCTGGTGGACGCGGCGAACACCGTGGGCAAGGGTCCCCGGCCGCGGGGGATCGCCGGCATGCTGATCTCCGAAGTGGACCTGGTGGGTATCGTCCAGAAGGGGAAGGGCGCCATCGCGTTCTTCAACGGCAGCGACAACAAGGGCTACTTCTTGAGGGTGGGTGATGTGCTCTATGACGGCAAAATCATCCGCATCGATCGAAAGACCGGCACGGTGGTGTTCCGTCAGGACATCAACGATCCCCGAAGCATCAAGCCGTACAGGGACGTGACGAAGAAGCTGACGCCAGCGGAGGAGGGTAGCTTATGAGGTACGGGAAGGTCGCGATCCTGATCATGATCGCCGCGGCCGCCCTGCGATGCTCGGGCAATCCGCCCGTCAGCGAGCCGGGTCAGGCGGTGCTCAGCGCACCGTCCGCGGTGGTCATCAACGCCATCGACCACCAGGAGACTCCGGCGGGCACCGAGGTCGTCCTGCACGGGAACTATCCGTTCAGCTATACCTCGTACCAGCCCGACCCCAGGACGCTGATCCTGGAGCTCCTCGACGTCCACGTCGAGGGTCTGGCTCAGGAAGTCCAGATCGGGACACCCCAAGTCGAGGGCGTCCGCGTCTCCTCCGTCGAGAGCGTGGACGGCGGCAAGATCGCGAAATTCGAGTTCCGGAACGTCCTGGCCTCGCAGCACTCGATCCGCCTCGACGGTCATGACCTGATCGTCGATTTCCCGTCGCTCGGTGAATCCGGCAACGCGCCCGAGCAGAACGTGGTCGCCGAGAATCCGGGGGCTCCGACCGAATCGGGCTCCGCCGCGACGCCCGCCGAGGGCTCGACGACGACCAACCCCGAGACCGCGGCCTCGTCCCCCTCGTCCTCCGAGGGTGCGTCCTCCGCAACGAGCGAGCCGGCCTCGACGCCGGCCAAGGAGGGCACGCCCGAGTCGACCGAGCTGAAGCCCCTGCCCGAGAGCGCGCCGGCGAGCGGCGCCTCCGAGAAGCCGGCCACCCCGACCGCGCCGTCCGGCCAGTCAGTCAAGGTCACCCGCGGCGCCGCGCCCTCCGGAACGCCCGCCCACACGCTGCTGTCGGTCGAAGCGCGCGGCGAGGATGCCGAGCGCACCATCGTCCTCACGGCCGACGGCGGACTGGCGAACGAGCACTTCGAGCTCAAGAACCCCCCCCGACTGGTCATCGACCTCCTGGGCGTCGTGGATCGAACCAAGACCAAGACGCTCGCGGTGGGCTCCGGCGGACTGTCGCGGGTGCGGGTGGCGCAGTTCGCCACCAAGCCACGGCCGGTGGTCCGCGTCGTCCTCGATCTGACCGCGCCGAAGCCGTACGCCATCGTGCCGACCGACACCGGGCTGGTGGTCGATTTCTCCGAGGAAGGGGTGCGGCACGCGCTCGAGAGCGCGCCCGTCCAGGGCGAGCCGGTCGCGGCGCCCGTGGCCGCGGAGACTCCCGCCGGCGGAGCCGGCGCGCCGCCGGCAGGAGCGGACAAGCCCGCCGC
>CAYLND010000018.1:0-39402 GCA_964384905.1 uncultured Acidobacteriota bacterium
CATTTATTCAACTGCGAGCAGGATATGGATCGTCTAGTCAGCGTGGTGTGCGACTAGCAGAACTGAAGCATGGAGAAAGCGAATACAATGACCACTATTTATGAACGGCTAAGAGCTCTGCATATCACTGTTCCCGCGTCCAGGATCTCGCCCTGTGTCTTCAATAAGTTAAGTGGTGGAGGCGGCGGGAGTCGAACCCGCGCCTCCCGAAAACGCTAACTGTCTGATGGCGCGCGACTTTTCGTCAGATCTCGTTGGAAACTCGTTGCCTTGTGGTCAACTCGTTGTCCTCTGGAGTGCTCTGGAGTCCTCTGGAGTCCTCCCCAGTTCTGGAGACATTTTGGAGACGGTGCGGGAGATCCTGGAGGAAGTCCCAACCTCAACCTGCCGCGACCGGCTCCTCGAGGACCGTGAGATACCCGATCGACAGCAACTGCGCCATCAACCAGGGCGAGGACCGCGGCGGCCCCGGCGCCTCCGGCGCGGGCCAAGGCGCGCGAAGCCGGGATGCACGCCGCGCTCGAGGGCTTGGTCGTCGGCGACGCGCAGGAGAAGCGCGGCCAGGGTAGGATCGGACCGTTCCACCGAGAGAGACGGATGCGCAATCGGCTGGTGGCATGGTCGAGGAGCGATCTCGGAGTGCTGGTCTTGCTCGCACTCCTCCGGATCGTCCTGCACACGCTGAGCAACGGGCAGTACGGCTTTCATCGCGATGAGCTGCAGACTCTGGACGACGCACGGCACCTGGATTGGGGGTTCGTGCCCTATCCACCAGTCACCCCGCTCTTAGGACGGCTGGAGCTGATCGTGTTCGGGACGTCGCTGGCGGGATTTCGCCTGTTGGCGGCGATGGCGGTCAGCACGGCGATGGTCCTGACAGGTTTGATGGCTCGAGAGCTCGGCGCCTCGCGACACATCCAGGTGCTCGCAGCCTTCGCTGCGGGAGTCTCCCCCGTGTCACTCGCGCAAGGCGCCGTCTTCCAGTACGTGTCGTTCGACTATCTCTGGGGCGTCGGTGTTTCCTACCTCCTCGTGCGCCTCGCGAAATCGGACGACCCGCGCTTTTGGGTGGCCCTCGGTGTCGTGTTGGGCCTCGGGATGGAGACGCGCTACACCATGGGCTTTCTCGCCCTGGGACTCGCCGGGGCGGTGTTGCTCACGCGCGCACGGCGATTTCTCGGCAGTGGCTGGTTATGGGTCGGCGCCAGCATGGCCGTGCTGACCTTCCTGCCCAACTTGATTTGGCAGGCGCAGCATCACTTCATATCGCTGGATTTCCTGTCGCAGCTGCACGCTCGCGATCTCAGGCAAGGGCGCTATGACGGATTCTTCTCGGGGCAACTCTGGATCTGCGCGAATCCGGTCACGGCTCCGTTCGTGCTGCTGGGCCTGTGGTTCTATCTCGTTCGGCGGAGCGGCCGCCCGTATCGTCTGGTCGGATGGACCGCCGTAGTGACCTTCGCCCTCTTCGCGCTGGCCGGGGCGCGTCCGTATTACACGGCGCCTCTCTATCCGGCCCTGCTCGCCAGCGGAAGCGTCTTGCTCGGGAGCTGGCTGGGTGCCTTGCGGCCGGCGGTGGCCCGGGCCATCCTCGTAGTTCAATGGACTGCGATGTCCGCGTCAGCGGCGCTGTTCGCGCTGATTCTCTTGCCCGTCGCGCCGATCGGCTGCCGCGTGTGGCGGTTGACGAGCCAAATCCACGACCAATTCAGGGAAGAGATCGGTTGGCCGGACCTGGCGGCGAGCGTGGCGCGGGTTTACGGCGCTCTGTCTGCGGAGGAACATGCGCGGACCGGGGTGTTGACGGGCAATTACGGCGAAGGCGGCGCGCTGAATCTGTACGGACCGGCTCTCGGGCTGCCGCACGCCATGTGTCTGACGAACTCGCTGTGGTATCGAGGCTATGACTCGCGCGAGCCGCAGACGGTGATCCTGACGGGGTTCGATCTGCAGGAAGGGCGTGACTTGTTCGAGAGCTGCACGGTCGAAGCGAAGAACGTGAACCGCTATGGCGTGGTCAATGAGGAGTCGAAGGATCACCCGGACATCCTGCTGTGCAGAGGGCCGAAGTTCTCCTGGCCGGAATATTGGAGCAGGTCGCGGCGATTCGGATGACGGGATTCCGGCGGCGCCAGGAGCGCCCGATCGGCTCCATGCACCCGGTGCTGCTCGCTCTCGTCCGCGGCGTCGGCACCGCCTGTGCTCCTCCGCAGACTCAACGTCAAGCGGCTGAAGCGGCACTGAATGGCCCGGCCAACGCGGGAGTCAGGAGCAACGGCTAAGGACGTAACCACCGCTTCCGCTCGGTGTCGGACCAATGAGGAGTGAATCAACTTCTCCACCCTCGCCGCACGGGGGAAAGCAAGAGAGATGGTGGAGGCGACGGGAGTCGACCCCGCGCCTCCCGAAAACGCTAACTGGCTGATGGCGCGCGACTTTTCGTCACAACTCGCTGGAAACTCGTTGCCTTGTGGTCAACTTGTTGTCCTCTGGAGTGCTCTGGAGTCCCTCTTGGAGTCCTCCCCAGTTCTGGAGACATTTTGGAGACGGAGCTCATGGTGGCGTAGAGACCGCGGCGGCGATGGCACCTCCTTGGCGGTCCGCACTTCAGGATCCAGATGCTGGGCTCACCTGCCTGACTCAGACTGCCGGGGTGCTTGCTGACAGTCGTAGCCTGAGCGGGCTGGTCTTTCCCGAATCCCGGGTGTACATTCTTGCATCGATAAGGCTGGTTGGTGACTGAGCTGAGGTTCAATTGTCTACTCGCCTAACGCTTTTGGTGGTGATCCTCCTGTTCTTGGCGCAGACCGCCATGTTCGGAAGTGTGAGCTATCTCTGCCGGATGGATAGTAAGGTTCGCTCGACCTGCTGCTGCCAGAACTCGGGACAAGGGTTACCTTCAGCCTGTAGTCAAGTCAAGAAGGCATGCTGTTGCGAGATCCGGATCGAAGCCAAGGTTCTGTCGCCTGCTACCCTCTCCGACAGTACGGGATCCCTGGCGTTCGTGCCTCAGCTGGACCTGCCAGGTCTGGTCAGGAGCGAGGAGATACGACCAGCTCGTCAGGCGATCGTCCCGTTTGATTCGCTACCTCCTCCCGGCCGCGACAGACAGATCCACGTCCTGACCTGCTCCTTCCTGATCTGATCTCTTCCACCAAGCTCTGAACCGAAGGCATCGGGCCGGCGAGCGCTAGGACTGCCTCGGTGCGATGAACACCCGAGCGCCTCCCGAATACGGGAGCCCTCGAACCCATCGCACTTGCGTCCGCCGGAGCAAAGGCTTGATGAGGAGGATCGAGATGAACATTCGTGCACCATTCGTAGGCGCGCTCGTGATTGGGATGCTGTGCGTCCCGCACAGGACGGTCGCTCAGGAGACGTCTCCCCCAGAAGTTTCCCTGCAGGATCTCATGCGGGAAGCCCTGGAGCGAAACCCGGAGGTCCAGACGGCCCGCAGGATGGTCGAGTCCAAGCAGGCGAAAGTCCCCCAGGCCGGGGCGCTGCCTGACCCGACGCTCATGTATGGAGTCATAAACGAGGGACGCGCCGTGCCGTTCGAGACCCTGGGCGAGAAAGACTTCAGCGAGGCCTATATCGGGTTCACCCAGGACATCCCGTATGCCGGGAAGCGAGGACTGCGTGAAAAGGTAGCGACGGAGGCTGTCTCAGCAGAACAGTGGAAATACGAGGGAACCCGACGTCGCGTCGCGGCCCGAGTGGCCGAGGCGTACTACGACCTGTACGCCGCCGACGCAGGGCTGGATATCGTGACCCGGGAACTCGGTCTTCTCGATCAGCTCACAAAAATCGCGAGGGCGCGCCTATCCGTGGGCCAGACGTCGCAGCAGGACGTGCTGGATGCCGAAGTCGAGTTGTCCCGGCTGGAGGAGCGCAAGAGTCTCCTCCAACAGCGGCGTGCCACGACGGAGGCGGCCATCGCCCAGCTGCTCTTCAAGACCGCTCCGGAGCCTCTGGGCCATGCGGGGCCCGTGACAGAAACGCCACTCGTCGGCCAGCTTGCCGACGTCCTGGCCCGAGCGGAAGAAGAATCGCCCTTCTTGCGGGAGGCTCAGGCCCGGCAGACACGGGCGCAGCAACAAGTGGACCTGGCACATCGGGAGAGACTTCCCGACCTCGGCGTCAATGTCGTGTACCACAACCGAGGCGAGCTGGACCCCTACTACTCGTTCGGCGGGACCCTGACTCTTCCCATCTACGCCGGGCGTAAGCAGAAAAAGGCGATTGAAGAGGCAGGTGCCGACCTGGGGGCAGCACAAAGCGCGGAGGATGCCGCACGGGCGGCGGTCCGCTTCGAGGTGACGGAGGCGTATCTCATGGCCTCGACGGCCGATCGACTGGTGCGTCTCTACGATGAAGGCATCCTGAAACAGGCACGGCTCTCCCTCGATTCCGCGATCGCACAGTACCAGGTGGGGAAGGTGGACTTCCTGACGTTGATCTCCAGCTGGAGACGGCTGCTCGACTACGACCTGGCCTATCACGAGCAGCTCGCCGAGCACGAAAAAGCGCTCGCGAGGATCTCGGTTCATGTGAGCCCCCATCCGGATCAGGGGTGAGGAAGGAGAGAACGATGACGTGGAACCAGGAAGGGACACCACGGCGATTTCTCCATCGGCGCGCGCTGGCTGTCATCGGCATCTCTTCACTCCTATTCATCGCGGCGGGCGGTCTCTGGCTCTACCGGCACACGATGCCGGCCGGGGACGGTGCGGGCGTCCGGACCGGGACCACCTATTACTGCCCGATGCACACGAGCTACAGATCTGACAAGCCGGGCAATTGCCCCATCTGCAGCATGAAGCTGGTCCCTGTAGGGACCGCCTCACCCACACCGGAGGCTCTGGCCCAGTCCCCGGAGACCGGCGGGGGGCCGTCCACGGTCCCCGGATCGGCCCCCATGATTCGCATCGCCCCGGAACGTCAGCAGGTGATTGGCGTCAAGTTCGCTCCAGCCGCCACCAAGCCGGCTGAAGTCGAGATTCGCGCCGTGGGTCGAGTGACTTTCGACGAGACGCGGATCGCGCACATCCACGTCAAGGTGATGGGCTGGATCGAGGATGTCTACGCCGATTTCGTCGGGGAGCCTGTGCGCGAGGGCCAGCCACTCTTCAGTCTCTACAGCCCCGAGCTCGTCGCCGCCCAGGAGGAATATCTCCTGGCCTTGCGGGGGCAGAAGGAGCTTGGAGGAAGCTCGTTCGAGCGAGTCTCGGAAGGGTCGCGCGCTCTCGTGGACGCTGCGCGCCGACGACTGGAGCTCTGGGACATGTCGTCCGACCAGATCGAAGCGATCGAGAAGCAAGGAAAGGCCTCCCGGACCGTGACGATCGTGTCCCCGGTCGGTGGTGTCGTGACGGAGCGTGCCGCGTACCACCACGGCCGTACCGTCACACCGGACATGGACCTCTACACGATCGTCGATCTGTCCCGCGTCTGGGTGCAGGCAGAGGTCTACGAGTACGAGCTGCCGCATGTCCAGGTCGGTCAGCTCGCAGAGGCGGTCCTGCCCTACGATCCGGACAGGAAGCCCCTCGAAGGCAAAGTACGGTTCGTCGCCCCCGTCCTCGATCCGAAGACGCACACCGCGGAGGTGCGCATGGAATTCCCGAACCCGGAACTCTCCCTGAGGCCCGACTCGTTCGCGAACGTGATCCTGAAACGGAGCCTCGGCCCGAAGCTCGTGATCCCGAAGGACGCGGTGATGCAGACGGGGACGGCGCAGTACGTCTTCGTCGACAAGGGCGACGGCTACCTGGAGCCCCGACCGGTCAAGGCCGGCCCCGAGGTGGCCGCTGGGATGGTCATTACCGACGGGCTTCGAGAGGGGGAACGCGTCGTCACCGCGGCCAACTTCATCGTCGATTCGGAGAGTCGGCTGAAAGGTGCGTTCGACGCGATGGGGAATCCCACTCAATCGACGCCGACCGCTGCAGCAGGCGCGTCTGCCATCGGCGTGGAGGTGACGACCCGGCCCTCGCCGGCCAGAATCGGCAAGAACCAGGTCCGGGTCAAGGTAATGGATGCCGACGGGCGTGCGATCGAGGACGCGCAGGTCGATGTGCGGCTCTTCATGCCTCAGATGATCGGCATGTCCGCCGTGGACATCAGGACCGGCCTCCGTTCCGTGGGCCAGGGAGAGTATGCGGGCGAGGTGGAGATCCCGATCGCCTGGACGTTCTCGACCACGGTGACCGTACGCCGGATGGGTCAGGTCATCGGCACCGCCGAGACCAGCGTCATCGCGAGGTAGCGCCGTGATCAACGCCATCATCGAGTGGTCGTCGCGGAACAGGCTTCTCGTGCTCCTCCTGGCGGCTATCGCCGTCGCGGCCGGCGTCCACGCGATCGGGCAGGTCCCTCTGGATGCGATCCCCGACCTCTCCGATCCCCAGGTGATCATCTACACGGAATGGCCGGGACGCAGCCCGGACCTGGTCGAGGACCAGGTCACCTATCCGATCGTGTCCTCCATGCTCGCCGCGCCGCACGTCTCGGTCGTCCGGGGCACCTCCGACTACGGCTTCTCGTACGTGTACGTGATCTTCGATGAGGGGACGGACCTCTATTGGGGTCGCTCGCGGGTCCTGGAGTACCTCGACAAGATCCGGGGCAAGCTGCCGGAGGGCGTGGCCCCGACTCTCGGGCCCGACGCGACCGGCGTCGGCTGGGCCTTCGAGTACGCCCTCGTCGATCGCACCGGCCGCCACAATCTGGCGGAGCTTCGGTCGTTCAACGACTGGTACGTCCGCTACTGGCTCGAGTCGGTGTCCGGGGTCGCCGAGGTGGCCACGGTTGGGGGGTTCGTCAAACAGTACCAGGTCACGGTGGACCCGAATCGTCTGCTGGCCTTCAACATCCCGCTGAACCGCCTCATCGACGTGATACGCCACACGAACCGGGACGTCGGCGGACGCGTCGTCGAGTTCACCGGGAAGGAATACCTCGTCCGCGGCCGCGGCTATCTCAAATCGGTGGCCGACATCGAGGATCTGCCGGTAGCGGCCGACGACAAGGGCACGCCGATCCTGGTCCGCAACCTGGCCACCGTGGCTCTGGGCGGCGACATGCGGCGGGGCATCGCCGAGCTGAACGGTGAGGGCGAGACCACGGGCGGGATCGTCGTCGTGCGCCACCACCAGAACGCCCTGGACGTCATCGATCGCGTCAAGGCCAAGCTCGAAAAGGTGAAGCCGGGGTTCCCGGAGGGCATCGAGGTCGTGACGACGTACGACCGATCGGACCTCATCCACCGTTCGATCGAGACTCTCATTCACACGCTGCTCGAGGAGCTGGTCATCGTCAGCCTCGTGATCCTCCTGTTCCTCCGGCACCTGCCCAGCGCGGCGATCCCGATCGTGACGATCCCCGTGGCGGTGATCATCGCCTTCATCCCGATCCAAGCCATGGGGTTGACGTCCAACATCATGTCGCTCTCCGGCATCGCCATCGCCATCGGCGCCCTGGTGGACGCCGCCATCGTGGTGGTCGAGCAGACCCACAAGAAGCTCGAACACTGGGAGGCGGAGGGACGGCAGGGAGACTACCACCGCGTGATCATCGACGCTGTCAAGGAGGTGGGAGGCCCATCGTTCTTCTCCTTGCTCGTCATCGCCGTCGCCTTCATCCCGATTTTCGCCCTGCAGGCTCAGGAGGGACGCCTCTTCAAGCCGCTCGCGTTCACCAAGAACACGGCCATGGCGGTGGCCGCAGTCCTCGCGATCACGCTCGACCCCGCGCTACGGCTGGTGCTGACGCGCATGGAACCGCTCCGGTTTCGTCCACGCTGGCTCTCGGCCCTTGCCACCCGCGTGGTCGTCTCGAAGATGGAGCCCGAGGAGAAAACCTGGATTAGCCGCGCGCTCATGGCCGTGTACCATCCGGCCCTCCTGTTCGTGCTGCGGCATCGCTTCATGGTCGTTGTCACGGCCGTCCTGCTCCTGGCTGTCACCGTTCCCGTCTTCCTCGGCCTGGGCGAGGAGTTCATGCCGCCGCTCAATGAGGGGACCATCCTCTACATGCCGATCACTCTGCCCGGGATCTCGGTGACCGAGGCCGGGAAGTATCTCCAGCTCCAGGACAAGATGCTCAAGACCTTCCCGGAGGTCGAGAGCGTCTTCGGGAAGATCGGCAAGGCCGAGACGTCGACCGATCCGGCGCCTCTGAGCATGGTCGAGACGACCGTGGTGCTGAGGCCGGAGAAGGAGTGGAGGAGCCGGGCGGTCGAGCGCTGGTACTCACGCTGGATGCCGGAGCCGCTCAAGGCCCCCCTGCGCTGGCTCTGGCCTGAGGAGCGACGCCTGACCTGGGAAGAGCTGATCGAGGAGATGGACCGCGTGGTCCAGATCCCTTCTTTCGCCAACGCCTGGCTCTTTCCCGTGAAGACGCGGATCGACATGATCACGACGGGAATCCGCACGCCCGTGGGCGTGAAGGTCCTGGGGCCTGACCTGGAGACGATCCAGACCATCGGACTCGCGGTCGAAAGTGCGCTGCAGCAGGTCCCCGGGACGCGCAGCGCTTTTTTCGAGCGCGTGACCGGAGGCTACTACCTCGATTTCAAGGTCAGGGCCGAGGAGGCCGCTCGTTATGGCCTCTCCGCGGGAGACGTGAACGACATCGTGGAGTCGGCCATCGGCGGCAACAACATCACAACGACGGTCGAGGGACGGGAACGGTATCCCGTCAACGTTCGTTACGCCCGCGACCTGCGCGACGACCTGCCGAAGCTCCAACGTGTCCTTGTGCCGACCCCGTCGGGCGCGCAGGTCCCTCTGGAGCAGCTCGCCAGCATCGAGCTTCTGACCGGACCGCCCATGATCAAGAACGAGGAGGGGTTCAAGGCCGGCTTCGTCTATGTGGACGTCACGGGTCGCGACCTGGGGAGCTACGTCGCAGACGCCAAGAAGGCGGTCGAGGCGAAGGTCACCGTGCCGGCCGGCTACCAGCTCTCATGGAGCGGCCAGTACGAATACCTTCTCCGTGTTCGTCAGAGATTGCTCGTCGTCGTGCCGCTGACGCTCGTGATCATCTTCCTGTTGCTGTACTTCAACACCGTCTCGATGGCCAAGACGCTGATCATCCTCCTCGCCGTACCTTTCTCTGCCATTGGGGCGATCTTCTTCCTCTGGTTCCTGGGGTACAACATGTCGATCGCGGTCTGGGTGGGACTGATAGCGCTCCTTGGAGTCGACGCCGAGACCGGTGTCTTCATGCTCTTGTACCTCGACCTGGCCTACCAGCAGGCCCGGAAAGAGGGCCGCATGAGGACTCTGATCGACCTCAAGGAAGCCATCGTCGAGGGAGCGGTCAAGCGATTGCGCCCGAAAGTCATGACGGTCGCCGTGATGTTCATGGGACTGGTGCCGATCATGTGGTCCACCGGCACCGGATCCGACGTTATGCGCAGAATCGCGGCCCCCATGATCGGCGGGATCTTCACGTCGTTCTTGATGGAGCTCCTCGTCTACCCCGTGATCTATGAAATCTGGAAAGGCCGCGAAGTGATCCGTGTTGCGCCCGTCGCAGATGGAGCCTCCAGCCAGGCATGAGCCCACCCCGAAGCATCGTCCCCTTGGTCGAACTCCACTTTCACCCTTGACTCTATACTTAGGTATAGGGTGCATCATTTGGGCATGGAGAGCGAGATGAACGGCGGGATGTTGCGCATCGGAGAGATCGCCAGGCAGGCGGGAGTCAACGTCCAGACGCTTCGTTACTACGAGAAACGCCGCCTCCTTCCGGTCCCGGGGCGGCGTCCATCCGGTTACCGCGAGTACCCGCCCGAGACGGTCCAGTTCATCCGGTTCATCAGGCGGGCGCAGGATCTTGGATTCACGCTCTCGGAGATCGAGGAATTGCTCGCTCTAAGGAAGCACGGTGCGCGCCGCCGCGCCAAGGTCCGCTCGGTGGCTGAAGCCAAGTTACGGGACATCAACGAAAAGATCCGGAGCCTCGAGGCTATCCGGCAGGCGCTCCTGACGCTGGTCCGATCCTGCGCCTGTCAAGGCAAGTCGCCGGAGTGCCCGATACTCGAAGCGCTCAGCGAGGAGGGCAACCTCCGGAATCTCGTCCCCCTCGGATCGGGCCGCTCAGGGAGCGTGCGTGCAGCCAGGTGACTCGAAGGCGCCGCCGAGAGCAGGCTGGCTGCGATCGCTCGCGCCCCTGCCGGGCGCCATGCTGTCGCTGCTCCCTGCGGCGAAGTGTCCCCTGTGCCTCGCAGCGTACGCGGGCGTCCTGTCGTCCCTGGGTCTCGGGTTTCTGTTCATGGATCCTTTGCAAACGCCGATCATCGCCGTTCTCCTCGTGGTCGGCCTTGTCAGCGTCGGATGGTCCTCGCGAAAGCACGGCATTATCTACCCCTTCCTGGTCGCCCTTCTCGGATCGATTGCTGTCGTCACCGGACGCCTTGCCTTCAAGGTGCCCGTCCTCTTGCACGGCGGGGTCGCGCTCCTGGTCGCGGCGGCGCTATGGAACCTGTGGCTCGAACGGCCTCGAAGAGTGCAGCTCCCTCAAATCCATGTTCCCAACAAGCAAGGAGAGAAGCCATGAAAAAGAGAACCATCGAAGTATTCACAGCCGGTTGCCCATGCTGTGACGAAGCCGTCAAGCTCGTCCAGAGCCTCGTGTGCTCGAGTTGCGATCTGAAGATCCTCGATATGCGCAACGACAAGGCGGCGCAGGCGAAGGCGAAGCAGTACGGTGTCACGCGGGTCCCCGCGGTTGTTGTGAACGGCAAGCTGGCCGATTGTTGCAGTCAGGGGCCTGTGGATGCAAAGACTCTTCGCGCCTTGGGCGTCGGAGTAGCCTGACCGGCAGGCTGACCTAGCCTAACCTCTGCCCTGCGATGGGCAGGCGAACGACAGACTGGCCCGCTGAAGCGAACCACTGGCGCGTGCAATTGCAGGCGGTGCAAACGGACAGCATGACCACCAACTCCACGAGAACACCTACGACCGTTGCAAGCGACTGCCGGGAGCCGGTATAGCCGAGGGCGCGTTCAGTTCAAGCTAATGCTACTTGTCGCCGCCCGACTTTCCTGACTCGATCCGGACTTCACTCACCGTCAGCTCCTTCCCTTCTCCTTCCAGATGCAAGACCACGCGCTGACCCACCTTCAGATCTGCGCGTGATACCGGTGCGGAGCCTTTGAAGTACTTGGTGTTGTCGGTCAGCGGCGCCGAGACCAACTTGCCATCCTGAGTCTTGACCTCGACATGGTGCTCGTCGACGGCCTGCACGGTTCCCATGACATGGGGCTTTCCGCCGTGAGCCCAAAAGTCGCCCGCCATGAGCGCGAGGCTCCATGCGAACAGAAGGACGGTTCCCTTTCGCATCAGTGTTCCTCCTCATCCTAAATTAGTGGTGATGTTCGTGAACTGGACTTGGGACATCTTCCCGTTCCAGAAATCGTTTCTCGGCTTCTTCCTCTCTCCATTCTTCCGGGCTCTTGGGGTTGAGGCTCTCCATCTCCTGAACCTCTGCTTCCGTAATCTTTGGAAGGTGGCGAATGAAGTGCACGAGGTGCCACGATGCGAGGTCGTCTTCCTGGGTGTCCTCGCCCCAGGCCGGCATGCCGGTGAGCCGCACTCCGTTCTTGATGATATAGAAGAGTTCCCCGTCTGAAAGGGACTGGGTCTGCGGCCCAGTCATGTCGGGTGCTTTCGGGTAGAGGTTTCGCCCGATGGTGGTCGCGCCCCGGCCGTTGTTACCGTGGCACATTGCGCAGTGATCGGCGAAATGCGCCTTCCCCGAGGCGACAACCTCCTGGGTGAGTGGGACCGGATTTGGCATCCCGCGCGCCGCTCGCGGCACGGCCAGCTGCCGCAGATGACGAGCGATGTAGGCCTCGACGGCTGTCGGCTCGGCCCGGGCGCTGAACCCTCGCCTCAAAAACTGGTCGACGGCCAGGACGAGAAGGAGCACGCAAACGAACCCGAGGATCGCGATCTTGGTCCTGGTTCTCATCAGTTGCTATCCTTCGGGTGCTCGGACGTGTGCTCCGATGCGGGGGTTTCCTTCGACGCGGGTCCGGACGGGACTCCCTCTGCATCCTGCGGTAGGTCCACCGGCCATGGAACGGTGCCCTTGGGGTATTCGTACCAGCCGGGGTCCTCGTAACTCTTGAGGTTCTCGCGAACCTTGAGCACAGTGAACATCCCGCCCATGGCGATCGGTCCGAATTGCCCCTGCCCTCCCATCATCGGGAGGGTGTTAGGCGGACCACCCATGTGCTGAGCGTGTTGCGCGTGCTCTTCCATGCCGTTTTCGCCCATGGCCATGTAGCCGGGGATTTGAGAGCCGATCTGGCCCTCCAATCCCTCCTGGCTGACGCCGATCAAGACTGGAAAGTCGTGGCTCATGGCGTTCATCGGGTGATGGCGGAGGTGACAGTGCAGGGCCCAGTCTCCCGGCGCGTCCGCGACGAACGTAATGTCGCGCGTCTGCCCCGGAGCGACGGTCACGGTCGTCTCGGGCCACTGCGCCGAGAGCGGGATCTCTCCGCCGTCGGTGGCCGTCACCCTGAAATTGTGGCCGTGCAGATGAATGGCGTGAACATCCTGGGCGACGTTCGCAAAACGGATGCGCACCCGATCGCCTTTGCGCACGACCAGGGGATCGGTCCCGGGGAAGACGCGGCTGTTGAAGGTGAACAGGTTGAAGTCCGTCATGACGTGCGCGTTCGGCGTGGCGGAGCCGGGCTGGACGAACCATTCACTGAGAAGGATCGCAAAGTCGCGATCGACCCGCGGTTGCTCGGGCTTCTTCGGATGGATGATGAAGAATCCCATCGTCCCGAGGCCGATCTGGATCATCTCGTCGCCGTGCGAGTGGTACATCTGCGTGCCGTGCTGGCGCAGGGTGAACTCGTACACGTAGGTCTTCCCCGGTGGAATCCCTGGCTGCGTGAGCCCCTGGACTCCGTCCATGCCGTTGGGCAGCAGCACGCCGTGCCAGTGGACCGCGGTCCCCTCGGGCAACTTGTTCGTGACGTAGAAGCGGACTCGGTCGCCTTCGATCGCCTCGATCGTGGGTCCCGGCGTCTGGCCGTTATAACACCAGGCGTTGATGACCATGCCCGGGGCGACTTCGTGCCTGCATTGGTCGATCGTCAGGTGGAAGACTTTGACTCCGCCTTCCATCTTCCATGGCAAGGTGCTGCCGTTGGGTGTGACGACAGGCGTGTAAGGCAGCGTTTGCTTCTCCGAGCGCGGAGACGAACCGTGAGCGGTTGCCGCTATCGACGGGCTCGTGCAGATCGCCAGCACCAGGATGAGAGTCAAGGTCGTGGAAACGCATCTCATTGCTGATCACCTCCTTGTGGACTTTCTCCCGGAGCCTGCTTCTCCCGCGATTCCCCTTCCGGCTCCACGGGAAGGACGTTCGAAGGAACGCTCGCCAGGCTCCCTCCAGCCGCTCGATCGAGCTCCGCTCGGGCGATCCAGTAGTCCCTCTGCGCGTCGATATACTCCGCCTGGGCCGTCGTTTCGCTCTGCCTCGACTGGACGAGTTGAAACGGGCTCGAGAGCATGAAGTTGTACTGCTGCAGCGTGAGGGCCACGATCCGGCTTCGCCGGGGCAGAATCACGTCCCGGTAGTATTCGACCCGGCTCCTGGCGGCCAGCAAGCGGGTTCGGGCCGCGCGCACTTCGGAGCGGACTTCGACCGCGAGGGCCGCAAATCGCTCCTGGCTCTGTCGCAGAAGAGCCTCGGCTCGGGCCCTGGCAGCCTTGCCCCGGTTGAACAGCGGGATGGGAACTTCGATAGCCGGCCCCGTGGTATTGAGCCCCTCAGGCTCTCTCTCGAGATGCCCTCCGACAGCGTAGTCTCCGATCGCGCCCGAGCGGGCCAGCGGCAGGGCGCGTGCCGCGACTTCAACTTCCTGACGCGCGGCCGCCAGATCCAGCCGCTGGGAGACCGCCAGGGACTCCAGCCCCTCGGGAGTCTCCTCCGCCTGCGGGAGCTGCGGAAGTTGCACCGCAATCTTCCAAACGGTGTCCGGCCCCCACAGGCCCATGAGAGTGGTCAGTCGTTCTCGCAGGCCGAGCGCTTCGGTCTCGCTGCTGGCCAGTTCCAGTTTCGCCTGCTCCAGAAGCGCTTGCTCGGTCTCGAGGCCCAAGGGCGAGATGTTGCCGGCCTCGCGCTGTCGAATGGCGAGCTCCGCGGTGGCCCGTGCCGCATCCACGATCGTCCGACGCATGGCCGCCCTCTGTTCGGCGCCCTGGAGCGCGAAGAAGGTCGATCGGACCTGCGCGATGAGCTTCAGCACTTCGTCACCGACACGAAGCTTGGCCGCCTCGAGAGCAGCAGCCGAGAGTTGCAGGTTCCTCTTGAGGCGGAAGAGGTCGAGGAGGGGCTGCGTCAGGGTGATCTCGAAGGGCCGGTCAGGGAAACGAATCTCTCCAAAGAGCAGTGGGTTCCTGATCAATCCCGCCTGCATCAGATCCGCCCGCGCGAGCCCCAGCTCTTCGAGTGCTGCCTGGAGGCGACGGTTGTTCAGAAGGGCGACGTCCACCGCATCACGGTCGCTCAGCTCCTTTTGCAGGAGCGCGTGCAGACGCTCCTCCAGCGGAGGACCGCCGTCCGGGACCTGCTCCCAGCTCGCCTGGAATCCCGACCGGGCGCGCACGGCCTCCTGGACCTGATGGAACCCGGCGTCCCCCGGCACCGAGGCGCAGCCGGCGATGAAGAGGCAAAGGGTGGCAAAGAAAGTCGCGCGCAGAAGCGAGCCACTCATTTGGCCCCCTCCTTCTTGACCAGCTTCATTCCACACTTCGGACATGTGCCTGGCTCGGGGAGTCTCACTTCCGGATGCATTGGACAGGTATAGATGGTCTGTGCGTGCGCCCCGCCTGGAGCCCCTGGAGAAGGAGACTCCATGCCATGCATTCCGTGCTCAGGAGCGGAGGTACGGGCTGCATCCTGGGGCTCCTCGCGGAGCGTCTGTGAGGGTGGCGGGGTTGGCGCCTCCGGAACCTGCGGGCTCGCTGGATGATCGGCAGGCACCGGCGCGAGCTGAGGTGCCGTGGCGCAGGCCATCGCGAGCGCGATGGCCGGCAGAAGAACGATGAAACGCGTGAGCATGAAAGTGCTCCTCATGATCTCTTCTCAGGAGAAAGACAAAAACCCATTAGCTCGGGCGGCTCCCTGAACAGGGATTCGCGCGGGCGGCCACCAGAACGCCGGCTAGGTTCCCGAGGCGATCAGATGAGAAGGGTACAGTTCAGGCTGAGGATGTCCGGGGACCGGGACGGCGGTGAGAGATCCCCTCGGGGGAGAGGTGCCTTGAAGATCGGGTCGGCAGGCTCGGCGGCCAGGATCTCCGTCAGTTCTGTCGCGATCGTTGGAGTCGCGATGACTGGGCTGGCTGTCTTGATAGCGGCGAGAACCACGCACGTGGCTCGGCAGTGTGGACACGTCGGCGGACTGGACGGACTTGATGATTTAGCGAAAGGTGCGAAGGCCGCATGGCTTGTGTGGGCGCAATGGGACCGCGTGGTCGCGGCTTCAGGCCCCACTACTCTCTTGGAGGAAGCCAGAGCGCAAAAGCAGCCGGGATCGGCCAGAAGCGCGAAGACGAGAGTAATGCGCGGGAGAGTTCGCAGGATCGAGACTTGGGTCAAATGACGTCCCATGACGCCTCTCGCAACCTTAGGAGAGGCATCCTACTACGCGAGACCGGGCGCGTCCAAGTGCAGGTGCCCTTGACGTCGACGATCAGGCTGCGCGGGCAACATCTGATGTCGATCAGCGCGGACAGCAAGTCGACGCAAGCGAGAAGACACGCTTCCTGTGGAGACGCCGTGGAGACGCGGGGGACAGTTCCCGCGTCCAGGATCTAGCTATTTGTTTTCAACAAGTTAGGTGGTGGAGGCGGCGGGAGTCGAACCCGTTCCCGCCGTAAACGCTAACTGACTGATGGCGCGCGACTTTTCGTCAGAACTCGTTGGAAACTCGTTGCCTTGTGGTCAACTTGTTGTCCTCTGGAGTGCTCTGGAGTCCTCCCCAGTCTTGGAGATATCTTGGAGACGGACGAGCACGGCCATCTGTGTGTGTACCTGGAAGTCAAAGTCGGAGTCCGCCGTGCCGGGGGAGCCAGGGACCTGTTCTCGGGAGGATCGGCGTGCCGGCTCTTCGATCGGCAACCGGAGTGGGCGTCAGCGGTGGCCTGCTTCAGCGATAACTCTTCGGGATAGCTGTGGGTCACGAACGCCTGGGGTCGCACTGTCCCTCGCGCACTAGTGTTTCGTGTCCGGGATAGAGTAGTCTGAGCGGTTGAGGACCGTCGAGGGAGCGAAATAAGATACGGGCGCCCGGCCGGAGTCCACGCACGGTGCTCCGGAGCCTATTGGCAAGACGAACACATCGGTCGCTCGCATGCCTCGCCATCTAATTTAGCGAGGCCGCGAGGGAACACCCTTCGGAGGAACCGGATGTCACCTCCAGCCCTCGTCGAGGGAACGGCAGCCGACGTTCCAGTTGACGATCTCCTGCTCGACGCACAGAATCCGCGGCTCGCCTCCCACGACCCGACTCGACCATCTCAAGAGGACATGCTCCGCATCCTCTGGTCTGAGATGGCCGTCGACGAAGTTGCGTTCTCCATCGCTGCGAACGGCTTCTACTCTCAAGAGCCACTTTTCGTGATTCCGATCCCGGGCCGGAACGCGTCTCGGTACACGGTGATAGAGGGTAACCGGCGTCTCGCTGCCGTTCGACTCCTTCGCGACGAGAATCTCCGGATCTCACTGAAAGCCACCGATCTCCCCCGAATTCGCACTATTCAAGAATCGAATCCAGGTATCCAAGCTAGACGCCCTGGACTTGCTTAACGAGATCGGCTCCGACCCCAAGGAAGCATCTCGGACTTTTGTGTACTTGGATCCTCCCTACTACAAGAAGGGAAGCCGGCTCTATCTGAACTTCTACGATCCAAGTGACCATAAGAAGGTGGCGGCATTCCTTCGAGATGAGCACCGGTTTCTGTGGGTGATGTCCTATGATAATGTCCCCGAGATCCGCCGTTTGTATCACGGCATGAATCAGGTGGCATTCGACTTGGAGTATTCGGCGAACAACGGCGGGACTGGAAGGGAGATAATGATTTACCCTAGTACAGTGTGCTTTCCGCAGCGTTGGACTCGTCGTATCCCGCCTCGCTACGTAACAGCCGCTGATGGAGTCGCGATTCCAGCGGAGGGGTAGAGCTACCTGCTCTCCTCTGTGCGACACAGTGCACTTTGCGCTCTGCCGGTTACGTTACATGATCACTGCCTGAGAGAATCTCCTGAGAGTTGTTGGTCGTTGACACCTCTGAGGATGATGGAATAGCGTGGGGTCTACAGTAGGGGTGCTGGAAGCTGCTTCAGGGGGAGTCGCGCATAACGAGGATTCCTCGTCTCTGGGGTTGATGGGCATGATGCTCACTTCGGCCACCCCTTGGCGACAGGCGATAGGTCAGCGCCCTGCAGATGCGCTTTCTTTTTGACCCACATGGGGGTTCTCCTCCCGAGGCCGTGTTGCGATGATACGTTCCGGCCTTAAGGTCCTCCGTTCTCGGTATCAGCTTGTTTCCGGTCCGGTCGTCAGCGACGCAGCTGGTCAGGCTTGGCTCGGCGTGGACGAGGACGCCTCCAAGTATCTCATCAAGCTATGGCCATTCGATGGGGAGCGCCCCGATAACCTGCAACGCGCCCTGTGGGATGCGGAGCTGCGGACGCTTTACCGCGTCTGCAGCTCCCCGGGCGCCGAAGACACCATCCTCGTGCTGCGCGATGCTGGAGTTGATCGAGATGCCCGCTGCTTCGTGATGGCCCTCGGAGCACCGGGCTACGAGAGCCTCGCAGGGGCGCTGGGGCGTCGTGCGGAGGTGGCTTGGCTCTCGCCACGTGACCCGCAAGCACGCCGAGCACTTTGGATGGGTCTGCAACGACTGGCTTCCGGCGTCCGACTCCTTCACGAGCAGCTCATCCTCCACCGTGACGTCAGAGCTGAAACGGTGTTCTTTAATTCACAGCTCGGCGCAGGATCCTTGCGACTCGGCGGCTTCGAGTGGACCATTCGCCTCGGAACACCTGACACCAAGGCGCCGCCGCCCAGCTGGTCATCTCCACCGGAATTCTTCGAAGGCGCTAGCTTCGGCTACAGGCCGGAAACCGACTGGTACGGCTTCGGAATGCTTGCAGTCCGAGCCCTACTGAATGTCGAATCCCATGCCGGAAACGACCCCCTTGAACGCTATCGTCGAGTTCTCACGGAACTCGAGCGCTCGGGTGGAAGACTATCTGACATCGAGCGCGTCTTCCTGCTTCGCTTGATCGCGACGGATCAGCGCGAACGAATCACGCGCGGATACGAAGTCCTGACTGCGATCCAGGACATCCTACGAGCCCTCGAGCAGGGTGCTGAGCCGCGAGCCGACAGCAGACCGTTCGTAGTGGTGATCAATCCCGCGTCCAACCACGATATCCTCGATCGCGTCCTTGATCGGGGCTTTGTTCCGAATCCCGAGAGACCCCAGGATGCCTTCAACCCCAATGACCTTCTCCACGCGTCGAATCTCACGAGCTTCGTGCAGCAGGATCTCGCTCGTCCGCAGCTATACGCCGTCCCCGGCGCCAAATTCTACCTGCTCGTCGGCCGCGACCTGATCCTCACCCTAATTCCGTTTGAGAATTTCGACCGGGACACGAATGCGACGGTCCGCACCTGGGACCTCGCGTTCTGCTCGGGCATCGGCGAGCTCCGGTGGAACGAGGGTGGTTCAGCCTGCCTCGAGCTTCCTGAGGGGTCCGTGGTCGTCCGAACCAGGAGACAGGTCTCCGATCGCGCCGTTCGACAAAACGCTCGCAGCTGGGAACGGTACCTCCCCAGCATCGACCAAGCGGTGCAACTCCGCGCGAGTCTCGCCAGATTCCATGAGTTCATTCGCTGCACGAACCAACTCGAATTGCTGATTCGCGACTCTGAGATCTTCCGCTACCGCATCGTGACGCGAAGCACTAAGGAAGGCGTGCAGCGCCTCGAGATCACTGAGGTCCCCCGCAACCGTCGACCAATGCGCTTCTGCAAGGTCGAAGGTGGATTGGCGGAGTTCCTCCTCCGCGAAATCGAATCGGGTAAGCGCGACTGCAAGGTTGTGGTCCTGAGCGGCCCCGACGAAGACGCTCTCACGCTGCCGTCGACAGCCAAGGCCGACTGCTGGACAGTCGAGCGCATCGACACGAGTCAGGGACACATCGACCTAGTGCGAGTGACTGCCGGCAACACGCAGCCGACACCGGCAACAGAGGGGACGATACGGACATGGGGAATGTTCGGACAGGTCGCCCTAATTCGTCGGAGAAAGCGTGCCATTGATCGCATCGAGAAGCACTCATACCTGCTGCGGTCGCTCTCCGCCCCGGGGCAGGTGTACATGGACACAGGAGCGATGCCTCTCCCAGTTCCATTGTCCATCGATCTCGTTGACGAAGCGAAGCAGGCTGCAATTGAAGACATCTTAAGGGTCCGCCCCATTTACGCCTTACAGGGGCCCCCCGGCACGGGAAAGACCACCCTCGTGGCTCATCTGCTTCGTCAGATTTTCGAAGACGATCCGGTTGCTCAGGTCCTCATAACGGCACAGGCGCATGGCGCCGTGGACGTCTTGCGCGCGAAGGTTCGAGACGAAGCGTTTCGCGGCGTTCCTGAGGAGCGCCAGCCACTCGCTGTCCGGTTAGGAATCTTGACCGACGGATCGGGATTCGAAGAGGGATCAACAGAGGATGTGAGCCTTTCAATTCTGCAGCGCGCGAAGGAACGCCTCCTGAAGTTCCCGAACAGGACAACGCTGCAAGAGGAGTGGTTGGCCGCAGTTACCGAAATGGAGCGGTCGCTCATGATGTGGACCCCTGACAGCACTGCGCCGGACTTCTGTGAGGTGGTCAAGCGTGGCGCCAACGTTACCTATTGCACGACCAGCGCAGGGGACCTCGAAGTTCTCGCAGAGGCAACACAGTCGTTCGATTGGGCGATCGTTGAAGAGGCCGGGAAGGCTCACGGCTTCGATCTAGCACTGCCCTTGCAGGCCGGTCACCGGTGGCTTCTCATCGGAGATCATAAACAGCTGCCGCCCTATCGATTCAAGGACTACCGTGAAGGCATAGATGCTCTTGATGAGGTCGTTGCCGCGCTCGAAGAACTTCCGGAGCGGGCGGGGAATCTTCTTGACTCGGACTGGGTACGCAGCTGGCGTGACCGTAAGCCAGAGGAACGTGCGGATTTCAAGGAATATGCACGTCGGTGGTTGAACACGTTCGAACGCATCTTCGAGTACTGTACCGTGGCCACCGGTGCAGAGAAGCTCACGCTCGATAGAGCAGACGGCGCTGCTGCTGGGATGCTTTCGCGCCAACACCGGATGCACCCGACAATCGGTGATCTGATTTCGGCCGCCTACTACGACGGCAGTCTGGTGAACCGAACGTTGGACGAGAAGGGCGTTCCATTGAGCCGCGTCCGCCACCCGTTTGCACAGCCGGATGGCATCAGCGAGAAGGCCATGGTCTGGCTCGATGTACCGTGGGCGGCGCGCCAGCCGGAGTGCGCCGAGCATGGCCCTGTGACCGGAGAGCCCCGATACACGAATCCCATGGAGGTTGACGCTCTCGCAGCCTTCGTCTCTGAGTTTCGAGCGCAGAACCAGGCCAAGGACAGCCCTGCGATAGATCTAACGCTCGCCGTGCTCTCCCCCTACAACCAGCAGGTCGCCCTCATCAACAAGCGCATGAACGAGGCGGCTGTTAGATCGGTGGGCCTGAATCTCAAGCAGGCCCTGAGGAGCCGGCGACGGGATGCCAATCGGGGCTCACCAGCGCGAATAGCCCACACGGTCGATTCGTTCCAGGGCAACCAAGCGGACATCATCGCGGTCAGCCTTGTACGGAACAACACGCTGCCGGCTGGTGAGGGCCTCGGGTTCCTCGACGAGGCCCCTCGGATCAATGTCCTTCTTTCACGAGCGGAGCGTCTACTGGTGCTAATCGGCAGCTGGGAGTTTTTCGAACGCCAGTTGATCGCCGTGACGATCGATGACCCCCAACTTCCTCTCTGGCACTGGAAGAAGGTCCTGGTGACGCTCGGTGAGTGGTTTGCTTCTGGCCGCGCCCTCCGGATATCGGCCGGGCGTCTGAGCACAGGTGGGGTCGCATGATCTGCCTGATTCCGGTCAGCCGGTTTCGGATTACATACGAAGTCGCTGCCGGGCGACCGTTCTCACGTCTGGAGCGCATGATTCTCCGCGCGATCCAGCAGGGCAAGAGTGATCTCGATGGGCTCGGGGAGATCTTCCAAGTGCATCCACGTTTGCTCATCGAGGGACTCGTAACGCTGACGCAGGCCGGGTGGCTTGCCGTGGGCAGTGCAGGCGCCGGAGGATTCGTCTTGACCTCTGAGGGGCGTGACGCCGCGGGTTCCGACCGACCCCCGTCAACGACTGCGGTATCTTCGCGCCGAGCGTTCGTCGTGATGGAACGGCTGACTGGAGGGCTGATTCCTAACGATGAGGTTCGCTTTGTATCTAAGCGCGATTTGGATAGTGTGTGGGAGCAGAGCCTGAAGCTGAGTACGGAGGTTTCGGACAACAGATTGGACGAAGGCCAGGTCCAGCACCTCCTGCCGCTAAGCCAAGGTGAGTGGGTACGGTGGATAGGCCCAATTGACATGATGAGCAAGGACGCTCACTGGCTGCCCGTGAACGTGGACCTGCATGAAGGGGTTGTTGTGGGGCTGCCGGAGGCGTGGCTTCCTAGACTGCGCGCAACTATCAACGACGAGGCCCGTGGATTCGCTGCTAACCTTGGTGAGGAAGTAAGGGCACGGACTTGGAGTCTCGGCGCCCCGAGGCGATTGCGGATGGCGCCTGATGAAGCTAGCGACCGCGATGTGGTTCGGGTTCTTCCGGTCGGGTGGCCGGTCGTCATCTCCGAAGGCGACTTCTGCTTCAGGGGCGATGGCCACGAGCAGTTAATCGTGGGAGCTCTCGAGAACGCTCGCAGTTCGGTTCTCGTAGCATCGGCCTTCGCGAATATCACGAAGCTCGAAGCACTCCGCCCACACATCGATGCCGCCCTGAAGCGCGGGCTCAGCATCGACCTGATGTGGGGCTATATGGCCGACGGCAGTACGGATGGGTTGGAAACAGTCGAATGGCTGCGCAAGCTCGCATACGGTGCGAAGCGGGATGGCCTCAAGGGCGTGATTCGGTTCAATCAGTTAGCCTCGGGATCGCACGCGAAGCTTCTGCTGTGGGATGAGGGTCCTGGGTTTCGGGCGTGGGTGGGCTCGTACAACTGGCTCTCTGCCACACCAGGAGACCGAGGGAAAGATCAACCCAGAAATGTCTCGGTGCGAATTTCGGCACCCGCCGTTGTCGGGGCTCTCGCTCGGTGTGCAGCAGCCATGTGGTCAGGGGCGGAGTCGGAGGTGCTGACGAGCACCAGCGATCGGTGGCGTCGGATTGCCGCCGATCTCGATATGATGGCATCGCGGTCGGAAAGTGTCGCGGCGAATGCGACCGTGCGCCTCGTTCTTGATCGTGAACATGAGGTGTTGCTCCGGGAATGGATAGGAACGGCGCAAATTAGGCTGCTCGTGGCGTCCCATAGACTCGGACCAGCGGGAGAGAATCGGTTGGTGAGCGCGGAGATCGAGCGGCCAAGCGGCTTCGCTTTCGAGGTGCTATTTGGGCAGGCGGTCCAGGATGAACTTGGGCTTGCAAGAATCGCTGATCTTGTTCGACGATGTGGGGGGGATCTGAAGCACGTGCCAGCGCTTCATGCCAAGTTGGTTGTGAGCGACGCGTCGGCCTGCGTGTCAAGCTACAATTTCCTGTCCGCCGACCCGTTCGGAACGGCGAAGAACGCGCGTGAACTAGGAATCGTCATCGATGGTGCGGAGCCTGTCGAATGGCTCTGGACTCGGTTTCGGAAAGGTCAATCGGATGTCGGGAACACCACAGACATTCGGCTATCCGGAGATGTCCCGCCGACCTCAACTAACTAACGATAGACAGCTCCTGCTTCCCGGCGGAACTGGTCGTGGTGCGCCAGATCGGGCGCAGGAGCGAGGCCGGCTCGTGGAGCCAGTAGTCGTTTTCGAGGCAGAACCAGAATAGGCCCTTCCCTCCGTGGTCAGCGCGGTTTGGCTTGGCCATCCCCCGCAAGGTGATTAGGATGTTGAGCATCCGCTGCCAGCCGGTGGTCACGAAGAGCACGTTAACGCGCCGGTGGTTCGCGTGGGTTTGCTGATAGACAGGGCCCTGCAAGTACCACCAGTACCCATGGAACTTCCGGAGAAGCCGGGAATGCTCCTCGGTTGATCGGTCCATCTCGAGAAAAAAGTGTCGGACCTGACCGGCCTTTCGGAGCGAGAACCGTGCGTCGGGTGCGACTCGAAGGAATCGCGTGCTGTCTCCGGGGATCGGAACGCGGAGCCAAGTGTCCCGGCCCTGGTGCCAGTTCAGGAGCTCGACGTCTGGCGTCTCGCGCAGTGCCAGTTCGAGAACGCATCGGAAGTTTGAGATCATCAAATGATGTTCCAGGAACCACTCGGTTCGACGGGTGTACTCTTTCTTCCACCGAACTAGTTCGTGGTCCCCTGCTTCGTTGGCTTGGATGCGAGCACGATGAGCCTGGAGGGCTCGGGCGCCCTTGAGCTCCAAACCTTAGGCCAAGAGCGGCGCTCCTGGTTCGAGGTCCGCTCTCATTCTCAGGCGAGGCACATAACGGCGAACGTATCTGTTGTGAAATAGGCCCTGGAGACGGCGGGTGATCTGTTGGCCCGATCCATGGACCAGGGCTCGGACGTGTCGGGCCTCCAGGTATCGGTAGCGGTAGATGAGGTCGAGGATCTCGTAGTCGCGAGAGGTTAATGTGAAGTTGCCGTATTGTTGGGCGTAACGATCCGGCTGAGCGGCGTACTTGCGGAGTCCTTGGGATCTCGTCGCTGCGGGCATGGAAGCGTGATTCTAAAAAATTAGCTGGTGGGCGCGGTAGCGGCCACGGCCATTCCGCGCGAATTTGTGGCGAGCGAGCGGAGCGAGCGGGACGCGGCAGCGGCGCCACCCCGCTGGTTTTGCCTGGAGCGCCTCGGCAGGGCGCGGAATGGCCAAGCCCCGGCGGCAGCCGGGGCGCCGTCTCGGCCCGAGTTCGTTCCGGGCCGAGAAAAAGCAGCGGGGTGGCGGCGCGAAGCGTCCGACACAAATTCGCGCAGGTAGTTGCTGCCGTTGAGCTCTCGCTCACGGCAGACCCTACACCCCTTAGGGTGTAGGGGTTACTGTAGGGTGCCGCTCGGGCCCGGAAGCGCGTGCAGAAATCTCGACATCGTGGTGCGCGCACCACTCGGCATACCTGGGTTCCCCTTCCCTGCCGTACTCCATGAGGATTCTGGGCGCTGCCCATTCGCGCACGCGCTCTTCGGTCCAGGACTGTTGCTGCAGGTAGAAGCGGTACCGGTGGATGAACTCGGGAAGTCGATGGTCAACGAGTCGGTGCCGCTCTTCTGGGGAAAGTGCGGACATCCGGGCGCTCGCGCGCTCTTCGCACCAGACCTCGTACCGATTCTTGCGTGCATCCTCACGACGCTGGTCGTCTTGCATCTGACGATGGCGTTCGTCATCGTCGTGAGAGGCACGAGCGCGTTCGAGATAGCCGCCTTCTAACACTCCACCGAGGTGCTTCGGGAAGCCCTTGGGATCATTGCGGCCCTCACGCACGGCGATTTCGACGGCCGCGCCGGCCAGATCAAGGTTGCCGTCAGCGGCCACGATGATGGCTTCTGCTCGCTTGAGTTGGCGTCTCGTAACGTGTTGGGGACGCGAGCCGTAGCGGAGTTCAGCAGGCCTGGCTGCGAGCTCCGCGGCCACTTGGTTCTGCGGCGTCCTCACGATCCGGGAAATCGCGGAATCTAGGCCGTCACACCCAAGAGCGCTGGAGACCCCAGGTCACTGAATGGAGTCACTCGGATCGGCCGAGACCTAGTCCTGAGCACTGAATTACTCGAGAGGCATTCAAGCTGGACCAAGCGACCCCCTTTACAACATTATCAGAATTTCCTACCATCTCGCGCTCTAGGTTCGCCGCAAGCCTTCAACCAGACGTGATGAAAAACTGCTGCGCTCTCTAGCAGCCATAGAATGCACCTTAATGGCTTTGCGCTCTCTGGAGCAGCGCGACAGCCCCAAGAAGGAGGCGACCGTAAATGTCGACTAAGGCCCCAAATGTCTATGTGATGACCTTCCTGTTAATCATCCTCGCCGCAGCAGCAACCTGGATCATACCGGGCGGCGCATATCACCGAAATCAGGAGCAGGTCGGCGGGGAGGCGCGCCAGGTGATCGTCCCGGGCACCTTTGCCCCGGTCGAGCGGAATCCTCAATCGATCCAGATCTTCCGAGCCCCGATCCAGGGTTTCAACGATCAAGCTTCGATCATCATCTTCATTCTCATTCTTGGTGGAGCGTTTAGCATCATCAACGAAAGCGGCACTCTCACAGCCGTCATTCCCAAACTTGTCTCGATGCTCGGCAAGAGAACACATCTCGTCATCCCCCTGACCATGTTTCTCTTCTCGTTCTTTGGCGCAACCTTCGGCATGTGTGAAGAAGCAATGCCGTTTGTATCCATCTTCGTGCCCCTGGCTATTTCTCTCGGCTATGATTCTCTCGTTGGTGTCTGCATGTCATTCGTCGGGGCAGGTGTTGGGTTCGCGTCGGGATTCATGAATCCGATCACCGTTCAGGTCCCGCAGAATTTAGCCGGGTTGTCCGTCCTCACTGGAAGCTCCTATCGAACCCTAGTATGGTTTCTGTCGACAGCGTTTGCCGTCATCTGGGTTGCCCTCTACGCCGCGCGGATCAAACGCCGACCACAGGCCAGTTCGGTTTACGAGCTTGATGAGAGTTGGCGCACTCAGCTGTCCTCCCAGGTTGCGATGCTGGTCCCACTCACCGCGCGTCGAGTTCTCTGCTTTGTCCTTATGATCGCGACCGTCATCCTCATGATGTTCGGTCTGTCGAGACTTCAGTGGCGCACGCCGGAGCTGGGGGCCGTCTTCCTCGCCTTGGCCATCGTTCTTGGCTCCGTGTCGGGAATTCGGCCGGGAAGGTTGGCCGAACTCTTCGTCTCGGGAGTGAGGGAGTTCGCGTCTGCGGCCCTAATCATTGCATTTGCGAATGGAGTCCTGGTGATCCTCAAGGATGGACAAGTGCTCGACAGGATCATCTATGCGCTGACGTCCACGGCCTTTCGCCTCGACTCCCTCACGTCGAGCGCTCCCGGCCTGCGGCTTGTCGTTCAATCCTGGACTGTCTATGTGATGCAAGGGCTCCTTTGTTTTGTGATTCCGTCCGCCACGGGCGCCGCATCTCTGACGATCAAAATGTTGGCCTCCCTGACTGACTCGGGGGCTTTGGGGATTACGAAGCAAACCATCGTACTCGCGTTTCAATTTGGCGCAGGATTCACGTGCATGATCGTCCCCACCTCGGGCGTCACGATGGGAACCCTAGGGCTAGCTAGAATCCCCTACGCCCGCTGGGCGCGATGGTTCTGGCGGCTGGAAGCGGGGCTTGTGTTGCTGTCCCTGATCTTTCTCGTCTGGCCTGCCCTCACATACTGGCCATAACAGGAGCCTACTCCGCCTGAAGGTCGCTCCTCGTCGCCGTGCTACTTTCCTGCCCGCTGCCTTTGACTAAGTCCGGCCGTTCTCGGTGATTGCTCATCAACGCAGCGAACGCCGGGTCGCTTCTGACGCCTACGAAATCGGGATCCAGCCCCGCGAACACGGCATTAAGCTCGAACAATCCAATTGCCTGCTTAAGATCTGCGACCACCTCCGGCGCAGGCCGTCCGATTAGCGCCTTGTAACATGCGCGATTATAGAATGCTCGATCGTATGTCGGATTGAATGAGATCGCTTGAGAGGTCGCATCGATTGCAAGCTGCAACACCCGTCTCCGCTCGTGGTCCGATGTCATCTCCTTGCCGATTCGCTTGAGCGCCTTTCCGAGACCAACATAGGCCACGGCGTGACGCTCGTCAAGCTGGACTGCTTTTCTGAAAGTCCGCTCGGCGAGTTCATACTGTTGGAGCCTCAGTGCAGGTGAGGTCGCACCTTCCCCTTCAATCAATATTCGCTCACCTTCCTGAATCACCTCATTGACACGCTCCAGGAGTTGAAGCGCATCCTTGAACCTGTCATGTTCTTGGGTGAGCTGAGCCTGGGTGGAACGCAGTTCCTGATGGAGACTACTTGTCTTCTGCTCTATGGCCTGCTGAACCTGAGCATCGAGGTGCTGGCGGATGCTCTTCTGAATCTCTCGACGGGTCGATCCAAGAAACCAAGCGAATACTCCAACCGCTGCACCACCAAGGATTCCCAAGCCCCAAATGACGCGATTCAGAAAGTCGTCAAGGTGCTTGTACTCCCGGTCCGCTTGTGCCGCAAGAATTTGAGCCTGCCCGTTGAGTGCATCCTGATAGTCCTTCAAGATCTGAGAATCGTGCTCTGGGGAGCGATCCGCGACCTCGATCCGTCCGTCCGCTCGGGCTCCGCCTTGCGACGCCCGTACAGCGTCTGCGTCCGCACAGATCAGGCACGCTAGAAATCCGAAGGCGAGCGAAGCGCGATACCGTACGATTGGCGAGGCGCAATGCGCGTATGGACGCGGATCGTTCGGTGTCGTCACTTCCCGCCCCCTTTCTGAAGGTAAATGTGAGTCTCGGCAATTAAGCGTTGTCTGGCCAAGCAAGTGGTGGAGGCGGCGGGAGTCGAACCCGCGTCCGGAAAAGATCAGCGTGGGCCGTCTACGTGCGTAGCCACCTCGGTTGCTCTCGCCGGCCGCCCCCCGAAGTGGCAAAGAAGCGGCCGGCCAGCCCGGACGGTTTCGCCTTAAGGCTTCGGGCGGGCCTTCAGGCTATCCCGCTGTGCGACGCCCATCCGGTCCCCCGCGGGAAAAAGGGTCCGGTGGACGGGCTGCTTAAGCAGCCAGCGCTAACTGTGAGTTGGCGCTTGTGTTTGAATCCACCTGATTAGCGAGGAGTGGGCCTCGGCACGCTGTCCCAGCCTCAACAGTCCCGTCGAAACCGTTTCGCCCCCATCCTTTATATATATGCGGTCTGTCGCGTCTGGACGCGCGACAAATATAGCACCTGGGTTCGAGGGGGATCAAGGAAGCGGCCGTCCCGCCAGGTCAGGGGCGGGAGGGCGTGGGGCTGACCGCCGGCGCGGGGGAGGTCGGGGCGACCGGCTGCTGGGGCGCCGGCTGTGCGCCGCGCGCTGGCGTGGGCAGCGCGCCGGGCACGGGCTTGCCGGCAGGAGTGAAGGCCGGAGCGCCCGAGTCGATCCAGCGGAGGCCCTCGGACAGCAGCTTGAAGAACGGCTCGCGCGCCTCGTGGAACTGGTGATCGCCGCCGACCACGGGGGCGTACCTGTGGGGTCCGCGCACCACCTCGGACAGGGCCTTGGCGGCGGACCGGTCGTCGAGGGTGCCGTCCATGAAGACGACCGGGATCAGCGGCAGACGGCGCAGCTCCTCCTCCATATCGAACGACTCCTCGGGCGGGCTGCTCATCTTGAGCTGCATCGAGACGCGGAAGATGGTGGCGCCGGTGCGGGGAGGCGCGAGGAGGACGATGCCGCGGACGCCCGCCTGGCCGATCCGGTTCAGCATGTACGGGATGATGTCGGCGCCGGCCGCGAAACCGACGAGGATGACCGGCTGCTCCTTCGCGCGCCCGGCCCGCCCGTTGACATACGAGCGGAACAGTCCGAACTCGGTGGCCATGATCTCCTGTTTCATCACCGCGGTGAAGTAGGCGGACGAGTCGACGCCCAGGACGAATCTACCTTCAGCCGCCAGATGGGACGCGGCGTCCTGCTGCAGCGGCTTCCATCCCCACTCGCCCCCGAAGAAGACGACCGGCGTCCCGGCCGGCGGCGTCTTCGCCGGCGGCACATAGAAGTAGACGAGCATCTGCGGGTTGTTGACGGTCGGGAGGGACTTGATCTCGGGCATTTGGCGGACCTCCTCGGCAAGCGCCGGGAGGCCCGCCAGGAGAGCGACGAGGAGCGCGCAGGCGAGAAACGGTTCGCGCGTGGGAGCCGCTCCTACGGGTAGATGCCGCGGATGCGCGTGGCCTCGGCCACCCGGCCGACCGCCAGGATGTACGCGGCGGTCCGCATGTGCACGTTGAACTTCTTGGCGATCGCCAGGACCTCGTTGAAGGCGCGGGTCATCACCTTCTCGAGATGGTGGTTCACCTGGTTCTCCTCCCAGAAGAACGCCTGCAGCGACTGCACCCACTCGAAGTACGAGACGGTGACGCCGCCGGCGTTCGCCAGGATGTCGGGGATCAGGAAGACGCCGTTCTTGTGGAGGACGTCGTCGGCGCCGGGCGTGGTCGGGCCGTTGGCGGCCTCGGCGACGATGCGGGCGCGGATGCGTCCGGCGTTCTCGACGGTGATCTGGTTCTCGAGGGCGGCGGGGACCAGGATGTCGCACTCGGTCTCGAGGAGCTTCTCGTTGCTGATCGGCTCGGCCTCGCGGAAGCCGCGCAGCGAGCCGGTCGATTCCTTGTGCGCCAGGACCGCCTTGATGTCGAGACCGCGGGTGTTGCAGATGCCGCCGCTGCTGTCGGAGACCGCGATGATCGTCGCGCCGTCCTCGCTCAGAAGACGCGCCGCGACGCTGCCGGCGTTGCCGAAGCCCTGCACCGCCACGCGGGCGCCCTTGAGCGCAATCTTCTTCTCGCGGCAGGCCTCGCGGGTCACGAACTGCACGCCCCGGGCCGTCGCCTCGCCGCGTCCCTGCGACCCGCCGATCTGCAGCGGCTTGCCGGTGACCACGCCGAGCTGCGTCGAGCCCATGGTCATCGAGTAGGTGTCCATGATCCAGGCCATCGTCTGGGCGTTGGTGTAGACGTCGGGGGCCGGGATGTCGCGCTCGGGGCCGATGATGACGCTGATCTCGGAGGCGTAGCGGCGCGTCATGCCCTCCAGCTCGTGCGCCGACATCTTCTTGGGGTTGCAGACCACGCCCCCCTTGCCGCCGCCGTACGGGATGTTCACGGTGGCGCACTTCCAGGTCATCCAGGAGGCCAGCGCCTTCACCTCGTCGAGGGTGACGCTCGGGTGGTAGCGGATGCCGCCCTTGGCGGGCCCGCGCGCCAGGTTGTGCTGCACCCGGTAGCCCTCGAACACCTTGATGGTGCCGTCGTCCATCTTGGTCGGGATCGACACGATGAGCTGGCGCTTCGGGCGCCGGAGGACGTCGCGCAGCCAGGGCTCCAGCTTGAGATGGTCGGCCGCGGTGTCGAACTGCTTCTGCGCGATCTCGAACGGGTTAAGGGTCTCCTTAACCACAACTGTATCCATGACGCCTTGCCTCCTCTGAATTGGTCCTCGGAAACGGATGAGGTTTTACCATAAGAACGCCGGGAAATCCACAGCGGGCGCGGGGCCGCGGCGCCTCCCGGCGCGGACGGCGGGCCGGGCATGTATGATGGCGTGCGGCGATGCCGATACCGAGGCCGGTCGAGATCGCTTCCGTCGTCCTCCTCCTGGCCCTGTTCGCCGGGCTGTCTCTATGGGAGATGAGCAGCGACTCGCTCACCCCCGACGAGCGGGCCCACCTTCCGGCCGGCTACGCCTACTGGGTGAAGGGCGAGTTCCGGCTCAACCCCGAGCATCCGCCGCTCGTGAAGCTGCTCTGCGCCGCTCCCTTGCTGTTCATGCACCTCCAGGTTCCGCCGACGGAGCCGCCGGCCGGCCTGACGTTCCACAACTACATCGGCCGGTTCGGGACCGCCTTCCTGTCGCAGGGGCTCGACCGCATCCTGTTCCGGGGCCGGCTGCCGGTGCTCGGGCTCGGGGTGCTCCTGGGGTTCCTGATCTACTCCTGGTCGCGGGCGCTGCACGGTCATGCCGGCGCGGGGATCGTCTCGCTCTTCCTCGCGGCGCTCGAGCCGACCCTCCTGGCGCACAGCCACTACGTCACCACCGACGTCGCCCTGGCGTGCTTCGCGATGCTGGCCTTCTCGTCGCTGTGGCGGTTCTGCGAGGCGGGCGGCCGCGGGCGGCACCTCGTCCTGGCGGTCGCCGGGATGGGGCTTGCCCTGGCCTCGAAGTTCTCGGCGGTGGTGCTGCTGCCGCTGTTCTTCCTGCTGTGGTTCCGGCGCTGGCCCGGGCGGCCGCACGGGGCCGGCCATCGTGGCACGCTCGTCGCCAGGCTGCTCGCCAGCCCGACGGCGGCGGCCGCGGCGGCGATCGTGGCGATGGCGGTCGTCGTCCAGGCCTGCTACTTCTTTTCCTGGGACCTGTCGCTCTACTTCAAAGGTCTCGAGGCGGTGCGCGCGAACAAGCCGGTGAACTACCCCGCCTACGCCGCCGGGCACTTCTTCGTCGGCGGCCGCTGGTGGTACGCCCTGTACGTCTTCTTCCTGAAGACTCCGCTGGCGACGCTGTCGGTGATCGGGACCGGCGCCGTCGCGTGCCTGCGCGATCGGGCCCGCTCGCGCGGGGCGCTCGGGTTCGTTCTTCTGCCGGCGGTCCTGTACGCCGTCGCGGTCTGCCTGTTCGCCGACAACTACGGCGTGCGCTACATGATCCCGGTGACCGCCTTCCTCCTGGTCCTGGCGGGGAGGGCTTGGGCGCCGTTGGTGTCGCGGCGCTCCGGCCTCCTGGCGGTCGTGGCGCTCGGGTTCTGGCTCACCGCCTCGGTCGGCCACGGGTCGCCCCACTACATCGCCTACTGCAACGAGCTGATCGGCGGACCCGAAAACGGGGCCCGCTTCATGCACGACTCGAACCTGGATTGGGGGCAGGACCTGAAGCGGCTGGCGCTCTATCAGAAGGAGCGGAACCTCCCGCCGCTGACCCTGGCGTTCTGGGGAGCGAGCCGTCCCGAGGTGTACGGGATTCAATACAGGCTCTGGGACGTCGACGCGCCCGAGGAGGCCGTCCCTCCGGTCGCCGCCGACCCGCCGCCCGGCGTCTACGCGATCAGCGTCAACAAGCTGATCGATCTCAAGAAGCGCGTCCTGCTCGAGGGACGCGACCCGAGGCTCGACTGGCTCGACCGCTTCGCGCCGAGCGACCGCGTCGGCTACTCGATCTACATCTATCGATTCTGAGGCTCCCGGGAAGAGCCTCCTTTCGCGGGCCGTAGACGGGCTTCCCGTCGCGTCCACCCTTCATAATTCCTCCACAATCGGAGCGGATACTCCTCGAGTGAGAGGAGGAAGCGCACATGGAAACTCGTTTCCGATGGGCCGTGGTGCTGGCGATGATTCTCGTCGCGCTGGCGGCGAGCTTCGTAGCGTACAACGCCGGCGTGTCGCACGGACTCGCGACCGTCGCTCCCGGGGCGGCACCGGCGGCGGGCGCCGAGGCGCCTTACGTCTGGCACCGTCCGTGGGGATTCTGGTTCTTCGGTCCGTTCGTCTGCGTGCTGTTCTGGTTCCTGGTGCTCCGGCTGGTGTTCTGGGGCGCCTTCCACGGGCGGCGGTGGTGCTACCCCGGCCGTTACGACGCCGGATCGTGGTTCGAGGACTGGCACCGGCGCGCGCACGAGCGGATGAGCGGCCAGCCGCCCACGCAGACGTGAGACACGCGCCGGTCCCGTCCGCAGAAGACACCCGCGTATGATGGAAGCGATCGACGGGGCCCCCGCGGCCCCGTCGATCGCCGTCATGGCCGATCATGAAGACCGTTCTCGTCGTCGAAGACGAGCGTCGCATCGCCCAGATCGCCGCTGATTACCTGAGACACGCCGGTTTCGATGTGCTGACGACCGGCGACGGCGTGAGCGCGCTGGCGCTGGCCCGCGAGCGGCGTCCGGATCTGGTGGTGCTCGATCTCGGGCTGCCGCGTCTCGATGGGCTCGAGGTGGCCCGCCGTCTGCGGCGCGAGGGGGCGATCCCGATCGTCATGCTGACGGCCCGGGTCGAGGAATCGGACCGACTGACCGGTCTCGAGCTGGGTGCCGACGACTACATCGTCAAGCCGTTCAGCCCGCGGGAGCTGGTGGCCCGCGTGCGCGCCGTCCTGCGCCGCGCGGGAGCGGGGGCCGGCGCGGAGACCATCCTGCGCCGCGCCGATCTGGTCATCGACCTGTCCCGGATGAAGGTGACGCGGGGCGGCCGGCCGATCGACCTGACCGCGACCGAGCTCCAGCTCCTCGCCGCCCTGGCGCGCCGGCCCGGCCGCGTCCTGTCGCGCGCGCAGCTGCTCGAAGCCGTGCGTGGCGGCCAGGTCGAATCGTTCGAGCGGGCCATCGACGCCCACATCAAGAACATCCGGCGCAAGCTCGAGCCCGACACGCGGGAGCCGCGCTACGTGCAGACGGTGTACGGTATCGGCTACAGGTTCGCCGAATCATGATGCGCCCCCGATGCCGCCTGCGCCCGTGCCCTCCCTGGTGGCCCGAAAACGAGCCGTGGCCGCCGTCCGATCCGGCACGCTTCCGGCGGCACGGGGGGGCCCGGTTCGTGCGCCGCTTCGTCTTCCTGTTTGCAACCCTGCTCGGCCTCAGCGCGCTCGGCGCCTTCACGCTCGTGTCCCGGATCGTCGGGACGCGCTGGCCGGTCGGCCCCGTGGGGCCCTGGTCGTCCCTCGCGGTGGTCCTCGGAGGAGGCCTGTTCCTCCTCGCGATGCTGTCGGCGCTCGTCCGTCGCGTCGGCGCGCCCCTGGGTGACATCGTGGCGGCGGCCGACCGCGTGGCGGGCGGCGACTATACGACGCGCGTCCGGGAGCACGGGCCGCCGTCTTTGCGCACGGTCGGGCGCGCCTTCAACGGCATGGCCGAGCGTCTCCAGTCGCAGGACCGGCAGCGGCGGAACATGATGGCCGACATCGCGCACGAGCTGCGCACCCCGCTGAGCGTGGTCCAGGGTCGGCTGGAGGGGCTGCTCGACGGAGTCTACGCGCGCGACGACGCGCAGCTCGGCGAGCTGCTCGACGAGACCCGCCTCCTCGCCCGGCTGGTGGACGATTTGCGGACGCTCGCCGACACCGAGAGCGGCACCCTCGCCCTGCACAAGGAGCCGACCGACGTGACCATCCTGATCCAGGAGGTGGTCGCCTCGTTCTCTGCCGAGACCGTGGAGCGCCGGCTCGCGGTCCGCGTCGACGCGTCGGCGGACCTGCCACTCGTTTCCGTCGATCCCCTGCGCCTCCACGAGGTCCTCGCGAACCTGGTCTCGAACGCGCTGCGCCACACGCCGCCCGACGGCGTCGTCTCGATCGCCGCCAGGGTGGCGGACAGCCACCTGACCCTGACCGTGTCGGACACCGGCTCCGGCATCGCCGCCGACGACCTGCCGAAGATCTTCGACCGCTTCTACAAGGGCAGGCTGTCGCGCGGCTCCGGCCTCGGGCTGACCATCGCGCGCAACCTGGTCCGGGCGCACGGCGGCGAGATCACGGTCGACAGCCGCGTCGGACAGGGCGCGACGTTCCGGATCACGCTGCCTCTCGAGTGAGCGCGGCCCGCGCTCGCGGTCCCGGCCCCGCCGGGCGCGTCTAGACCGGCTTCAGGGGAAGCTGCGGCTGGTCGCCGATCGGCTCGCCGGGCAGCGACCGCAGCGTGCCGCCGTACAGGTAGTCGCGGGTGTTCTCGAGGATGAGACGCGGGTCGACGCGCCGGCGCGCCTCGCCGCTCTCGATGGCGGCGCGCGCCACGGCCGCCGCCACTTCGGGCGCGCCGCGGAAATCGAGCGCCCTAGGCAGGATGTAGTCGGCCGAGAGCTCGTAGTCCGGCACCAGGTCGGCGAGGGCGTGGGCGGCGGCGAGCGTCATGGCGTCGTTGATGTTGCGTGCGGCGACGTCGAGGGCGCCGCGGAAGATGCCGGGGAAGGCGATGGCGTTGTTGATCTGGTTCTTGTAGTCCGAGCGGCCGGTCGCCACGACCGCCGCGCCGGCCTGAAGCGCCGCCTCGGGCGCGATCTCCGGCACCGGGTTCGCGAGCGCGAAGATGATCGGCCGAGGCGCCATGCTCTTGACCATCGCCGGCGTCACCAGGTTGGGTCCCGACAGGCCGATGAAGAGATCCCGCCCGCGCAGCCCCTCGGCGAGGTCGCCGCGCCGCTTCTCGAGGTTCGTGACCGCGGCGATCGCCTCCTTCTCCTGGTTGAGATGCGCGCGTTCGGGATGGAGGACGCCGTGCGTGTCGCACAGGATCACGTCGCGCACGCCCGCCAGCATGATCAGCCGGGTGACGGCGATGCCGGCGGCCCCGGCGCCGTTGATCGTCACCTTCAACCCCCCCAGATCGCGGCCGGTCAGCCGGCAGGCGTTCAGGAGGCCGACCAGGACCACGACCGCGGTGCCGTGCTGGTCGTCGTGGAAGATCGGGATGCCGGTCTCGACGCGCAGCCGCCTTTCGATCTCGAAGCAGCGGGGCGCGGCGATGTCCTCAAGGTTCACGCCGCCGAGCGACGGCTCCATCGCCTTGACGATGGCGATGATCTCCTCGGTGTCCTGCGTGCCGAGGCAGATCGGCATCGCCTCGATGCCGGCCAGCGTCTTGAACAGGACGCACTTCCCTTCCATCACCGGCAGGCCGGCCTCCGGTCCGATGTTCCCGAGGCCCAGGACCGCCGAGCCGTCGGTCACGACCGCCACCAGGTTCCCCTTGCTGGTGTACTCCCAGACGTTGAGCGGCGACTTCATGATCTCGCGCACCGGCACCGCGACGCCGGGGGTGGCGATGACCAGGAGCGTGTGCTCGTCCTTGAGCGGGATCTTGCTGGTCGTCTCGATGGCGCCGCGATAGCGGCGGTGCAGATCGAGCGCCTCGTCGCCGAGGCTCCTCTCCTCGCTGTTGAAGCCGTGCTCCACCAGGGCGGCCTCCCCTTCGTAGACCAGGTGGCGGGTGCGGTCCTGGACGTACTCGGGGTCGACGTCCTCGCGCGCGACGCCGAGCGCCACGGCGGCGTTGGCCACCGCGCCGGCCACCGCCGGGCCGACGCGCAGGTCGAGGACGCGCGGCACGATGCGCTCGTAGCTCAGCTCCTTGTCGGGAACGAGCGCGGCGATGGCGTCCGCGGCGGCGATCAGCATCTCGTCGTAGACGCGCGAGGCGCGCGCGTCGATGACGCCGCGCAGGACGCCGGGAAACGCCAGGGCGACGTTGAGCCCGTGACGGTAGTTGGCGCCGCCGGTCAGGACCACCGCGGCGCCGGCGGCATGCGCCTCGTCGGCGCCGATCTCCGGCTCGGGGGTCGCCAGGGCGAGGACGATCGGCTTCTTGCCCATCGTCCGGATCATGTCGGGGCGGACGGTGCGCGCCGCGGACAGCCCGACGAACAGGTCGGCGCCCTTCAGGGCGTCGCCGACCGTCCCCTGGCGCTTCTTCGGATTGAGATCGCGGGCGGCCGCCTCCTTGAAGCGGTTCATCCCTTCGGGGCGCCCCTCCCAGACGATGCCGTGCCGGTCACAGAGGGTGATCTCCGGAACGCCCGCCTTGCGCAGGAAGCGGGCCACGGTGATGCCGGCGCCGCCGGCGCCCGTGATCACCGCCCGGATCGCGCCGATCTCCTTGCCGACCAGCTTCAGGGCGTTGCGCAAGGCCGCCAGAACCGTGGCGCAGGCACCCTGCATGTCGTTGAAGAAATAGGGCACCGGCAGGTCGGCGTCGCTCATGGCGTCGAGCGCCTCCATCAGCTCGAACGACCGCGGCGAGGCGATGTCCTCGATGGCGAAGCCGCCGAAGGTGGGCGTGAGGCACTGGATGAGCCGGGCCAGGCGCGCCGGGTCGCGCTCGTCGGCGCACACCGGGAACGCGTCGATCCCGGCGAGCGACTTGAACAGGACGCACTTCCCTTCCATCACCGGCGCCGCCGCCAGCGGGCCGGCGTCGCCGAACGACAGCACCGAGGACCCGTCGGTCACGACCGCGACGGCGTTGCCGCGCATGGTGTAGATGAACGACGACTCGGGGTCGTCGCGGATCGCCAGGCACGGCTCGGCCACGCCGGGCGTGTAGACCAGGCTCAGGATGTACTCGTCGCGGACCGGGATCTTGCTCTGGATGCCCAGGAGGCCGCGGCCGCGCCGGTAGTGGTCCCGGATCTCCGCCGGGTCGATGCGGTCGCCGGGAGGTTGCGTCACCGTCGCGCCTCCTCGGCCCGGGTCAGGTGGAAGACCAGGTTCTCGAGCTGGATCTTGAGATCGACCGCCTTCAGGAGGATCCCGGGACGCGACTTCAGTCGCGCGGGCGCGAAGTTGAGCACCGCCTTGATGCCGGCGCGGCCGACGAGATCCAGGACCTTCTGCGCCGCCACCGCCGGCACCGCCAGCACGGCGATGCTCGCCTTCTCGCGCCGGACCGTCTGGGGAAGCCTGTCGATATGCAGCACCGGGACTCCGCCGCGGGACACGCCGCCGACCTTGACCTTATCATTATCGAACAGGGCGACGATCTCGAAGCCTCCGGCGTTGAACCCCGCATAGTCGGCCAGGGCCATCCCCAGGTTCCCCGCCCCGACGATGACCACCTTGCGGTCGCGGGTCAGCCCGAGGATCCGGACCAGCTGATCCTTCAGGTCGGCGACCACGTATCCGACGCCGCGCACCCCGAACTCGCCGAAGCACGCCAGGTCCTTGCGGATCTGCGCCGAGTTGAGCCCGAATCTCTCCTCCAGCCCCTGCGAGGAGACGGTCCGCACGCCGGCGCGCTGCAGATCCTCGAGACAGCGCAGGTAGACCGACAGCCTCTGGGCCGTCAGATCGGAGATGGTGCCGCCCGCGCGCCGCGCTCCCCCCACCTTGTGCACCGTTTCACAAAGTCGCGGAAATCGTAGCGGGCGCTCCCGCCGGAGTCAAGCGCGTCTCGCCGTCCGCGATGCGGCGCGCGACATGAACGATCGCGGCGACGATGCGCGCGAGTTCAAAATCGTTTTTCACCGGGAACCTGTCCGCATTAGTGCACAGCGCGAAGGGACACATCACTCGCTCGCAAGGCCGATTCTCCAGACGGCCCGCCCAGAATTCTCATCACGATCCCGGATACCGCGCGACATCGCGCGCCCGCAAGATTTCGTGCGCGTCGCCTCCAGCACGTTCCTGTCACGCGCGATCACCGTGTGGGCGCTCCATTCGTTTGACTCCGAGTGTGGAAGATCGCGACATCGTAACTGACGTCGATCCAATCTCTTGAACGATGCGCGTGGCATCGACCACGAGGATGTCGTGGCATCTCACTTGCTTCTCTCTCGATCGCTTCCTTCGTGAAGCAAAGCCACCGAATTCGATTTCCATGCCGCTGGGGAGGGTGTCCCGGTGTCGCAGCGCAGGAGTCTTCGGAGGTTGGTTGCCTGCGTGTCCGTCGCGCTCGCTCTGTGCGCGATGTCCACGGAGGCAGCGCTCGCGTCGACCGTCGTGCAGCTCGCCTGGGACGCGAACACCGATTCGGACCTCGCCGGCTACCGCCTCGAGTACGGCACGACCCCGGGGACCTACACGACGACCGTCGACGTCGGCAACGTCACCTCCTACGCGCTCGCCGGTCTCGTCGCGAACACGACTTATTACTTCGTCGTCGTCGCCTACGATCAGGCGGGCAACGTCAGCGCGCCCTCGAACGAGGTCGCGACCACTCCGACGGTGCTGCAGCCGGTCCTGGGGATCACCGCGACCGACGCGCCCGACCCCGTCGCCGCCGGCGGCACCATCACCTACACGATCAACGACTCGAACACCGGCAACGTCACCGCGACCGGCGTGACGATCGCCGACACCGTGCCCGCCAGCACGACGTTCCTGTCGGCCAGCGGCGGCGGAACGCTCGCGGGGGGCGTCGTCACCTGGTCGATCGGGACGCTCGCGGCCGGCGCTTCGTCCTCGGTCCAGCTCGTGGTGCGCGTCGCCAGTCCCCTCGCCAACGGCACGGTGATCAGCAATTCGTCCTTGTCGATCGCGAGCAACGAGACCGCGTCGGTCGCCGGGCCGGCCGTGACCACGACGGTGGCCTCGGCGCCGGTCCTGAGCATCGCCTCGACCGACGCCCCTGATCCGGTCGCCGCGGGCGCCAACCTGACTTACACGCTGTCGTACGCGAACACCGGCAACGCCGGCGCGTCGTCGGTCGTCGTAAGCGACACCCTGCCGGCCAACACCACGTTCGTCTCCGTCGGCAGCGGCACGCTCTCCGGCTCCGTGGTCACCTGGTCGATCGGGTCGGTCGCGGCGGGGGCCTCGGGCTCGGTCCAGCTCGTGGTCCGCGTCGCCAGTCCGCTTCCGAACGCCACCGTGATTACGCACGGCACCTACAGCATCGATTCGGCGGAGACGACGCCGGTCAGCGGCGGCTCCATCACGACCACCGTGACCTCGGCTCCTGTCCTCGCC